>NZ_JBDNIJ010000092.1:0-22216 GCF_041688325.1 Ilumatobacter sp.
AACTTCTCTTGCGGTGCCAGGAACCGCCTCTTCTTACGTCCAGGTTGAGTACTCACACGTGCCTCCTCAGGCTCGATCGAGGACCCTCACATGCTGACTGAAACTCGACGCGAACTGCGACACGAAGTCAGACGCAACACACGGGGGCCGTACAGGGCGCAGGTTGCCGCCGCAGCTGAAGAGTATGGGTCGGCGTGTGACGAGCCGACCATACGCATTGTCGAGGTGGAGCAGTTCTGCTCGTGGTCGGCATGCAGGATGAGCAGGACATCCAACGCCTTGGTGAGCACCGGATCGGGCCTGTACTGCGGTTCGGCGATGCGCCACATCATCGAGAGGAAGTTCTCGGGGTAGCTCAGATCGTTATCGGGGTAGACGAAGGGCATGCCGATGCTGGCGCGGTACGCGAGTGCAGCAAGTGTCGGGGTCTTTGCGATGAGCCGCACGATCTGACGGTGACGGGTGTCTGGGTCAAGGACGTCTTTGGCCTCGGGGTAGTAGGTCGACAGGCCAGCAATCGCGGACATCAACATGCCCATGGGATGAGCGTCGTAGTGGAAGCCCTCGGTGAACCGTTTGCGCATGTTCTCGTGGATGAAGGTGTGGTGGCGGACGTCTTGCACCCAAGCATCGAGTTCAGGTTGCGTTGGCAGTTCACCGTGGAGCAGGAGATAGGACACTTCGAGGAACGTCGAGTTCTCGGCCAGTTGTTCGATCGGATACCCGCGATATCGGAGGATGCCGTTGGCCCCATCGAGATCGGTGATTGTCGAGGTGGTTGATGCTGTGCCAGTGAATGCCGGGTCGAGTACCCAGGTGCCGGGCATGAGCTTCTGGATCGCAGCCATGTCGATGCCTCCGCCTTCGACGGGGATTTCGACGGTCTGGCCGGTGCGGTTGTCGGTGATTGTCACGGAGTTGGTCACTGGTGGTTCCTCGTTCGGGTGAGATACAGAATGTTCGACTTCAACGGATAGCGCTGTTCTTCCAGAACTGGATGTTGACCCTTTATCGTACCGAGCGCAAAAAGTCGGGGTTCAGTCGAGACTGATTCCGATCACGTCGAGTGCATCGGCCAGTGCAGATGAATTGAGGAGGGTTTCTGCCGCAGCGAGTTCGGGGGCGAGGTATCGGTCGGGGCCAGCGCCATCAACGTCGACGCGCAGCAGTGCAAGCAGCGCGCCGGTTGCCGGCGACGGCGCCAGCGGCGCGCGGAATTCGATTGCTCGAGCGGCGCAGACGTATTCGACTGCAAGGATGCGGCGAACGTTGTCGACCACCTTGCGCAGTTTGCGGACCGCGAGCCAGGCCATAGACACGTGGTCTTCCTGCATGCCTGACGTCGGGAGTGAGTCGACCGATGCTGGTGCGGCGAGGCGCTTGTTCTCCGAAGCCATGGCTGCTGCCGTGTAGTGGCCGATCATCAGGCCGCTGTCGACGCCGACTTCGTGGGCGAGGAAGGGCGGGAGGCCGTGGCTGCGGGTCTTGTCGAGCATGCGGTCCATTCGCCGTTCGGCAATCGCTCCGATCTCGGAGACCGCAATGGCGAGGAAGTCGGCAGCGAATCCGAGTGGTGCGCCGTGGAAGTTGCCACACGACTCGACACGGCCGTCGGCAAGCACCATCGGGTTGTCGATCGCTGATGCGAGCTCGTTGCGGGCGACGAAGCGGCAGTGCTCGAGAGTGTCGCGGACGGCGCCGTGAACCGACGGCGTGCAGCGGATGGAATAGGCGTCCTGGACGCGGGTGTCGTCATCGTTGTTGTGGCTGGCGACGATCGGGGAGCCGGCGAGCATGGCTCGGAGATTCGCCGCGCTCACTGCTTGGCCGGGTTGTGGGCGAAGTGCTTGGAGGTCAGCAGCGAAGGGTGTGTCGGTGGCCAGAAGCCCCTCAACGGTCATCGCGGTGATCATGTCGGCCTGGCTGAGCAGGCGCTCGATGTCGGTAATGGCAAGGCACAGCATGCCCAAGATGGCATCGGTGCCGTTGGTGACAGCGAGGCCCTCTTTCTCGGCGAGCTCAATGGGTTTGAGGCCGGCGGCCGCAAGTGCCTCGGCGGCGGGTCTCACCTTTCCGCCGTAGATGACGTCACCTTCGCCGAGAAGCGCCATCGCTCCGTGGGCGAGTGGCGCAAGGTCGCCGCTGGCCCCGAGCGAGCCGTACTCGGGGACTATCGGTGTGATGCCGGCGTTGAGGATGTCGACCATCGCCTGTGCAACGAGTGGGCGCGCCCCACTGTTGCCGAGAGCGAGCGTGCGCGCTCGGAGGAACACCATGGCGCGCACGACTTCGTCTTCGACCGGGTCGCCCATGCCGGCAGCGTGGGAGCGGATGAGCGCGACCTGGAGTGCACGGCGGCGGTCGGGTGGGATGGAGACGGTGGCGAGTGCACCGAAGCCAGTCGAGATGCCGTACTTGGGGGCGCCTTCAGCGAGTTGTTCGACGACTGCTCGGGCAGCGGCCATTCGTTCGACCGCCGCTGCGGTCAGTTCGACTGGTTCGGATTCGCGGGCGACGGCGGCAACGTCGGCGATGGTGACGCCGGGGCCGTCGAGGTGGATGGTCATGATGTGTAGTCCTCTCCATTGGTGCGCAGTTCGTGCGCAAATGCGTCGACGGCCGCAGCGATTGACGCTTCGTGGTCGGTCCGTTCGTCAATCCCGAAGCGGTACTCGGGGCCGACGATCGAGATCGCCAAGCCGAGCTTGCCGGTCGACGCAAGTGCCCGGCTGATCGCGGTGATGTCAGCCTCGACGGCGCCGGTTCGGGTGGCCGTGGTGCCGGGTTCGTCGAGCGCGGCGCCGAGCGCGGAGCCGCGCAGGGTGACGTCCTGGCCGACCCAGCCGACGTGGCGGATTGCACGGGGGCTCTCGGCGGTTGCGATATAGGTGCCGGTGCGACCATCGCTCACAGCGAGGTAGGTCGATTCGCCACTGCGCCGGGCAAGTTCGTCGAGGTGCGGTTGAGCGATAGTGGCCAGGCGGTCAAGGACGGTGCCGCCACGCAAGGAAGCAGCAATTCGCAAGATGGTCGGGCCCGCCGAGAAGTCGCCCGACTCGTCGCGGTCGACGTAGCCGCGAGTTTCGAGCGCTCGGAGGTACCGCAACGCGGTGGTCAGCGTGAGCGCGGATGCGTTTGCTGCGGCGGTGAGGTTGCAGTTGCGCTCGGCGAGCACGATCTCGAAGAGGTCGAGCACCCGACCGATCGAACGTGGGACGCCCGTTTGGTCGCGTTCCCGGTCGCTGCTCGGAGCGGTCGTCGTGCTGGTCGTGGAAGCCATGTGGCCTTCTCTACGTAATGTCACCTAATGACAATGAATGTGATCTGTTGACAGACTAGAGTCATTGCGCGCAGACTGCAAGGCATGAGTTCTTCGTTTGGCCCGATCGGAACGCCCATCACCGGCATCAGCGCGCCGCGCGGTACCAAGCTGAATTGCAAAGGGTGGCCGCAGGAGGCCGCCTACCGGATGTTGCAGAACAACCTGGACCCTGAGGTCGCGGAAAACCCCGACGAACTCGTCGTGTACGGCGGTACGGGCCGTGCGGCGCGGAACTGGGATTCGTACCGCGCCATGCTCCGCACCCTGCAGACGCTCGAGCGCGACGAGACGATGCTGGTGCAGTCCGGCAAGCCGGTTGGCGTGATGCGGACCCACGAGTGGGCGCCGCGAGCGATCATTGCCAACTCGAACCTCGTGCCCGACTGGGCGAACTGGGACGAGTTTCGCCGCCTCGAACAGCAAGGCCTCACCATGTACGGCCAGATGACCGCCGGCTCGTGGATCTACATCGGCACCCAGGGCATCTTGCAGGGCACCTTCGAGTGCTTTGCCGAGATTGCCCGCAAACGTTTCAATGGCACCCTCGCCGGCACCCTCACGATCACCGCCGGTGCTGGCGGAATGGGCGGCGCGCAGCCGATGGCAGTCACCATGAACGACGGCGTTGTGCTCGTCATTGACTGCGACCAGCGCATGCTGCAGCGGCGCGTCGATCATCGCTACCTCGATGAGATCGCCCCCGACTACATCAGCGCTGTGCGCCGTGTGCACGAGGCAAAGGCCAGCCGCACACCGCTGTCGGTGGGTCTCCTCGGCAACGCCGCCGACATCTTGCCGCGACTCCTCGCCGACAAGGTCGATGCTGACATCGTCACCGATCAAACCAGCGCGCACGACCCGCTGAGCTACATGCCCAATGACCTCACGCCCGAGGCTGCTGCGGAACTGAAGCGCACCGACCCGGCCGAGTTCACGCGTCGATCGCGTGCCGCCATGGCCACCCACTGCGCGGCCATGGTCGGGTTCATGGACGCTGGCGCCGAGGTCTTTGACTACGGCAACAGCCTGCGCGCCGAGGCGAAACTGGGCGGTTTCGAGCGGGCGTTCGATTACCCCGGTTTCCTGCCCGCGTACATCCGGCCCCTGTTCTGTGAGGGGCTCGGACCGTTCCGTTGGGTTGCACTGTCGGGCGATCCGGCCGACATCGCAGCCACCGATAAAGCGGTGCTCGAAGAGTTCCCCGACAACGAAGGCCTCCATCGCTGGATCAAGCTGGCTGGCGAACGCGTTGCTTTCCAAGGCCTGCCCGCGCGAATCTGCTGGCTCGGTTACGGCGAGCGGCACCGTCTTGGGCTTCGCTTCAACGAGATGGTTCGTTCAGGCGAGCTGAAGGCTCCGATCGTCATCGGGCGTGATCACCTCGACTCCGGATCAGTCGCCTCGCCTTACCGCGAGACCGAAGCAATGATCGACGGCTCCGATGCCATTGCCGATTGGCCGCTTCTGAACGGCCTCGTCAACACCTGTTCTGGCGCCACCTGGGTCAGCATCCATCACGGTGGGGGAGTCGGCATCGGTCGATCGATCCACGCCGGCCAGGTGAGCGTCGCGGACGGCACGGCACTCGCAGACGAGAAGCTGGAACGCGTGCTCACCAACGACCCCGCCATGGGTGTGATCCGCCACGTCGATGCCGGCTACGAACGGGCCATCGAGGTCGCTGACGAGCGGGGCGTGGTCATTCCGATGAAGGGCAGCCCGATGCAAGCCGGAGCCACGGAGCCGGCAACGGATGGCCTGACGAGCGAGCAATGACGGTTCGGCCAGTTCTCTCGATTGGTCACCCCACGCTGCGCGTCATCGCCAGTGAGGTGCCGGCCGAGGAGATCGCAAGTGATCGGATCCAGACACTGATCGATGACCTCATCGAGACAATGCGCCATGCCAACGGTGCGGGCCTTGCGGCCACGCAGATCAACGAGCGGCTCAGGGTCGCGGTGCTGGAGGTTGGCGACAACCCCCGATATCCGTACAAACCGCCCATTCCGCTGACGGTTGCGATCAATCCGATCATCGAACCGCTCGACGACGAACTGGTCGAGGTGAACGAGGGCTGTCTCTCGGTTCCGCTGCGTGGCAACGTGGACCGACACGTCAACATCCGAGTGCGGTATCTCGACCGCGACGGCGTCGAACACGACGAAATCAAACGGGGCCTGACCGCTGGCACCTGGCAACACGAATGCGACCACCTCGACGGTGTGCTGTTTATCGACCGCGTCACCGATCCATCCACGCTGGCTACCTGGGACGAGTTCAACGAGTTTCACCGCGCCGCCTTTGTTGAGCGGATCACCGCATTTGTGGAGCGCGTCGGCTCGTGAACACCCAGGTGTGGTGCGAGTCGGCGCTGGTCGACGGGCGGCCGCAACGCGGCGTGCTGGTCGACATCCTCGACGGCCGATTCGCAACGATCACCGCCGACGCCGAGCCGGGTAGCGCAACACGACTCAGTGGATTCACGATGCCGGGCCTGGCCAATGCCCACAGCCATGCCTTTCACCGGGTACTCCGGTCACGCACCCAAGCCGACCGGGGCACCTTCTGGACGTGGCGTGACCTGATGTACCGCGCCGCTGAACGACTCGAGCCTGACTCCTACCGTCGACTGGCTCGCGCAGTGTTCGCCGAGATGGCGTTGGCCGGTGTGAGTTGCGTCGGCGAGTTCCACTATCTCCACCACCAGCTCGATGGCACGCAGTACTCCGATCCCAACGAAATGAGTGTGGCGCTCCTCGCCGCGGCGGACGACGTTGGCATCCGAATCACACTGCTTGACACGTTGTATCTCCACGGTGGTTGCGGGGTGAGCGGATACAACGAACCGTTCGGAGTCCAGCAACGATTTAGTGACGGAACTGCCATCGCCTGGGCCGACCGGCTCAATCGACTTGGCAGCGGGAACACGCACCGGATTGGTGCAGCGATTCACTCGGTCCGTGCTGTCGACCCTCGATCGATGCAGCTCGTTGCCGACTGGGCTGCAACCCGCCAGGCTCCGCTGCACGCTCACGTTTCGGAGCAGGTCGCAGAGAACGAGGCCTGCATGGCGTACCACGGGTCGTCGCCGATCGAAGTACTCGCAGCATCGGGTGTCGTGACCAACCGCTTCTCGGCAGTTCACGCAACGCATCTGTCTGGGCATGACATCGAGCGGCTCGCCGCCGCGGCAGCAATGGTCGTGATGTGCCCGACCACCGAACGAGATCTCGGTGATGGCATTGGACCCACGAGCCGCTTCGCCGAGCGAGGTATTGAAATGTCGCTCGGCTCCGACTCGCACGCAGTGATCGATCTGTTCGAAGAGGCTCGGGCCCTCGAACTCGACGAGCGCCTCCGCAGCAACGAACGCGGTGTCCACCCTGCATCCTGTCTGTTGGACATGGCAACGATCAACGGTCATCGCAGCCTTGGCTGGAACGACGCCGGTTCGATCGCAGTTGGGAACAGGGCCGATCTCGTCACCATGCGGCTCGACTCGGTTCGGACCGCTGGGACGACCATCGGGGGCGCTGTCGAAACAGCGGTCTTTGCTGGAATTGCGACCGACGTGACCGACGTGTACGTCGATGGCCGCCACATCATTTCCGAGGGACGTCACTCGACGATCGACGTGGCTGCCGAACTCGATGTTGCAATCAAGGAGCTCATGGATGATGCCTGAAACACCGACACCGACACCGACGCCGACACCGACGCCGACACCGACACAGCGATCACTCGCGATCGACAACATTGGTTCGCTCATCACCAACGACCCGACACTCGGCCGCGGTTCGCTCGGCATCATTGACAACGCGTCGGTCGTGATCGTCGACGGCGTCATCGAGTATGTCGGGCCGGCTGGAGCGCTTGCCGACGACCGCATTGACGCCGACGGTGCATGCGTGCTGCCCGGGTTCGTCGACTCCCACACCCATCTTGTCTTCGCTGGTGACCGTGCCGAAGAGTTCACCGCACGCATGGCCGGCCAGCCCTATGACGGCGGCGGCATCCGCGTGACCACCGACGCTACGCGCAACATGTCGACTGGCGCGCTCGATGGCCTGGTTCGCCAACGACTGGCCGAGGCACACCGTGCTGGCACCACCACGATCGAGATCAAGTCGGGATACGGCCTCAACGTTGCCGACGAAACCCGGAGCGTCGAGATCGCCCGGAGATACACCACGGAATCGACGTTCCTCGGGGCACACCTCCTGCCCGCTGAGTTCGAAGGCCGTGCCGACGACTACATCCACCTGGTCTGCAACGAAATGCTCGACGCAGCACAGCCGCACGCCAAGTGGGTCGATGCCTTCTGCGAAACGGGCGCCTTCGACGCTGACCAATCGCGAGCGGTCCTCGAGGCGGGCCGGGCCGCCGGGCTCGGGCTGCGCCTTCACGGCAACCAACTCGGCCACGGCCCAGGTGTCCAACTTGCTGTCGACTGCGGGTGCGCGTCAGTTGATCACTGCACGTATCTCTCTAATAGCGACATCGAAGCGTTGGCCGGCAGCGACACGGTCGCCACGTTTCTCCCGGCAGCCGACTTCTCGACACGGCAGCCGTATGGCGACGCGCGCCGGGTGATTGATGCCGGCGCCACTGTTGCATTGGCGTCCAACTGCAACCCCGGATCGAGCTACACGACCTCGATCTCATTTTGTATAGCCATCGCTGTTCGCGAGATGGGCATGACGATCGACGAAGCGGTCCAAGCAGTTACTCTCGGAGGCGCTGCGGCGCTTCGTCGCACCGATGTCGGCAGACTCACGCCGGGGTCGGCCGGCCACGCGACCATCCTCGACGCTCCGACACACCACCACCTGGCCTACCGGCCAGGCGTCCCCCTGATTCGCCAGACGATCGGACCACTCGGATCGCTCGATCCAATCCGACCACAGAGAGGAAGTACCAGGTGACTCTCATCCACCGCAGCGCAGACAGCAGCGCCGACAGCAATGCGTACCTCGACACAGACCGGCACCCCATCGACGACGAGTCGTACATTGCTGAGTGTCGTCAGCGTCTCGACAACGACGGCGCCCTGGTGCTGGCTGGCTTCGCTCGCGCCGCGACGATCGAGCAGATCGTTGCTCAGTCAGCACCCCGCGAGGGCGATGCCTACTACGCCGGCAAAACGCACAATGTGTACCTCACGCCTGCTGACCCGTCGCTCGATGGGGCGCATCCGTTCAACCGGCAAGTGAAAAGCAGCAAGGGTTTGATTGCCGATGACGAGATCCCCCACGCCTCGCCGCTGCGTGACATCTACAACGACGCGCTGTTCCGTTCGTTCCTCTGTGGTGTGCTCGGTATCGACAATGTGCACCCCTCTGCCGATGACATGTCATCGATCAACGTGCACTTCGCGTCCGAAGGTATGGAACTCGGCTGGCACTTTGACAATTCGTCCTTTGCCGTCACGATGTTGTTGCAGGCTGCCGAGGGCGGGGCGCACTTCGAACACGTACCAGCAGTCCGCAATGCCGACGCTGGCGACATGGCATTCGAACGGGTCGGCAAAATTCTCGACGGCGATGAGCCGGTGCAGACGCTTGATTTTGAACCCGGCGACCTCGTGCTGTTCCGCGGCCGCAACGCCATCCACCGCGTCACGCCGACCGAAGGTGGCACCACGCGCCTGCTCGTCGTGTTTGCCTACAACGACCGGCCCGGTGTCGCTCTGTCAGAATCGGCACGCACCACCTTCTACGGCCGTACCGCCTGAGTCGGGCTGGTTAGGGCGAGGTGCCGAGCACGACAAGCCCGTCTTTCACGGCGGCGACTCCGGCAGCGTTGTACACCTCGAACGGAACCGTCATGTTCCCATCGGGTGTCTGGTTGGCCGGCCAGACCTTGACGGTGATCGTCGACGGGAGTTCCACCATGGCGGCGAACCGGCCTGCGACACGGCGCACGAGTTCGGGGTTGCCGTCTGCTCGGTGATTGATGACGGCCGTAATCCCCTGGGCAAGCGTGGCGGTGCCGTGCAAGATGATGTCGGGCAGCCCGGAGGCCTGGGCAACGGCGCGGTCGGTGTGGATCGGATTCCAGATTCGTGCACATTCCGTGTAGACGTGAGCAGCGCCTGCCGCGACATCGACAGTCGTCACGACTGGATCGCCGTGACGTTCCGATGCGGGTATCGCAGGTGGGGGCGTCGGGTCCGGGTGGTTGACGTTGTCGGTCGGAACGCCTAGGTAGATGGCATCCTGAGTCGTGGTGGCAACGGGCTGTCCGTCCTGGTCGACGGTGATGAGTCGAGTGGTGACCTTGGCGCCGGGGGAAATGTCGGTGACTCCGACGATGGAAAGTTGGGTCGACAGACGATCGCCGGGTCGGACGAGACGGTGCACGGTGAGGTCGTGGGTTGCGTGGACGCCGGTCAAGACCTCGGCTCGAGTCATGCCGAGCGGTTCAGACATCGAACGCGACGCGACAATTGCTTCCCATTCGGGGCCGACCGGAAACAGGGGGTGGGCAACCACACCGTCGCGGCGAGTGGTGTCGAGGTAGCGGTCGGAGTGATCACCGAGCGCAGCCGCGTAGGCCATTACCCACCGCTCGTCGATGTCATGGACGACAGGCGTCAGCGACATGTTAAGGAGAGCAGCAGGTACCGGCATGTGTCAGATCGTGCCACTCTGGGACGCCTGGCGGATCATTTCCATGCTGCGCAGCACGATCGGGCTTGGCTCGTCCGGCTGCCAGTTTTTGTACGCCTCACGAACGTCGCCGGGCCACTGCTCGTCGACATCGACTCGAGCCTCAGGGCCGGGTGCGTTGATCAGAAGTTGGAGTGCCGCGTCGAGCGTGCGCCGCTGCATCGCGCGGTCGTTAACAGCCCCGAAGGAGTGCCCGAAGGGGAACTGGACGCCGAGCGTCCGTGACGATCGGTACTTGTCGGACAGAATCGGCATCATCGTGACCGTTACGGTCGGGACGCCTGCAGCTTCGATGATTCGCGCCAACACGGGCACGTTTTTGCAGCAGTCCGGTCAAGCCGGAGCGAGGATCAGCGCGTCGATTTCAGCTGCGTGACAGCGAGCTGCGATTTCTGGCCCCGTCGTCGTGCGCCAGACTTCGGCACCGTTTTCCTGGAAGCCCATCACCGAGAAGTGCTCGGGTGCAGCGGAGCCGACGCGGCCGTCGGCCACCAACTCGTCGAGTCGATTGATCGGCAGTGCCACGTTGATGTCGTGGAGGAGGTCATCCGTGCGGATATGGAGGTGTGTCGCACCTATGTCTGCTTGGTTGACATCGGATCGGATGGGCCGAAGCGTCGGGTCGCCCCATGTGGGCTCGCGCCGCTCGCGCTCGATGTCAAACCCGTCCTGTTCACCTTGGATGAAAATGCCGGCACTCGACAGGAGCCCGATCCGTGCTTCGTTCAGTGGCTTGGTGAAGTCGGCCCACACCGGCTCGTGTTCGAACCGGGGTGCGGCTTCGAACATCGTTCGGAAGGCCCTCGGGAGGAACGCGTAGCTGTCGACGGTCACCGTGCCGAACGTAGCAAAGCGCCGATGCTCGTTGATCAGCCGACTGAGTTGCTCACGTCTTGGCGGTTGCTGCGAGCGTCGGGGCCACGCCGGCCTCGAACTTTGAGATGAAGTGGTAGCGATCGCCGCGAACGGTCGTGGTGCGCCACTCGATGGGACGTCCCTTTGCTGTGCTGAGTCGTTCGAGAAAGAAGGCTGCGTCACCACGGCGCATCTCCAGCAGCGCCCGTTCGGCCGGCTGTGGGTTCAGTGGTGCGATCCGCTCCCACCCAGCGTCCGGCCGAACGCCGCAGCATCGCTCGAGTTCGTCGTAGAGCGCCGTGCGCTCGAAGTTGCTGGTGATGATCGGCCCGGCCACTGCCATCGGCAGCCAGGCCCGATCAAGGGCCAGGGCTTCGTTTCCGGCGTACCGGATGCGTTCGAGGTAGAGCAGCGGCGCGTCGGCTGGCAGGCCGAGTTGCACGGCGATGGTTTCGTCGCTGCGCTCTTCGAGGGCCAGGACCTTGCTGCGCTGCGCGACACCGGATGATTCGATCGACTCGAACAGGCTGTACAGCGCACCGAGCGGTTGGACGAACTCACTCTGGTTGACAACGGTGCCGCGACCGCGTTCACGCCGCAGAATCCCGCGCTTGTTGAGATGGCGAATCGATTCGCGGACAGTGTGCCTGCTGACCTCGTACTCCGCGACAAGCTCGCTGTCGGTCGGGAATCGGTCGTTGAACTCGCCCGCGTCGAGGCGTCGCTTGAGTTCAGACTCGAGTTGTGCCCACAGTGGCATCGGGCTGGTTCTGTCAAGGGTCATGAGATCCTCCGCCGACGTCCAGATGACGTCAGAGTGCTATTTATCAGAACATCCGTACAAACAGACTCTATGCGGAGCAAGGCACTCTGAACCGATGTTGACTCCTGATCTAAATGTACGTATATTCGTTCATATAGCCGAACAGATCGGACGCCAGCATGAAGTTCACGCAGTATTACCTTGAGTGTCTCTCGCAGGCCTCGTACCTCATCGGTGATGAAGCCACAGGTCGAGCGGTTGTCGTTGATCCGCGCCGAGACATCGATGAATACGTTCGTGACGCTGACGCCGCGGGCCTGACGATCGAACTGGTCATTGAGACGCACTTCCACGCCGACTTCCTGTCGGGTCATCTCGAGCTCGCTGCGGCGACTGGTGCCGCGATTGCCTACTCCGACGTCGCACGCACGGACTTCGAATCACGAAAGCTCGCTGATGGTGAGCGAATCGACCTCGGAGATGTCGTGCTCGAGATTCGGCACACCCCCGGCCACACTCCCGAGTCGATCAGCATCGTGGTGTGGGATGGCTCGACGAGCGAAGAGCCCTACGCAGTGCTGACCGGCGACACGCTCTTCATCGGCGATGTCGGTCGGCCCGATCTGCTTTCGTCGGTCGGCCACAGCCGTGAAGATCTGGCAGCGAGCCTGTACGACAGCCTCCACGAACAGCTCCTCACACTTCCCGACAGCACTCGGGTCTATCCCGCTCACGGTGCTGGCTCTGCCTGTGGCAAAAACCTCTCGACCGACACCTGGTCAACCATCGGGGTCCAGCGATCGACGAACTACGCGCTGCTCGCCGACAGCAAAGAAACGTTCGTCGACCTGGTCACCGAGGGGCAAACGCCGCCGCCCGGGTACTTTGCCTTCGACGCCGATCTCAATCGGCGTGACCGAGAGCTCCTCGACGAGGGTGCTGCTCCGCAGGCGCTCACGCTTGACGAAGCGGATGCCTTGGTTGCAAACGGGGCGATGATCATCGACGGTCGTGACCCCGAAGAGTTTGCGCGCGGGTATTTCGACGGTTCGATCAACGTTGGCCTGAATGGCCGCTACGCCGAGTTCGCCGGATCGGTCGTCCCGCACGATGTCGACATCGTCCTCGTGGTCGACGACGGCTTTGAGACCGAGGCCAAGAACCGGCTTGCTCGAATCGGCTTCGACCGTGTCGCCGGATTCGTGCAGTTCCCGACGGTGGTGATGCTTGACCTTCCCGAACGGGTCCGTCAAGCGTCGCGTCTGACGGCGGAAGACTTCGATGCTCGCCGCAACATGATCAACGGGCTCCAACTGCTCGACATTCGCAACCCTGGCGAAGTGGCACTCGGTGCGATTGACGGGGCGCAATTCATCCCGGTCGGCCAGCTCCCGGAGCGGCTCGGAGAACTCGATCCGTCGGCACCGACCGTTGTCTATTGCGCCGGCGGTTACCGCTCGTCGGTGGCGGCCAGCGTGCTGCGTGAAGCGGGCTTTGCCGACGTCTCCGACATTTTGGGCGGATATGGCGCCTGGCAGAACGCACAGGCCGTCTGATCTCTTGGTAGCGAGGGGCAGGCCAGCGGCCTGCCATGCAAGGCTGCCACCGTCGATATCTTGCACCGACGAGAAGCCGAGCTTTTGCATGATTGCGGTGGTCTGGCCGCTGCGGTTGCCAGCGCGGCGAGAGAGCACGTACGCCACATCGGGGTCGAGTGGGTCTGCCCCGATGCGAAGCTCGCAGTGGCAGGTGCACTTGCATTCTTGGGCGCAGCCGCCGAAGATCGTGACCGATGATGCGATCAATTGATCTCAATGCGGATCTCGGCGAGGGTTATGGCCCGTGGTCGATGGGCGACGACGCAGCCATGCTGGGGATCGTCACCAGCGCGAACATTGCCTGTGGCGGGCACGCCGGCGACCCGGACACGATGTTCAACACCCTCGCCGTTGCCGGCAAGAACAATGTGGTCGTTGGAGCACACCCGGGTTACGCCGACCGTGCCGGGTTTGGCCGCCGCATCATCCCCATGTCGCCTGACGAGATGGCCCGCATGATCGCCGCTCAGATTGGCGCGTTGACGTCGATCGCTCGCTTGGCGGCCGTCGAGGTGCGCTACGTGAAAGCCCACGGCGCGCTCGCCAATTTGGCCGCCGGTGACGCTGCCGTAGCTCGGGTCCTCGTCGACACCGTTCTGCAGCTCGACGAACGGCTGGCGATCCTGGCGATCTCCGGCACCGAGATCGAGCATGCCGCCCGGGGGGCCGGTGCGCAGGTGTTTTCTGAAGTGTTTGCCGATCGCGGCTACCAGGCCAGCGGTCAACTGGTTCCGCGCAGCCAACCTGGTGCGCTGATTCACGACCCCGCAGAGGCAGCCGATCGGCTACTCGGATTTCTTGAAACGGGCCTGATGCCGGTGGTCGATGGAGCACCGATTCCATTGGCGGCCGACTCGGTCTGTGTCCACGGCGACTCGCCAGGTGCCGTCGACATGACAACACAACTTCGTTCGCGTCTTCTCACCGCCGGCGTCGAGCTGCGGAGCTTCGCTGCCACGTTGTGAACCGGTTCGCTCCGGTTGGTGACAGCGCTCTGCTCATCGAACTCGCATCTGAGTTCACCGAGCAGGCCAATCGTCAGGTCATCGCACTCGACCAGGCAATCAACAGAGCGATCGACGAGCGCCGTGTCGTCGGCATCGTCGAAACCGTGCCGGCGTACGTCAGCGTGCTCGTCGTCTTTGATCCGCTCGTCACCGATCACGACGTCGTACGCGCCGCGATCAACCTGCTCGACACGACGAGCGGAGCGGTTGGCGAGCCGAGCCGTCATCACGTTGCGGTTTGCTACGACCTCGGGGTCGCTCCCGATCTTGAAGCGGTCGCTGTGCACAGCGGGCTCAGCCCAGACGGCGTGGTCGAGGCGCACCTCTCCGGGTCGTACCGAGTGGTCATGTACGGCTTCGCTCCCGGCTATGCCTACCTGTCAGGTGTGCCAGATCCGATCAACGTGCCCCGCAAGCAGCAGCCGGTGCGTGGCGTTCCTGCTGGCAGCGTGATTATCGCTGGCGGACAGTGCTTGATCACCACGATCGAGATGCCGACCGGCTGGTCCGTGATCGGCCGCACGCACTTCCGAGTGCTTCCCGACCAGTCCGACGAACCGTTCGCCTTTCGACCGGGAGACGAGATCGTGTTTGATCGCATCACACTCGACGAATACAAGGCGACGACATGAACACGGCATCGCTGCGTGTCGTGGCGGCGGGCCCACTCGTCACGTTTCAAGACCGCGGTCGTCTCGGGCATCTCCGCCACGGTATTCCAGCGTCCGGACCGATGGATCGAACTGCGCACGCCATTGCGAATGTCGTGCTCGGCAACCCGGCTGGCGCGACCACTGTCGAGGTGTCGCGTGCGGGCGCATCGTTCGAATGCGTCGGGTCGAGCATGACGGTCGCAGTCGTCGGTGGGAGGTTCCGCACCGCGGTGAATGGTGCAGCGATCGGGCCGAACATCGTGGTGACCCTTGTACCGGGGGACCAGCTCGCGGTTGCATCGGGGCCGAGTGGTAGCTGGGCCTACCTGGCCGTTGCCGGTGAGCTCGCAATACCACGATGGCTCGGGCACACGGCAACACACTCGCTGTCCGGGCTCGGTGGCGGCCACGTGACTGCCGGCCTCGACGTCGGGGTAGCAGCGGCGCGAGCGGATCCGCTCCTCGACGGTCCGGTCGCAATCTTCCCGGGCAATAGTCTCATCGACGGCGTCGTTCGGGTCGTTCTTGGCCCGCAGGACCACCGGTTCACCGCCGAAGCACTGCAGCATTTCGTCACGGTCCCATTCGCGCTCACCGAAGAGTTCGATCGGATGGGCGTGCGTCTCGACGGGCCGCACCTCGACCTCGATGCAGCACTGTCGATTCCGTCCGAGCCCATCGTCCGCGGCTCGGTGCAAGTGGCTGGTGATGGCGTGGCAACGGTGCTACTCGCCGACCATCAGACAACCGGGGGTTACCCCAAGATTGCCACGGTCGTCGGCGCCGATCTCGATGCCTTCTGTCAGCTCAGGCCAGGCGACTCCGTCCGGTTCGTCCCCGTCACGCCAGCCGAGGCCATCACGAGAGTGCGTACACACGCAGCGGCGTCCGAGAAGTTCTTCAACGACGAATTGCTGCGCACACGCCAGTTGGCTCGGCGCCTTGCCGAGACCGACCTGATCGGCGACGTCGGCGCCGGCTGAGCCGGCGGTGCCTCAGTCGAGGATGTCGGCGAGCGCTCCCAACAGCGTCGTGACGTTGCGCTGGCGGGCGGTGTGGCCCATGGTGCCGATGCGCCAGACCTTGCCGGCCACCGGGCCGAGCCCACCTCCGATCTCGATGCCGTAGTCACGGAGCAGTTGCGTTCGCACCTCGGCTTCGCTGAACGAACCGAGGCGGCCCTCCGGGATCGAGATCGAACTGAGTGGCGCCAAGCGGTGCCCCTCTGCTGCGAACAGTTCGAAACCGAGCCCTTGCATCCCCGCCTTGACGGCATCGCCAGCAGCCTGGTGACGGGCGCGAACTTCGTCGAGACCTTCGTCGAGTACGACGCCGAGGCCAGCGTGCAGCGACATGATCATCGAGATCGGAGCAGTGTGGTGATATGCCCGAGCGCCAGAGCCGGTGACGTACCCGGCGATCATGTTGAGGTCGAGGTACCACGACTGCGGCTTCGGCAGAATGCGCTCGATCGCACGATCCGACACCGTGAGCGGAGCGAGACCAGGTGAGACCCCGAGGCATTTTTGGGTACCGCTGTAGGCGATATCGATACCCCATTCGTCGACGCGCAAGTCGACGCCGCCGAGTGACGTGACGCAGTCGGCGAGGAATAATGCGTCGCCTTTTCTCGCACCCATCGCTGCGATATCGCTCTGCGCCCCGGTGGACGTCTCGGCATGGACCATCGCGAACATCGCCGGGTTCGGATGGGCTGCGACCATACGGTCAACGTCGATCGGCTGACCCCAGTCGTGATCGACGGCAATTGCTTTGGCACCGGTGCGTCCAACGACATCGACCATGCGTCCGCCGAACACGCCGTTCACGCCGACGACGACAGTGTCACCAGGCCCAACGAAATTGACGATCGCCGCTTCCATACCAGCCGAACCGGTGCCCGAGACCGGGAAGGTGAGCGCATTCGACGTGCCGAAAACCGTGCGGAGGCGCGCGTTGGTCTCATCGAGTAGGGCAATGAACTCCGGATCGAGGTGTCCGAGCATCGGCTTGCCGAGCGCCTGAACGGCTTCGGGATACGGGTTGCACGGGCCAGGGCCCATCAGGATGCGGTCAGACAACGTCATGGAGGCGACTGTATTGCCTCGAAAATCGATCAACGCAACCGCTGGAACCGCTTGCTTGTCACCGGAGTGAGAACGGCGGGTACCTGTCAGTCGTCAAGAGGAACGCGTAGGCGTTGACACGCAGCGCCCACCGACCGACGCCAACGACATAGTCGAAGAGGCCTCGCGGGTATCGGCCGGTGAACAGGATTGCGAACCAGGAAACGATGACGACGAAGAACATCCCGATCGCCAGGAAGAACAGCACGATGTAGTGGGGGATGGCAAGAAACCACTTCACGAGGGGGAGCCCGCGCATCAGATCATGTTCCACGTCTGGGTAGTCGATGTCCAGTACAACGTCCTGATGTTCGACAGTCGACGGGTAGGTGTCGGTCAACAGCACCATGTATGCGCCGACGCGGGCGATGAAACGCGTGAGTTCCAAGTTGAAGTCGAACCACCAGCGCGGGTAGCGCTTCTTGAACAGGATCATCAACAACGTCGCACCGAAGAGAGCACCACCGACGCTCGTTGTTGTGGTCGAGACCCATTCTCCACTGACCGCCTGCGAGGTCTGGGTTCCGCTGCCGCTCAGGACGCGGAGCACGATCGCGATCGGGATGATCAGGATCAGGCGAAACGCAGTGGTGACGCGGTTGAGCTGCTCTGGGTATCGAATGTCCAGCCTGGCCGGGTACGAGACGGACA
Organism: Ilumatobacter sp.; assembly: GCF_041688325.1. GTDB lineage: Bacteria > Actinomycetota > Acidimicrobiia > Acidimicrobiales > Ilumatobacteraceae > Ilumatobacter_A. The sequence goes on from NZ_JBDNIJ010000092.1 coordinate 17,647, forward strand.
GGGGCACTCCACCCGGCTCACCAGTTTGGGGCGGTGGTGGTGGCGGAGGTGGAGGCGGAGGGGCGAATGGTGTGCTGCCATCGTTCGTCATTGGATACAGCATGTCACAGGGCTGAGCGTCGCCAGAACGATGCGTGGCTGGGCAAACCCGGTCGCGACTCGACCGTGATGACCGACCTGGAACGATCCCCCAATTTCAGTCAGGACGGCCGAGTTCTCAGCTCTGCGATGGTGTGTTCGATGTCGTCAGACGTCGTGTGTAGGTGTGGTGAGATTCGCAAGCCACCGCGCCGAGCATCGACGAAGATGCCGGCATCGGCGAGCCGGGTGACATCGTTGTCGGTCCCGGTGACGATGCACGTCCCGCTGCGAACGCGCGGATCGTGCGGGCTGACCACGAGATGGCCGAGTGCGCCGATCAGCGCGTCGATCTGCTGCTGGTTGTGCTCGTGAACTGCGGTGATGCCGACCTTCGCGATCACATCGATCGAGTGGCGGGCCGCGGCGTACGGCAAGACCGTTGGGGTGCCGCCCCAGAACCGGAGTGCATCGTCGGCGTAGCGGAACTCGTGGATGTCGAACTCGAACGGATCGTCGTGGGAGAACCAGCCGACATCGTCTGGTTCGCACCGGTCGATCATGTTGGGGCGGGCCCACAGCCATCCGGCGCCGGGGCCGCCGCTCAACCACTTGACGCACGACCCGACGATGAAGTCGGCCCGAGCATTCGACACGTCGATCGGGATGATGCCGACCGACTGGGCTGTGTCGACGATCGACAGTGCGCCGGCTGCTCGAGCGACCTCGGCGATTGCGTCGACGGGCAGCAGTTCACCGGTGTTCGAATGAACCTGCGTCACGATGGCGACATCGACATTCGTGAGGTGCCGCTGCCAGGTCGCAGGATCGAGAGCGTCCTCGTCAATGTCGATAAAGCGCACGTCGTATCCGGCGTGTTCGCAGACGTAGCCGACTGATGGGAAGGCGTCCTCGGTGAGTAAGACGACGGGTCGATCGACATCGAACGTTTTGCGGAGTGCGCCGAGGATCTTGGTGAGGCCGCTCGACACGTTGCTCTGCGGGCAGATTGATGAGGCGTCGGCTCCGAGGAGATGTGCCAGCGACGTGCGGAACCTGTCGATGATGCTGAGCCACTGTGACCACACCGCAGCCGTGTCGTGTTCCCAGACGTCGAGGGCACCACCCACTGCCTCGCGCATGCCGCGCACCGGGAGGCCGACCGAATGGCTGAGAAGATACGTTCCCTCACGGTGGGCGAAGGGGTCGGTAAAGATTTCCGGCTCGGTCATTGCGGAGCCAGGAGTTGGCGGAGCGCAGCGATGTCGGCGTGGCGTGTCGGAATGTCGTCACGGTCGGCGGCGAGTCGTCGATCGCGGAGTCCTTCGAGCGATCGCATCAAGATCGGCAGTGGTGGACCGCTTGCAGTGAGGCCGTCGAGATGCTCTGGTGGGATGCCGTCGGCAGGACGTTGAATGAAGTTGGCGACGAGGTCGTCGTGATGCTGTGCTGCCGCGGCCCCGTGCGCCGTGCAGACATCGAGAAACGCTGCGGCGTGCTTCTGGAACCATGGTTGGCCGCTCGACGCTTGCTGGCCGAGGAACGTGTCGAGCAGGTTCGGGTGCCGGTAGGCGGCACGGAGTTGCTGCTGCTCGCTGGGTGTGAGGTACGGGAACTTCTCGGCGACGACCTGGTTGTACGACAGGTCGGTCGGGCTACAGAGCCCGAGCAGCATGTCGATCTGGTTGAAGGCGGCAAAGTCGCCGGCGTTGGCGCCGCGGTACTCGGTGCTTCCAACTCGGTGGGGCCGGTAGTAGGGCCGGACGCAGAAGAAGAACTCGTCGACGTTGAGCATCTGGCCGAGTTCTGTGTTCATCGTCATGGCGTCGGTCAGCGCGTCCTTGGCAACGATGAGGAGGTCGTGCACGGCAGGGTGCGACACGCCCATCGGGTGGATGTGGCCGAGTGCATCGGCGGCACGCATGTACTTGAAGGCGGAGCGCGTGTTGTAGTCGAGGAAGGTCGTCTCGGCCTCGCGCCATGTGAAGGTGCGGTACCGACCGTCGACCGCTCGGTTATAGGTCTCCATGTGGCTCGTGACGAACCGTGGGGCGGTGCCGAGCGTGGCACCGAGATGGAGGGCGAGTGTCGAGGCCTCGACGAGCGGGGAGGTACGTTCACGGGACGGCTCGGTGATCTCGTGACGACGACACGCGGCCATGTAGTAGCCGACGTTGCCGAGGAGTTCGAAGGCAAGATCGAATCCTTCGTCGGTGTTGCCTTCTTCGAGGATCGGCACGATGAGGTCCCGCCCCTCTTCGAGCAGGCTCGCCTTCAGATCGTCGCCGATGCCGTCGACGTTCGACCGGTTGCCTTGCTGGGCGTACCGGTCTTCAAGTGCCGTATTGAGATCGACGAACCGGCTGCGGATCCAGGCGTCGAACGCAGCGACACGCGGTGTCGTCGTTGAATGTTGGCGGGCGTCGGTCATGGGGCCTCGAAATCGGTGGGAGAGCAGTTCGTCAAGAAATGAGAACCGATTCTCTGTTCATTACGAACTGTAGCCTGCGAACGTGGCCAATGGAAACGCAGATTTCGCCGGCCTGGCCGGGCGTACGGTCTCGGCACGATCCGACAGCCGGCGATCGCGGGAGCGGTTGATCGACGCTGTTCAGGTCTGGATGGGAGACCACTCGGCACCGCCTGAGCGGCTCGTTGATGTCGCAGCCGCGGCAGGCGTGTCGGCAGCGACCGCATATCGGCACTTCGCTTCGGTCGACGATCTCATTCAGGCGTTCGTGCTCCAGCTTCCCGTCCGAGCAGCCGAGCTGTTCGCAGAATCAGGCGGACAATCAGCCGACCCACTCGACTCGCTCACTCGTTGGAACGAGAGTTGGGTCGCGGCATGCCTCGAGCATGGCGAGCTGGCCGTTCGCCTTCGTTCGCCTCTGGGGTTCCTGCAACGGCGCAATGACGGCGACCCGGTGATCGCATTCGCGTGCAGCCTGATCGAACCGCTCCTGCAACTACTCGACGGTGACGTGACGATGATGCTGTTCACCTGGAATATCACGAGCGACCCACGCGAAGTGCTCGACCTGCAGCGTCTCGGGTGGTCGGCGAAAAAGATTGCCAACTACGTGACACGGGCGGTGCTCGCTACGCCGTCCCCTGACTGAGCAACGAACTCGCCAGGCGGAGAGCCATCAACAATCAGCGGCGGTCACACTGTGCCTGGCACAGTGTGACCGGTCAGCGGGCGATTCGAAAGCCGATGTTCCCCGTTGCCGTGTCTGGGGTGTTGGAGCTGCGCGCGGCGACCCGGTACCGAAAGCAGTACGAGTCGTGACAGAGGTACGACCCGCCCTTCATGGTGCGCGGCGACGACGGGGCCTGCCTGTTCGGTGCGCAGCAAGGGATGACCGCGGCTGATGATGGCCGACGAGTGAACGCATCGGCGCACCACTCCCAGACGTTGCCGACCGCATTGAACAACCCGTATCCGTTCGGCTCGAACGCTCTCACTGGGGCGGTGCCGTACCAGCCGTCGTCACAGGTGTTGTTGGACGGAAATGTTCCATGCCAAATGTTGCAGCGCTGTTCGCCAGCAGGATCAAGTTCGTCACCCCATGGGTAGGTCGCCTGGTCAAGCCCACCTCGGGCAGCAAATTCCCACTCGGCTTCAGTCGGCAGACGGACACCCGCCCAGTCGCAGTACGCAACCGCATCGTTCCAGCTGACGTGGACCACCGGGTGGTCGGATCGTGTCAACGTGTCACTGTGGCGCCCCTCCGGATGACGCCACGTTGCCCCGAACACTTGCCGCCACCACTCGGCGCCGACGACGCCCGCTGTGTCTTCGTACGGTTCCGGCAGCAGCCCGGCAAAGACGAACGACCAACCATCGGTTTCAGCTTGGGTGAGGTGTCCGGTTGCATCGACGAACGTGGCGAACTCACCGGTGGTGACCGCTGTTGTGCTGATCGCGAACGGGCTGACGTCGACGGTGCGACTCGGTTGTTCACCGTCTTGGGGGTACCCGAACGGGTCGTCGGTCCCCATCCGAAATGGCCCGCCCTCGAGTTCGATGAGTGTGGATGCGTCGATGTCAGCCACGGTGATGCAGGTCGTACTCCGCCATGAAGTACGGATGCGTCGGGTCGAACTCGGTGAGCGGGACCGGATCATCGACACGTCCGATCGGGCGGATTTCGGAGCCGTCGATGCCGAGTCGTTCGTCGCCGAGCGCAGCGCGCCCTGCTTCGATGCTGGCCGTCAACGCGGCCACGACGTCGGGGTGCCTGGCGGCGACATCGTGCTGTTCGCCGATGTCACCGGTCAGGTCGTAGAGCTCAGTAACGTCTTGACCGTTCCGAACAAGGTGCAGTTTCCACTGGCCCCGTCGGACGGCGCCAATATTCGCACCGCGGATGAAGAAGAAGTCCCGGTCGTCGTCGACTGCGTTGCCTGCAAGGCCGAGTAACGGACTGATGTCGTCGCCGTCGATTACTCGGTCGTCGGGCAGGGTCGCCCCGGCGAGCGCCGCAAGCGT
>NZ_JBDNIJ010000433.1:0-1412 GCF_041688325.1 Ilumatobacter sp.
GAGTTCGGTGTCGATGCCATGGTGGTCCCGGAACTCACCGATCCCCTCCATCAGACCGGGCATTCGGAAAAGGTCGGGCACCACGTCATGCGTGCCCGGATGAGCCAACTGGTAGTCAGCCCAAGCGTTCGACAGGAACCGGACGAGACCAGGGTCGTGCACCGCCTCGATCGGCGATGCTCCCCACCGGTCTGGCTCACGAATCTGGTGCGCCTCATCGGCCGCGAGCACCTGGTGGATCGCGTCGGCGCGGCCCGGATGCTCGAAGGGGTCCTGGAACCCCGACGACTCGATCTCGACGATTGGAGCGTGCTGCCGCTGACGCGATGGTGACGAGACAACCAACATTCTCTCTCCCTCTCTGCTGAACGACGTAACGACGTAACGACTTAACGACTCAACGGCTGATGCCTGAAGCCACAAGGGCGACCCGGCGAGCACTGTCGTCGGCAAGCACAGCGGCGAGGGTCAGCTCGAGACCGAGGGCAGACGAGTCACGATACGCATCCCATTCGATTGCGCCGGTGGCCCACTTCTCTAACCGGTTCATGCGCGTGGTGAAAACGTGTCGAGCGAGACGTTCGACGTCGCAGTCGACGACGAAAAGGCCGTCGGCCGCCGCCTTGGCGAAGTCCGCTTCAATGAATGCCACAACGCGGTCGCCGACCTCACCCATACCGTGGGACCCGGGGCCCTGCTTCAAGGTCGAAAAAATTGGACGCCACACATCGGTCGCCGATTCGAACTCGGCATCGAGCGCCGCGAACAGTGCACGCGTGGTGTCGATCGGACCGTGTGCGGGCTCGGCATCGAACTCGAGTTCGAGTTGATCGAGCCCGTTGCTGACGAACGCGACGAGCACACCATCGCGATCACCAAACTGGTTGTAGAGCGTGGCGACAGCTACTCCGGCCTCCGATGCGAGTTTGCGCATCGTGAGGCCGTCGAGGCCGTGCTCGGCAATCAGCGCGCCTGCCGCAACGAGGACGTCGCTGCGCGTCTGCTCCTGTCGACGCTCCCAGCCATCTGCCATAGGATGATCATCCTACGATCACCGAGACTGAGGTCGGGTACGCCAGGTTGAATCACCGCCTTCGACTCCGCTCCACCTTGACATTTGATTAGAACAATATTCCAATCAATGCCATGACTCGTCTCGGCTACCAGATCCCCAGCTTCACGTATCCCGGCGTTGGCGCCGCCGACCTCTTCGACGTGGTTGCCCGCCAAGCTCGCGAAGCAGATGCATCTGGCTTTGACACCGTCCTCGTGATGGACCACTTCTACCAACTTCCCCAAATCGGCAAGCCCGAAGAGTTTATGCTTGAGTGCTACTCGCTGCTGTCGGCACTCGCCCGCGAAACGAAGAACGTGACACTGTCGTCCCTTGTCACCGGCAACACGTACCGCAA
>NZ_JBDNIJ010000434.1:0-4971 GCF_041688325.1 Ilumatobacter sp.
CATCATCTGGGGGCGCCATCCTGCGGTCCGCACCGCGGACCAACTGACACTCGGCGAACGCTCAGCAGACCGGCTTCGTAACGGCATGGGCTCGTGGGCGTTCGTCATCAGCGCGCTGGTGTTTCTTGCAGTGTGGATGGCGTTCAACCGCAACACCGGCTTCGACCCGTTCCCGTTCATCCTCCTCAACCTCGTCCTGTCCTGCCTGGCCGCGCTCCAGGGTGCCATCCTTCTGATTGCGGCCCGTCGGTCCGATCAGATCTCGGCCGAACTCGCACAGCATGACTACGACACAAACATCAACGCAGCGGCTGAGATCCACGAACTGCACGCTGGCGTCCAGACGATCCTCGATCGCCTCGACCGCATCGACCCGTCCTCCATCGGTCCGGTGGCCGCCGAACCAGTCGGCTAACTCCGCGTATCGCAGCCCAATTCTTGTCCCTCCCGATCAGCCAGGTTCTCGAGGTAGCACTTCAGGTGCGCACATGCTCGTGACCACAACTCATTCGGAAGCGCGATAGTCGGCGAAGCCAGGCGTCCAGTACGTGGTGTCGTCGTGGGTGATCACGTAGCCGTCGTAGTCGGGGTGCTTTTCGAGCCACTCGAGTCCGTCGAGCCCCATGACGAACACGATGGTGGCGTACGCGTCTGCAAGCGTGAGGTCGGGCCCGACAACCGTCACACTCGCGAGATCGGTCGTTGGCTGTCCCGTGTGCGGGTTGATAATGTGCGCGCCACGTTCGTAGGTTGCCGACGTCGCAACGGCGAGGCGGCCGCTCCCTGTTACAACGGTCGCGAGGCGTTGATCGTCAACGGGGTGCCGTATGCCGACGGTCCACGACTCGTCGCCGACCGGACTGCCGCGTAGCGCTATATCTCCACCAGCATTGATGCAGAAGTTCCGGCATCCGCGTTGTTCGAGGATCTCGGCGGCATGTTCGATTGACCATCCCTTCACCACTCCGCAAGGATCGAAACGGGTGCCGTTGGGTGCGGGGACCTCGAAAGCATCGAAGGATCCGTCGGAATCGAGTCGGAGTTGTTCGCAGAGACGCAGAACGTCGCGGACCTCGTCGTCGACGTCGTCGAAGCCGAGTTGGCCGCGTCCGATCGCGCTGATCGGGCTCTCTTGCTTGTATGGACTGAACGTCGCGTCGACATGGTGGAGCCACTCGACGACATCGTCGATGGCGGCGACTGGAACATGGAGGTCACGGATGTCAATGCTGACCGCCATGCCCATGACGAGCTCGATGTGATGTCGACCGCTAGGTGCGGTGCTGGTCATGCTGCGGCCGGAGCGAGCGGAATGCCATTGACGGTGGCGATGTCGACCGCTGATTGGAGCGACTTTTTGTAGTCGTTGCTCGTATAGGTCGCGCCGGAGACCGTGTGGATCGCCGCGCTCTGAGCGGTGAGCGCCTCGCTGTTCAACTGGGGCACAGCCCGGTTGTTAATGTTGACGCTCTTGCCATCCCTCGATGGGGTCCGGAGCGCGGTGACCTTGTTGATCGTGCCGTCGGGTGCGAATATCGCCTGCACCTGAACGTCGCCCCACTTGTTGGTGAAAATGCTCCCATTAATTGTCACGTCGGCTGCACCGGGTGCGGTGGTGGCTGGTGCGACGGTGGTGGCCGTGACCGGCGGCGCGCTGGCCGGAGGGGGTGTCGGGGTCGTGACCGACGGCGCGCTGGCCGGAGGGGGTGTCGGGGCCGTCGTGGCGGTCACGATCCCGGCCCGCTCGGCAGATGCCGAGACGGGCTGGTCGGTAGCTGCAAACAACACCCCGAGGCCGCCACTGGCGAGGACGCTGAGGAGGAGCGCCGCTGTGCGCGAGTGCTGTGCGGGGTGGCGACGCTTCTTCGGTGCGCCGCCGGTCCGGGCGCTCGGAGCGACCGCGTCGCGACGCACCCCGGCACGAGATGCGGCCAGTCGTTCGAGTCGTGCGGCCAGCGCAGCGTCCACATCAGAGCCAACAGACCCGGCCATCTTTGTTGGGGCCGAACTCGTGGAGGCTGTGCTCGCTGGGACGTCGCTTGCTGGAACAGTGCTCAATGGGGCCACGAACGGTTCGCCCGGGATGACAGGTTGGGGGAAGGTCGGGTTGGTCATGACTCCATCAAGTCAGATCAGTCTGGCATGACCCTGGGAGCAAGCTGTGAGTTGGCTGCGAATGTGAGAGTTGTCAGGCGCTTCGGCGCAGGGTGCTGAGCCGAAGCCCGAGTCCGTAGGTGGCAAAAGCGACGGCGATGACCATGCCGACCTGAAATGCGACCCGGGACGAGTCGCTCCCGCTCTGGTACGCGTGGACGAGCACGAGGGCGGTGCCGGGTACTGACAACAGATGCACGACTCGCCACCACCGACGGTTACTCCACCGCTTCGGCCAACTCGTGAAAACAACGGCAACGGTGATGTATGTGGCAATCACGCCCCACGTGATGGCCCATGTGTCGGTGGCTGTTGCCGGTACCAGTGCCTGCACGATGCCGATGCCCGACGACGAGTCAAGGACCGAGGCGACAATATGCACGCCGGTAAAAATGAGAGCGATGCCGCCGAGCCAGTTGTGGAGGTCCAGCCACCAGTTGGGTCGGAGGCGTTTGCCGGTCGCTCGGGACGAGAACAAGAAGCCCCACAGCAGCGCAGCGACCATGAGGACTGTCGCGACGATCCCCGTCGATCGGGTAGTGAAATACATGAACGATTGCACCAACGTAAGCTACGCCACTACCGACGTGCAGGTGCCCGAAGGCTCAGCCCCGGACGCAGATCGGTGTCGCCACAGCGGACTCACGGCGGGCTCTCGGCGAACTCACAGGCAGACCTGCCAGGCTGTGGGAATGACCGGACGCTTGTTGATCGTTGACGACGAGGAGAACCTGAGGTCAATGCTCACCGCAGCACTGAGCCATCACGGTTTCGAGGTCACAGCGGTCGAAGATGGACGCGCTGCTCTGAGCGCCTTGCCGGACGTCAACCCTGATCTCGTCGTGCTCGACGTGATGATGCCAGACCTCGACGGATTCGAGGTGTGCCGCCGGATGCGAGCCGATGGCGACCGGACCCCGGTCGTGTTCCTGACCGCCCGCGATGATCTACACGACAAGGTGCGTGGCCTCACGCTGGGTGGCGATGACTACCTTCAGAAGCCGTTCAGCCTCGACGAACTCGTCGCACGGATCGAAGCGGTCCTGCGCCGAAGCGCGGCTGAACACGCACCGGCGGCTGATTCCGTCCGCTTTAAGTTGGCCGACCTCGAACTTGACGACGACGCCCACCGCGTGGTCCGCGCCGGCGAAGAAGTCGCGCTGTCGCCAACCGAGTACAACCTGTTGCGCTACCTGATGGTCAACGCCGGGCGGGTGGTGTCGAAGGCGCAGATCCTCGACAACGTCTGGAAGTACGACTTCGGCGGCGACGGCGGCGTGGTCGAAACCTACATCGGGTACCTGCGCCGCAAAATCGACACGGTCGAACCCAAATTGATCCACACACTCCGCGGCGTCGGCTACACGCTTCGGACGCAATGAGCAGACTGTCACTGCGGGCCCGGCTCCTCGCAGGATTCGGCCTGGTCGCCATCGTGCTGGTCGCTGTCGCAGCAGTGATCACCGTGACCACTCGCACGCAACTCATCAGCCAACTCGACCAGCGCCTCGCCGCCGCGTCATCTGGCGGGCCAATCGGCGATGGTGATGACGACGACCATGGTGGTGCCGATGGCGGACACATCGACATCGCGCCCGGCGGACAACCCGAGCGACAAAGCGACTTCTACGAAGGCACGATCAACGCTGACGGGACGCTCACGACATTCTTCGTTCCCAACGTTGGACGCCAAAACCTGGCACCACCGGACGTCTCGCTAGACGGCCTCGGAGACCGCTCGCGTCGTTTCTTGACCAGCCCAGCCACCGAGGGCGACATCGAGTACCGGCTGCTCTTGGAACGCAACGGCGACATCGTCCGCGTGACGGGGCTTCCGTTGAACGAACTGGGCTCCACGATTGAAAAACTGCGGTGGGTCACTCTCGGCGGACTCGCTGGCGTGCTCGCCATCCTCGGCCTCGTGACATGGTGGATGCTGCGCCTAGGAATCCGCCCGATCAAACAGATGACAGCAACCGCAACAACGATTGCCGGAGGCGACCTGTCCGCTCGAGCGGACGAATCAGCAGCAGCAGCCGAGTCCCACGAGCTGGCGGTTGCATTGAACACGATGCTCAGCACTCTCCAGACTGCACTCACCAAACGCGAGGAGTCCGAAACCCGACTACGACAATTTGTCTCGGACGCGTCCCATGAGCTGAGAACCCCGGTCACGACGATCCGTGGTTACGCCGAACTGTACCGCGCAGGCGGCCTGTCCGAGCCCGAACAACTTGACGACGCGATGCGCCGGACTGAACAGGAATCAATCCGCATGGCACGTCTGGTCGAGGACATGCTGAACCTGGCCAAGCTCGACGAACATCGACCAATCGAGCAGCGCGCTGTCGACATCGCTCAGCTCGCACATGACGCAGTCACCGACGCACATGCCGTGACACCCGCACGCTCCATTACCATTGAGGCGCCACACACTGCCATTGTTCAAGGCGACAACGACCGGCTCCGCCAGGTACTCGCCAACCTCGTGAACAACGCAGTGATCCACACCGACGACAACGTGCCCGTCACCGTGACCGTTCACCCACCGGAGCACGGTCGGGTCCTCATTGATGTTGCAGATGCCGGACCTGGCATTCCAGCCGACGTCGTTGAGCACATCACCGAACGATTCTTCCGGGCCGACGTTTCCAGATCGCGGCGACGCGGCGGAAGCGGCCTCGGGCTTTCCATCGTCGAATCGACCGTCGCCGCCCACGGCGGCACCATCCGGATCGACAGCACCCCGGGTATCGGCACCACCGTCACCGTTGACTTACCCGTCACACCCGCCTGACACGCCGGGCCACCCATGGC
>NZ_JBDNIJ010000435.1:0-30177 GCF_041688325.1 Ilumatobacter sp.
CACCGGGTGATCCCAATGACGGCGAGCGACCGGTACAGCATCCCGTACTTCTTCAATCCGCCGCGTGACGCTGTGGTCGAGCCGATTCCGGGGCTGGCTGGAGATGCGAAGTATGCAGGGTTCCGCTGGCGGGATTACATGCGGGCGCGAACCGACGACAATTTTGCTGACGCAGGTGCCGAAGACGCGCAGATCACCGACTACTTACTCACGCCTTGAAACTGGGGGAACGGGGCAGCGGTGTTCGAGAGCTGGCCGTTACGAGGAAACGTTGAACGACGGCTGCGCCGAACAGGTCCGAATGTCCGGGTCGGGCTCGACCGGCAAGGCGCCGAATCGTCTGATCCACTCGTCGACGTCGCCGGACAGCAGCTGGGAGAGAACAAATTCCAGCTCGAGTAGTGCGATGTCGCGGGCGCTCACCCTGAATGCGGTCGTGCCGAGCATGCCGACGAGATCGAAGGCGCCGGGATCGCTGGCACTCCGATGAATCCATGCCGGCTGGCCTCGGAAGGTCTCCGGTTCGTACTGCCGGTCTCCGTAAGCTGCTTCGGCAATCGATCCGTTCGGATACTGCGCGAGCGTCACGACGATGTTGATGCCGCTGACTGCAACCGGGAGACCGAACGTGAACTCATTGACGCTCGGACCCTCTGAAATCAGCTGCCATCTGTCGGGCAAGGCGACAGTGATTGCCCCATGAGTCACCGACATTGATTGCAGGAGCTGGTCGAGTTCCAATCTGAAGGGCGAGAACCCTGGACCTTCTGCGATGGTCAGCGAACCACACGCGATGTTGGCCGTGTAGGCCCCTGTCTCGTTGGGTTCTGGCACGGTGAAACCGTTGAACTCGCGCGGCGCGATGATGGGGACCGTCCCGCCGGCTTCGTCGGTGGTTGGTGGTCCCAGTGCGGGTGGCATGAGGCCGTCGGCTTCACGCAATCCGATGATGGTCAGGTCAGAGGCGCGCAGCATGAGGGTCGAACCACCAAGTTGCATCGGGGTGACCCTCAGCTCGTCGAGCCGGGTGCGCTCAGGTGGGAGTAAGAGCGGGGATGTGGCCGATCCGGGGATCGGCGTTGTTGTCGTGGTCGGCGCCGTGGTCGGGCGGGGCGGCTCGACGACGATGGTTCGTTCTGGTTCGGTGGTGACCGTGGTCGTTCGCTCTGGTTCGGTGTCGGGTGTTGCCTGGTTGAGTGACGTACCGGTGTCGCGTGTTGCGGAGAATGCGAGACCTCCGATTGCTATGGCGCCGAGCATGCCAAGCGCACCGAGTCGGAGGGCGTTCGAGCGTCGTGTGTTCGGCGAGCGCACCTCCATCGGCTTGTGCTCGCTTTGGGCACGCATCGCTACGTCGAAGAGCCGTTCGCGCACGTGTCGCTGTTCGTCGGCACGCATCGGGCCGACGTCGGGTCGCGCAGCCTCGACAATTTGGATGGGGTTCACGACAGGTCTTCTGCTCCGTCAACGACCGGGTCGGTCGGTCGCTCGGTGGCGACGTCGGTTTCGTTACTCGTGTCGGTGTCACCGACACGCCGGCGGAGTTCTTTGCGCACGGCGCTGAGCCTCGACCGCACGTTGCCTTGTGGTATCCCTGTGGCGGCGGCGGCGAGCCCCGAGGAGCAACCCTCCCAAGCGACCAGGAACAGCAGGTCACGGTCTTCAGGTTCGAGGTCGGCGACCGCGGCCATGACCTTTGCCGTGCTGATGACGGCAGCGTCTTCAGCATCTGAAGAGAGGAGCGGATCGGTGACGCGCGGCATGGACCCTGACCCGGTGGAGCGTTCGCCTGTCCAATTCAGTAATCGCCCACGTTCGGTTGCACTGTGACGGCGCAAGAACGCCGTCGTGATCGCGAGCAGCCAACCGAGGTCGCTGCTGGCCTTTTCGGGACGCCGCGCCTGCTGCCCGAGGGCGTGTTCGAATACGTCTTCGACGACGGTGACGGCAACGTCACTGCCGACACGGCGCGCCGCATAGGAATACACGGCGCCGACATGCTTGTCGTAGAGGCGTGCCGCCGTTGGCCCGTTCAAACTCACGGTCACATCATGCCAACGGTGCACCCAGATCGGGTGTCACTGGAGCGTCAGGTGGTGACAGGGTTGCGCGGCGAACTGCCGGAGACCACGTCGGAAACGTTACTGGCAGCGGTTGCAGCCATTGCTCCCCGCGTTTCGACCGTCGCTGATCCGAGGTGCGGAACCAGGACGGCGTTGTCGCATTCGAGTAAGCCCGGGTGCACGGTGGGTTCGTTCTCGAACACGTCGAGGCCGGCGCCGGCGATCACACCGCTCTGGAGTGCAGCGACGAGTGCTGCTTCGTCGACGATTGGCCCGCGGGCGGTGTTGATCAGAAATGCAGACGGCTGCATCTGTGCCAGCGTCTCGGCATTCATCAGATGATGCGTCGCATCGGAGTACGGGCAGTTGAGCGAAACGACGTCGCTCTGGGCGAGCAGTTCGTCGAGGCTGACCAAGGTTGCGTCAAGTTCGGACTCGATCGCAGTATCGACGTTCTTGCGGTTGTTGTAGATGATCCGCATACCGAACGATCGTGCGCGTCGGGCCATGGCCACACCGATGCCGCCCATGCCGACGATGCCGAGTGTGCGTCCCTGGAGGCCGGTGCCCAGCATCATGAACATGCCCCATTGCCATGGTTCTTCGGAACGGATCAGTCGTTCGCCTTCGCCGAGGCGTCGGGTGACCATGAGGAGGAGGCCCATTGCGAGGTCTGCGGTGGCGTCGGTGAGGACTCCAGGTGTGTTCGACACCACGACACCACGGGCCGCGCATGCTGCGACGTCGATGTTGTTGTAGCCGACTGCGACGTTGGCCACCATCTTCAGGTTCGGTGCTGCCTCGAGGAACGCAGCATCGACACGGTCGGTCAGCAAGGTGACCGCGATGTCGGCGGTCGCGAGTTGCTCGTTGCGGACATCGGTTGGAATCACCGAGTCGTCGTCCCAGGCCCAGACTTCAGCGCCGTTGATCGCGCGAAGGATCTCGAGGCCGGCCTCGGGTATGCGGCCGGTAACGACAATGCGGGGGGTGCTGATTGGATCGCTCATGCGTTGATCCACGCAGCGAGCTTGCCGAGGCCATCGGTGATGTCTTCGACCGAGATGCCGGAGTACGCGAGGCGGATGTACTCCTGCGTTTCTCCAGGCTGGGGCCGACCGAAGTGACGGCGCGTACAGAACGACACCCCGGTGTTCTGCAAGGCAGCGGTGGCGAAGTCGCCCACGTCCGTGAAGCCCATCTTCTCCATTGCGCCAGTCGCATTGGGGAAGAGATAGAAGGTCGACTCGGGCGTGGCGCAGTTGATCCCCTGGATCGGCGCGAGGCCCGCTGCTGTGGCATCGCGTCGACGTTGCAGTTCGGCGAGCATCGGTGCGGCGCCCTCGGGGTTCGCGATGGCTTCGACGCCTGCGGCTTGCACGAAATGGGTGGTGCAGCTCTCGTCGTTGGTGTTGAGCTTGGCGATCATCTGGGCGACCTCGATCGGAGCAGCTGCACATCCGAGCCTCCAACCGGTCATTGCGAACTTCTTGGAGAAGGTGTACAAAATCACCGTGCGCTCGGCCATACCGGGCAGCGAGGCGATCGAGGTGGACGTCCCTGAGTACCGCATCTCGAAGTAGGCCTCGTCAGACAGCACCCACAGGTCATGCTCGATCGCGATGTCGGCGATTGCCTGCATTTCCTCGAGGCTGCTTTCGCAGCCGAGCGGGTTTTGGAGGTTGTTGTAAATGATCGCCTTGGCGCCGGACGCTGCGAGCTCGCGGATCTGGTCGAGGTCGATCCCAAAGCCCGTGGGGGTCTCGTGGTATCGGTACGGCATCGGCTTGCCGCCGAAGTATTCGACCTGGCTCTCGTAGATCGGGTAGCCGGGGTTCGGGTACAGCACGCCGTCGCCTGGGTCCATCAGTGTCTGGATGAACTTGGTGATGACGGGCTTGCCGCCTGGCTGCACGACGATGTTGTCGGGTGTGAGCGACATACCGCGGTCGCCGCCGATGTTTGCGGCGAGCGCTTCGCGGAGCGGAGCGATACCGGCGGCTGGGCAATAGCCGGTCTTGCCGTCGGCGATTGCGGCGTTCATTGCTTCAACGATGTTTCCGGGGGTAGGGAGGTTGATGTCGCCGAGATGGAACGGGTAGATCCGGTTGCCCTTGGCTCCCCATTCAGCGGCTGCTTGGGAGACAGCGAAAGCTGTTTCGGTACCAAGTTGATTGAGTCGTCGCGCCAGCGCCATGAGTGTGTTCCGTTTCTGTGCACGCGCGCCGAGTGAAGCGAGCGTCTGTTGAATCGGCCGACATTAACAGAATGTCAAAGACTTCGTTCCGCAATCTGGAACCGTTCCACGATGCGGGACAAACCGAGGGTCGAGGACAGGGGTGAAGCGGGGAACGGGGTGAAGCGGACCTCGGTCTTTCGGCCTGGCGTCGGCGATACTGGAGACATGAAGCGATCTCCGCTGCGTCACGTGTCGATCCACGGCCACGCCGTCGGGTACCGGAGGATGGGCCCGAAGCAGCCGACGAACGACACGCAGACGATCCTGTTAATCCATGGGCTCGCCGGGAGCTCCAAGACATGGGATGCCGTGATGCCTGCGCTTGCCGAGCAGTTCGACGTGATCGCCCCCGACCTGCTCGGGCATGGCGAATCGGCCAAGCCGACCGGCGACTATTCCCTCGGCGCCTTCGCAAGCGGTCTTCGCGACTTTCTTGCCGTTCTCGATGTTCCGACTGTCACGATCGTCGGCCATTCATTCGGCGGGGGTGTGGCGATGCAACTCGCTTACCAACATCCGCATCTGCTCGACCGGCTGGTCCTCGTCGGCAGCGGCGGCCTCGGCCGCGAAGTCAGCTGGTTGCTCAGGCTCCTGTCGTTGCCAGGCTTTGAGTATGTGATGCCGCTGGGGTTCCCGAAGCCGATGGTCGATCTCGGGACGAACGTCGGTCGATTTGCCGGCCGCCGCGGGCTCCGAAGCGAGCGCCTCGGCGAGATGTGGCGGGCATATTCGTCGCTTGCGGGCGCACCGAATCGAAGCGCGTTCATTCGCACGATGCGTGGTGTGATTGACCCGGGCGGGCAAACGATCAATGCCACCGATCGGTTGTATCTGGCAGCCCGCGTTCCGACGCTCATCGTGTGGGGCGACCGTGACGGCATCATCCCGGTCGAGCACGCACACTCAGCGCATGCCGAGATCGAACGAAGTCGACTTGAAATCATGGGGGGCCTCGGTCACTTCCCGCACGTTGAGGACCCAGAGCGGTTCGCCGAGGTGCTGATCGATTTCCTGCTGACCACAGAAGCAGGTCCGGTTGGGCCCGAACCGCTGCGCGACGTGATCCTCGGCAACGTCAGCTGAGTCAGCGCTCCCGGCGGACAACAATCGATGCCTGGCCGTTGGCCTCAGCGTGGAGCAGTACGCCGGCGTCGTCTCGACCGAACGCATCGATCAGTTCGCCGGCTGAGGCGTGAAAAGCGCCTGGCTCGCCGGCGAGGCCGACCGCTGACAGCACTGTCAAAATGAGTACGCCGCCGACACGGAGGCGGCTCACGAACTGGCCGTAGAGCGCCGGGGAGCGATATCGCTGGCACACGATGACAGCCAGATCGTGCAACGCCGGCGGTAGTCCCGCATCGGCGTCCCAGACCTCGGCGTGGAGCTGATGGCCATGTGGCTGGGCGGCGCGGGCCAACCGACCGATTGCGACTGATGACACATCGAGTGCGGTCACCGCGAGCCCGCGCTCGGCCAGCCACAGCGTCTGCGCACCGAGCCCACATGCGATGTCGAGCGCCAGCCCGGCTGTTGGAATGACGTCGAGGAGCTCGGGGTGTGCGCTGATGACGTCCGGCGGCGTTGCTGCGACTGAATTGGGTGCCGCAGCCCAGCGTTCGTCCCAGCGTTTCCTGTCGGCGTCCATCCGGTCAGCCTTCCATACGGGTGGCGGGCCTCCTGCTCCGAACCTCCTGCTCCAGACCAGGGGCGGCGATGTGCTGTGACGTCAGCCGAGATCCTCGGTCTCGCGGGGCAACCGTGGGATCATTGCGAACGTGACTGACATCGATGCCGCCGACACGCAGACCGACAACGCCTGGCTGTCAGCGGACGAGCTCGCACTTGCTCGGTCAAGGATGCCGATTGTCTATGTCGATGCCGTGCCGGTGCGCGTTGACGGGATGGGCAACGTCGAAGAAGTTGGCATGCTGCTCCGCCAGGGTGCCGGTGGATCGATTAGCCGGATGGTCGTCACCGGACGAGTGCTCTATGGCGAGCGGGTCCGGGAAGCCCTGATGCGCCACTGCGAGAAGGACCTTGGCCCCATGGCGCTTCCGAGAGTGCCGGCCAACCCGACACCGTTCACCGTTGCCGAGTACTTCCCCGACCCTGCAGTGTCGGGCTTTCACGACCCGCGTCATCATGCGGTCAGCCTTGCCTACGTCGTCCCGGTCGACGGCGAATGCGAGCCCACCCAAGAGGCGCTCGACCTCCATTGGTTCACCCCCGAGGAGGCCGTGAGTGACGATGTCGTGCTCGAGATGACCAGCGGTCACGACCGCCTGATCCGTCTCGCCCTCGCCCACGTCGGCAAACTGCCGTAGGCCAGCTCAAGCTCGCACAAGAAGTACGAAACGCGTTACTCCGCCGTTGAGACGTATCGCATCCCTGACCTCTACCAGCCCGCAACCGACCTCGGTAGGTGGCGCTGCTCGTCTTGGGCTGGGCTGGGCTGGTCCGTTGGCGCGGAGTGGCGGCGTTCTGTCGCCTTGGGGTGACAGGGTGTTGCCTCAAGGCGACAACTCAGGGGACTACCAGGGGACGAGGTCGCCGCCGGCTGCTTCCCACGCTCGAAGTTCGGCCGCGAGGCGCTCGTCGCGACGGAACCTGAAGAAGTCGTCGGTGTCACGCTGCCCCCAGCCTTGCTCGTTGGACCTCCGCAGGTCAGGCCGTTTGTCGACGTGGCCGTACTGTCGGGCGAGCGTGGCATGGCTGACCGCGAGGAGCCGGCCGATGCGTCGCCAAGGCCACTGTGCGCGGCGGCTGATCGTGACGGCGCGTTCTCGGATCCACCGGATCTCGGTCGCCAACACTCGGGTTGCGATCAGTGCGGTGCGGGGATCGTCAGACAGCGCCTCGTCAACGAGACTGTGGAGGTCGCGGTGGAGTGTCGTGGAGAGGTCCATCGCGCCAGCATGGCGATGGGCTGTCACGGAGTGCCCTCGCCTGTGGGATTCTCAGGCGCGGCCGAGGATTTTGGTGACATTGATCTCAAGGACGGCCCGGTCGTCGCGTTCCTTGGGTGGCTGGTAGCGGGCTGCGTAGCCGTCGATGCCGGGTTGAACGTCGTCGATCACCAGGCGAACCGGGCCCTCGAGGGTCAGCCAGCGGCCGCCATCGACCTGACAAACAGCGGCATGCTGGCCCCGCGCTTCCATGCGCCCGGCGTTGATGGCCTTCTGCGAAGTCGCCCAGGTGATGACTCGCGCGACCCGCGCATCGGGGTCGTAGCTGAACCCGACCGCGACTACATGTGGGGACCCGTCGGTCCGCAATGTGGTCAGCGTCGCGAGATGCCGTTCCGTGAGGAACTCCATGACGGAGTCGTCGAGTTGATCAATGTCGAGCGCCATGGAATGAGTCTGCCCGCTTTATTCGGTCGCGATTGCTTCAAGCACGTCCATGTTGCTTGCTTTGAACGACGGGTAGAGCGAAGCGGCGAGGCCAGCGATCACCGCAAAGACCATGACGACCACAATGATCGCTGGGTTGAACGCCAGCTTGCTGATGACCTCGTCGGGCACGGCGAGCGAAGCGACTACGCCCAGGAACGTGCCGAGCACAATGCCGACCACCGCGCCGAACGACGACACGATCACTGCCTCCCATCGGACCGACCGTCGGAGCTGGCGCCGGTTCATGCCGACCGCTCGGAGGAGCCCAATTTCACGGGTTCGTTCGAAGACACCGAGCGCAAGGGTGATTGCGATACCCAACACGGCGATGATGATCGACATCAGCAACAAGATGGTGATCGTCAGCAACAGCTGGTTGATCTGGTCTTCCTGGCCTTTACGGAACTCAGCGTTTGTCTGGACATCTGCCTGTGGGAATTGATCGGTGGCGGCGATGACGGCGGCGTCGCCCTCAGCTGCGGTGACGTTGTCGGCCAGCCTGGCAAAGACGAAGAGATCGCGTGCGGGGGCATCGCTCACGGCATCGAGCGTGTCGAGGCTGATCAGCCAGTTGCCGAACGTGGCATCGCCATACACGCCCGCCACAGTCAACGTTCCCTTGGCGCCGCTCTGCCACAGGATGTCGATTGTGTCGCCAACCTGCTTGTTCAGGTCGTTGGCAGGGTCGCTGTGGATCAGCACCTCGTTCAGACCGAGGCCGGCAATGGTTCCGTCCTGCAAGTCGGGGTCGACCAATTTGTCGAAAGCTTCGGGATGAATGGCGCCAATGTTTTTCGAATCACCGTCGACTTGACCGCTGGCCAGACGGATCGGCGTCACCGCGTCCAGCTCTGGGAGAGCGGCAAGCCCCTCTGCTACTGCCGGGGAAAGGCCAAAGAAGTTGGGGTCGGTGATGATGTAGTCGGCGGTGATCGCGTTATCGAGGACGTCGGTGATCGTGGCTCGCAACGACGAAGCAAAGACGGCTGCAGCGCTCACCAGGGCAACGCCGATCATGAGTGCTGAGGCACTCGATGACGTTCGCCGTGGGGCGCGGACAACGTTGTCGCGAGCCAGTGCGCCGGGAACTTTGAAGAGCTTCGCAATTGGCCAGCCGATTGCACGCGTCACAGGCGGAGCGATCGTCGACGAGACGCTCGCAACGCCGAGGAAGAGTGTCAGTGCGCCGACACCGGCGATGGTCGCCCAGAGTGCAGCCGAGCCTGGCTGGACAAACAGCCCGACGATGAGGAGCAGTGTGCCGACGGCGGTGACGACGACGCCGATAATCAACTGCTGCTTCTTTAATGCGTCGAATCCCAACTCGGGTCGCATCGCAGCTACCGGAGGTATTGTCGAGGCGCGGCGTGCCGGGACGAACACCGACAGCATCGTGACACCGATACCAACCGCGGCGGCGGCGACGAACGTTCGGGGCTCGAGGATCGTCGACGTGTCGGGGAACCCGATGCCGGCCTGGTTGAACGCCCAAACAATGAAGCGCGCGACACCGATGCCGCCAAGGATGCCGAGCGCGGTGGCGATCACGCCGAGGAAGAAGGCCTCGGCCACGATCATGCGCCGCACTTGCTTTGCCGATGCGCCAACGGCCCGGAGAAGTGCCAGCTCACGCAGGCGTTGCCCGATGGTGATCTGGAAGATGTTGTTGATGATGAAGGCGACGATGAACGTCGTGATGAAGGCAAAGATCAGCAGGCCGGTTCCGAAGACACTGATGAATCCGTCGACGTCGCTCTGGCTCTCGGCGGAGAGCACTTCGCCCGTGACGACTTCGGTACGAGTGGGGAGTACGTTCTCGATGGCGGCCTGGACGGCGACGGTATCGGCACCGGCGGCGAGCCCGATATCGATGGCATCGACCTTGCCGCCTGATCCAAACTTCTCGATGGCGGTCGGAATGTCTAAGGCCACGACCGACGCTCCGAGGAAACCGTCGGAATCGGCCGCCCCAATAGTGCCGACCAACGTGGCTGAGTGTGTACCGGTGTCGGTGAGGTAGCTGACGCGGTCGCCGACCGTGTACCCGACGCGGTCGGCTGAGGCCTTATCGACCACGACCTCATTGTCGCCATACGGAGCCCGCCCGTCTTTCAACGTGATTCCTTGGAGACCGCCTTCGCCGAGGTAGGAAAAGCCAAGCGCTGGGCCGCCGGTGGTGGCGACAAGGTCGCCGTCCTGGTCGAGGAGCTGAGCAAAGCGGGTCAGTGAGGGCTCGATGACTTCGATGCCGTCGATGCCTTGAAGATCATCAGCGATCGTCGCATCAATTGGATCCCGGTTGCTGTCGCCTTCGAAGGCTTCGGAGGCACGCACTTGGAGGTCGATCTTCGCGACCAGTTCGTCGGACAAGCTGGCAAATGTCGCCCGGAGGCTGTCGGCGAGGACGAACGAACCAACGACGAACGATACGCCGGCGGTCATCATGAGGGCGATGGCGATGGTGCGTCCGAGGCGGGCTCGGATGCTCTTGCGTGCGAGGAGCGCAGTTGATGAGAAACTCATGTCAGCTCCCGTGCTGCTTCATCTGGTCGATGACTTGGTCGGCGGTCGGATTGATGAGTTCGCCGACGATCTTGCCGTCGCCCACAAAAACGACACGGTCGGCGTATGACGCGGCGCTTGGGTCGTGGGTCACCATCACGATGGTCTGGCCGAACTCGCGGACGGCGCGCCGCATGAAGTCGAGAATTTCGGCACCGGTCTCGGAGTCGAGGTTGCCGGTCGGTTCGTCGGCGAAGATGATCTTTGGCCGCGAGGCGAGTGCGCGAGCCACCGCAACGCGCTGCTGCTGGCCGCCGGACAACTCACTGGGCCGGTGCTTCAAACGGCCCTGGAGCTTGACGGCAGTGACGACCTGGTCGATCCAAGCGACGTCGCCGGTCTCGCCGCCGAGCATCATCGGGAGTTTGATGTTCTCCTCGGCGGTGAGTGTCGGGATCAGGTTGAAGGCCTGGAAGACGAAGCCGACGTCGGTGCGGCGCAGTTCGGTCAGCTCCTTGTCGCTCAGCTTCGCGAGGTACTTGTCACCGATATAGGTGGCGCCGGAGGTGAGTGTGTCGAGCCCGGCCAGGCAGTGCAGCAACGTCGACTTGCCTGACCCGGACGGGCCCATGATTGCTGTGAACTTCCCGGCCTCGAAGGCGACGGTGACGTCGTCGAGTGCCTTCACCTGGGCATCGCCGGTGCCATAGATTTTGCTGGCGTCGATAGCGCCGGCTGCGGCGGTTGGCGTCGGCGCGTCAGGCGCATCGGGGGGAGAACTTGGCATTGCAGCAGTCATGGTGAAGAGCTTGCCGAACGTGGTAGCTGGGCACGTCCACCCTGTGGCGGTTCTCCGTCACCCTGCCGGTTGATGGTGCGGTCTTGTCACACCGCGACCTGAACCCAAGCAGACCCGGGTGTGACAACCCATATTCTCAGCTACTGACTGCCGGGCAAGACCAGGCCAGATTCGTATGCGGCGACGACGGCTTGGACGCGATCGCGGGCACCGAGTTTGGCGAGGACCCGCCCGACGTGTGTCTTGATGGTCGCCTCGCCGAGGAAGAGTTCTTTGGCGATCTCGTTGTTTGACATCCCACGAGACATCAGTTTGATGACCTCGAGTTCGCGGTCGGTGAGTTTGCCGATACCGGGGAAGGCCTCGGGTTGGCCGACTGGCCGCCGAGCGATTTCGTCGATCAACGCCTGTGTGACCGATGGAGCGAGCAGCGCATTTCCCTCGGCAATGATGCGAATGCCATCGACCAACTGTTCGGCGGGCGCATCTTTCAACATGAACCCGCTGGCGCCAGCGCGCAGTGCAGCGTGCACATGATCGTCAAGATCGAACGTCGTGAGCATCATCACGCGTGCAGTGACCGTGGCGTCGGCGCAGATGATCTGGCATGCCTCGATGCCGTCCATCTTGGGCATGCGGACATCCATGAGGATCACGTCGGGGTTGGCCCGTCCGACCATCTCCACGGCTTCGGCCCCGTTGGCTGCTTCGCCAACCACAGTCACGTCTGACTCAGCCTCAAGGATCATGCGGAATCCGGCGCGTACCATTTGCTGGTCGTCGACGAGCATCACCCGGATCACTGGCTGGCCTGCACGATGCCAGAGTACGGGGTTCGCCCGGTGCCAGCTGGAGCGCGAGGTGTGGCCGGGAGCGTGATCTGCACCCGCCAGCCACCGCCAGGCCGGGGGCCGGCAGTGACCGATCCGCCAACGGCCATGGCCCGTTCATGCATACCCACGATGCCGTAGCCCGGCCCCAAGTTGTCGGCGGCCGCGCCGCGGCCATCGTCGGCGATCGCAATCGCAAGGTGACTGCCAGCGTGTTCGATGGTGAGCTGCACGTCGGTCACCGGCCCGGCGTGGCGACGGACATTGGTGAGCGCCTCCTGGAGCATGCGGTAGCCAGTCAGAGTGACAGCTGCAGAAAGGTCGTCCAAGTTGCCGGTGATCGAATGGGTCAGCGGGAGGTCGGCGGCGGATTCGATGAGCGTCGCAATCTCGGCCATCGTCGGCTGAGGCGCGCGCCGGTCGGGAGCGTCGGCGCTACCGCTGCTGTCCGTTCGAAGAACGCCGAGGATGCCCCGCAGCTCGTCCATCGCCTGACGGCCGGTGGCTTCGATGTTGTCGAGTGCAAGGGTCGCGACGTCGGGGGACGTGGTGAGATTGCGGCGTGCGGCCGCCGCCTGGATCACCATGACGCTGACCGAATGGGCAACGACGTCATGGAGTTCGCGAGCAATCCGGGTGCGTTCAGCATTGACCTGCTGCTGGGCGATCAAGGAATGTTCGCGTTCGGCTCGTTCTGCGCGCTCGATCAGGCTGTCAGCCCTCTCGCGCCGACGCTGCAGGTTGTCGCCGAGCACGAAGGCCGTCACGAGGATGACGGTCGAACTGACGAATGAGCCGACGTCGAGTACGCCAACGGCGACACCTGTGATGAACAGCAGTGCGAGAGAGACGGAGATCATCCAGAGCGCATTGGTTCTGCGCTGGCCGGCCGAGTAGGCGCCGATCGCGTAGAGGGCTATGACGACGCCGAGGAACCCGGTGCCATCGATGTCGAGGAAGGCTGCTGCTACCTGGGCGCCGACGACGAACAAGCCCGAGGGGATCGGCGCCACGCGCCGCCATACGACCGGCAGCACCGAAGCAATGATCAACAGGGTGGTCCACCACGTGGGGCTGCGGAATTTGTCGTTGGTGTCGAGGTCAAGCAGGTGCAAGGTGGCGCTGACCATGGTGAGCAAGATTGCCAGGAGCGCGTCGGCGGCGCGTTCGTGCGTTCGCAACCAGCCGATGGGTCGGCCAATCGCAGCTGAGGTCTCGCTGATGACAGCCATTCAAGAGACGACGATAGTCATCCGTTCCACTCAGCTCATCCCCCTTGAGGTGGACTGTCGTACGATGAGTGGTTGATGGCGTGCGATTCTTGTTCACGGCGGCTTCCGGACGGCGCACGGTTCTGTCCGTTCTGTGGGCACGAGGTCGTTGGTGCCGCAACCGAGGAACGACGCGTGGTCACCGTGGTGTTTGCTGACCTCGTTGGGTACACGGCGATGAGCGAGCATCTCGACCCGGAGCAGGTCAAGCGCCTGATCGACGGAGCGTTTGAGCTGTTGGTCGCCGACATCGTCGCCTTCGGCGGACGCGTCGACAAGATCCTTGGCGACGGTATTCTTGCCATCTTCGGCGCTCCGGTGGCTCACGAGGACGACCCGGATCGTGCCGTCCGTGCTGCGATGCAGATGCATACGTCGCTCGAGCGGTTCTCGCGGAGCCAGTTAGATCGCGAGGGCGAACTGCAGCTCCGCATTGGCGTGAACACTGGCGAAGTGCTGGTCGGTTCGGTAGCTGGCACCGCCGACTACACGGCCCTTGGTGATGTGGTCAACCTCGCGTCGAGGTTGCAGTCGCTCGCGCCACCGGGGTCGGTGTACATCGGTGATGGCACGGCAGCGCTCCTCAGTGTCGAGATTTTGCGCGAGCGACTCGCCGATGTCACCGTTCGCGGTCGGAAGCAGGTCGAGCAGGTGTGGAACGTGCTGGGCCGACAGCGACGCCTGCCCCGGTCGGGTGCGCGCAGCGCGGTCCCATTCGTGGGGCGACGCCCGCAGCGCGAACTCCTCCAGTCGGTGATGGCCATGGTCGCCAACGGCCGCTCGGGTGTCGTTTCGGTGACGGGTGAGGCGGGTGCAGGAAAGACGCGGCTGGTCAACGAACTGCTCGACGAGTTCCCCAGTCGACGTGTCACAATCTTTGCTGGCGTGTGTGCACCATACGGAGAAAACAACGTCTGGGCGCCGATTGCCACGGCGCTCTATCGACGGCTCGACCTCGACCCTTCGGTGCCCTCTGATCAGCTCCGTGCCCTGGCTCGGTCGAGAGCCGTTTCTCGGTACGACTTCCCCGCTGACGACCCATCGCTCGATCGGTTCGTCGACGCTGCACTCCACATGCTTGGGCACTCGTCGGCGTTTGACGACGTCAACCCGAGCGAAGCTCGCGAGATGCTCTTCAGCCTCATCGTCGAGGGGCTCCGTCGGCGATCGAGGTCCGGGCCCGTTGTCCTGTGGCTCGATGATCTTCAGTGGGCTGACACTTTACTCATCGACCTACTCCATCGCATCACACGCGCACTCGTCGATCGGCCGTTCCTCATCGTCACTGCGCAGCGCGATGACGTCGACATCAATTGGCCGCCGGTATCAGATCACCCGGTTACTGTCCGGATGCCGCTCGATCCACTCTCGCGGATCGAAGCTGACGATCTCATGTCGGCGATCCTTGGTGAGGCCTCGAACGACGTGCTCGCTGACAAACTGTACGAACGGAGTGGCGGCAACCCTCTGTTCCTGACCGAGCTTGCGGGCCTTGCGAAGTCAACTCCGGACAGCACGAAATTGCCGGGTTCGCTGCGTGCGCTGATCGCTGCACAACTTGACCGTTTGCCTCCTGGCCAACGTTTGATTCTTGACAACGCGTCGGTGCTCGGAGCTTCAGGCCCGCTGGAATCGTTAGAGCAGTTCGCCGCTGCGCTCGGCCAGTCGTACGAGCGGGCGGGCGTCGATGCTCTGGAGGCAGAGGGACTCCTCGAACTCGATGACGGGTGGTGGCACTTCCGCAGCGACGTCGTACGGGAGGTCGCCTACCAGATGTTGACCAAGCTGGTTCGAGCACAGCGCCACGCCGGTATCGCGGCGGTTATGGGTGACATGCCAAGGATTCCCGTCGAGCTACTTGCCCACCACATGGCGACCGCTGCCGAGCTGATGGGCGAGATCGGGCCGGTCGGGGGCGTCTTGCCGAGTACCAAGTCTCGTGCAGTTCAGTTGCTGGCGCAGGCGACGCAGATCTCGCTCAATGTCGGCGCGTTCGCTCAAGCAATCCGGCATGCAACGCGCGCTCTGGACCTTGGCCCGGACACGGCAGAGGTGTCCCGTCAGTTGTTGCTGTTGCGTTCTGAGGCACTCGTTGGCCGGCGTGAAGCCGACGCAGCGCGAGCTGATGCTGCCGACGCGCTCGAGGCTGCGGTCGCTGTTGGCGACACCCGACACGAAGGCGTTGCCCGTCGTTTGCTCGGCCAGCTCGCGCAGATCAGTGGCAATCTCGACGCGGCACGCGAAGAGCTCGGGCGCAGCGTCGAGATCTTCCGACAATTGGGTGACGACATCGAGTTGGCCGCATCGCTTCGTGAACGTGGTTTTGCCGAAGTCTTCGGGGGATCGCTGGGTGATGCCGACTGGCTGCTCGGCGAATCGGAAGCGCTGTCTGAACAGCTGGGCGATCGTCGTGGTCGAGCATGGGTACGACAGCATCAGGCCTGGGTCGCCTTTCTGTCCGGTGACGTCGAGCTGGGTGAGAAGCGGCTCCATCTTGCCTCGACCGAGTTCGCGGAACTTGGCGACCGGTCTGGGGGTAACTGGGCGAACGGTCTGCTGGCGTTCGTCCGTTTCTTCTCCTTCGATTTCGAGGAGGCCGAGCGACTCGCGAACGAAGTGCGCGCCGAAGGTGTCGAGCTCGGCGAACGGTGGGCTCCTGCCATGATGGACTCGCTGCTCGGGTCGATCCGGCTGTGGACGGGCAACTTCACGGAGGCCGAAGCATTGTCGCGGCGAGCCCTTACGGAGTTCCGCGCGCTGAACGATAAGTTCGGCCTCGTCCAAGCGTTGGGGCCGCGCAATCGGGCCCTCGTTGCTCTCGGGCGTGACGCCGAAGCCGAGCGCGGGCTCGAAGAAGTTTTGGCCCTCGGTGACTCGTTCGGCGATCTTGCATTTCCTGTCATGGCCGCAGCGGGTGTTGCAGTGCACCTCGGGCTCGGCGAGCGCGCTGCAGTGATTGGCGAGACTGCGGTCAGCCGGGTCAAATCAATGGGAGCTGACGGATCCGAGGCGACGATTACATATGCGCTGGCGCTTTGTCAGTCGAACCGGGCCGACGAGGCATTGGCGATGCTCGACGGTGTCTCGATCGATTCGCCGTACGGCCTTGCCGTCCGAGCAGTCGCGGCGTCGATGCTCGGTGACAACGTGCAACCACTCGTCGATGCTGAGGCAGTGACGGCTCTCGGCGGCTCGACCTACCTCGATCGTGTGCTCGCCAACCTCGCAGCTGCTGGTGCCGAAGTCCGCAGTGGTGCGGTCTCGGCGGCGGAACATCGGCTTGTCCGAACACAGGAACTGGCAGACGAGACGGGCGACCAAGTGGCCATCCGGTTAGTCGCGCACGCCTGCGCAACCCTGCTCCCAGATGATTCGCCCGGCGAGTACCGCTTCCCCGACGGCGACCTCCGTGTGGGGTGGCACCGAGTGATCATGGGTCTTGCAGGCCTGGTCGCCCATCCCTCCAGTTGACCGATGGGCGAGCAGTACTTTCGCACGGGCCTGATCGTGGGCCGCTTCGACCCGCCGCATCTCGGCCACTCGTTCATCATCGCCGCAGCGGCGCAACGCTGTGAGCGACTGGTGGTGTTTGTCAACAGCTCAACTGAGCGCGACACCGCTCCTGGCTCGCTCCGGGCGGAGTGGCTGAGTGATTTGCATCCCGATGTCGTCGTACTCGAACTTCGCCACCAGCTCGGAACCGACTTCGACGACGAGGACCTTTGGGCGAAGTGGATGGCGACGTTTCACAACCACTGGCCGTATGAAATCGGGCCGCATGCGGTTTTCTCGTCAGATGACTACGTGGGCGAAATTGCTCGACGGTTCGACGCCGTGTCGGTCGTTGTCGACGCAGACAGGGTCAACGTCCCGATCAGTGCTACGCAGATCCGTGAGTCACCTGGAGATCACCTGGACCGTCTCGCACCCGTCGTGAGGTCGTGGGTCGAAACGAACTGGCTGGAACACAAAAAAGCACACCCCGGCGTGTGACGTCCGAGATGCGCTTTTTCGAAGTGACGGTGGTCAGCGGTTGGGCTGCTTGGTGAATCGGAGGTACGGCTTGACCGGATCCCAGCCGTTGGGGAACAGAGTCTTGGCTTCTTCATCGGAGACGCCGGGGACGATGATCACGTCGTCGCCATCGGTCCAGTTGGCTGGCGTGGCGACCTTGTGGTCGGCAGTGAGCTGCAAGCTGTCGATGACGCGCAGAATCTCGTTGAAGTTGCGGCCCGTCGAGGCCGGGTAGGTCAGGGTGAGCTTGACCTTTTTGTCGGGGCCGATGATGAACACTGAGCGCACAGTGAGCGTGTCGTTCGCGTTCTCGTGGATCATGTCGTAGGCGTCAGCAACGCTGCGGTCGGAGTCGCCGATCATCGGGAAGTTGACGGCAGTACCGACCACCTCTTCGATGTCTTTTTCCCACTCGATGTGGCTCTCGACAGGGTCGACCGACAGGCCAATCACCTTGGTGTTGCGCTTGTCGAACTCTGGCTTGAGTGCTGCGACGGTCCCCAGCTCGGTGGTGCAGACCGGCGTGAAATCTTTGGGGTGGCTGAAGAGCACGCCCCACGAGTCGCCGAGCCACTCGTGGAAGTTGATCTCGCCCTGCGTGGTGAGGGCGGTGAAGTCGGGGGCGATGTCGCCGAGACGGACGGCCATGATGAGCTCGCTTTCGTGGGAACACGGTCAGGCACTGGTGCCCGTAGTGACCGGGGAAGTCGGTGGAAGATCGGTGGGATTCGGTGGCACGGAGGAGCCCAGGCGGTTGCATGAGCTCGACAAATGCACGCTACCGACTCATTTTAACCAATCCCGACAAATCAGGTCGGAGTTATCAAGAAGTGCCGCAAGGTCGGCCCCGGCTCGATGGTGCTTCGGTTCTGCGGGGCAATCGAAAGAATTTCGCGATGAACGAAGTCCGACTCGTGTTCGCGACGTGGCGGCGGTCACACTACGGTGCATCGGAAGTCGTGACGGGGGTCACGGTTTCTGTCCGACCGGGGGACCTGCATGACCGACACTGCTGACATCACACTCGACCAAGGCCATCTCGACGACGCGCCGCTGCTCGTCGTCGAAAACCTCAAGACGCACTTCATCGTGCCAGCAGGCGCGGTCAAGGCAGTCGATGGCGTGTCGCTCACCTTGGAGCGTGGCAAGACACTCGGTGTGGTCGGCGAATCCGGTTCCGGCAAGACGATCCTGTCCCGCTCGATCATGGGATTGAACGTCGTCTCCAACGCCGTCACGACCGGGTCGGTCAAGTACGCCGGAATGGAACTGGTCGGCCGGAGCCCGAAGGAGATGAAGCATCTGTGGGGCGTCGAGATGGCGATGGTCTTCCAAGACCCGATGACCTCGCTCAATCCGGTGGTCAAAATCGGCCGCCAGCTGACCGAGCACGTCCGCCAGCACCTCGACATGGACAAGAAGGCCGCACGTAACGTTGCGATCGAGCTGCTCAAGTCGGTACGTATCCCCGAACCCGAAGCCCGGTTCGACAACTACCCGCACCAAATGTCGGGTGGCATGCGGCAGCGTGTGTGCATTGCGATCGCATTGGCATGCGGCCCGAAGATGCTGTTTGCCGACGAGCCGACCACGGCGCTCGACGTCACGGTCCAGCATCAGATTCTCAACTTGCTTGCAGCGCAGCAGCGGGATCGATTCATGACGATGATCATGGTCACGCACGACCTCGGTGTGGTCGCCGGGCGCACTGACGAGATTGCCGTGATGTACGCCGGCAAGGTGGTCGAAAAGGCGCCGACCGGTGCGTTGTTCGCCGACATGCACCACCCGTATACACAAGCGCTGCTGTGGTCGATTCCCAAGACGAGCCAACCGAAGCACACTCGGCTCAGCGCCATCGCTGGCCGTCCACCGGACCTGATCAAGCCGCCGCCCGGCTGCAAGTTTGCACCGCGCTGCCCCTACGCGCAGGATCGCTGTCGCGAGGAGGAGCCGACGCTCCAACCCGCAGCGACGCCAGGCCATGAGTTCGCCTGTCACTTTCCGATCGGCACACCCGAGAACGAGGATGCGTTCCAGCGCAACCTCGATGCCGGTCGGCCCCAGACGCTTGCTGCCGCAGGGCGCTTGCAGGCCACTGACGATCTCGACGCACTCGAACTGCATGCGGCGCGAGCAGCACAGACCCCTAACGACAACGAGGTGCACTGATGGCCGGTTCAGGAACAGCGCACCTTCGGTCTGGCGACGACATTCTGCTCTCGGTCAACAACCTGCACGTCGAGTTCCCCGCATCTGGTGGTCGTACCGTCTTTGCGGTATCCGGCATCAGCTTCGACATCGCCAAGGGTGAAACACTCGGCCTCGTCGGCGAGTCCGGTTGCGGCAAGTCGACCACTGGTCGAGCGATCCTCCAACTGCCCAAGCCCACGCAAGGCACCGTTACCTTGAACGGCGAAGACTTGACGGGCGTTTCCGACTCGGTAATGCGCGAGCGGCGAACTGACATCCAGATGATCTTCCAGGATCCAATTTCGTCGCTCAATCCCCGCCGGATGATCGGCGATGTCGTCGCTGAGCCGCTGGAAGTATGGGGCCCGAAAGACAAAGACGAGCAGTGGGCCAAGGTGTCCAAGATGCTCGATGCGGTCGGCATTGATCCGGACGTGGCCCGATACAAGCGGCCGCATGAGTTCTCGGGTGGCCAGTGTCAGCGTATTTCGATCGCCCGGGCACTCGTGCTCGAGCCCGAGCTGATCATCTGTGACGAGCCGGTGTCGGCACTTGACGTGTCGGTCCAGGCGCAGATCCTCAACCTGCTCGAAGACCTCAAGGCTGAGTACGGGCTGACCCTCGTGTTTATCGCGCACGACCTCGCGGTGGTCAAGAACATCTCCGACCGTGTCGCGGTCATGTATCTCGGCAAGATGTGCGAGCTGTCCGAATCGGACGAGCTCTACGAGCATCCGGCGCATCCATACACGCGATTGCTGCTTGAGTCGCTGCCGATTCCGGATCCGACCGTGAAGATCGACGACAGCGTCGGCATTGAGGGCGAACTGCCCTCGCCGCTGTCGCCGCCGTCCGGGTGCCGATTCCGCACCCGGTGTCCGCTGGCCGACGACATCTGTGCTGCTGTAGAGCCCATGATGCGCCGCGTCAATGATGAGCACTACGTCGCCTGTCACCACCCGTTGGTGCCGGTCGATGAAGTCGGTGTGTCACTCCGCTGACGTGATGAACGGCACAGGTATGAGACACTGGTCACAGCATGTTCGGGGGAATGTGCTGAAACAAACAAACCGGGGCATTTGCTCCAGATGGGGACATCAATGACACAGCGACGGAGAGTGCGATTGCTCGCACTACCCATGGCCTTTGGTCTGCTTGCAGCAGCCTGCGGCGGTGGAAGTGACAGCGACAGTGGAGACAACGGGGGCGGCGACGCTCCAGTGGCGACCGAGGCAGCGGCAGATGATGGCGGCGATGCTGCTGAACCTGCCGCAAACGACGATGTGGCCGAAGCCGGTAGCCAAGCCGAAGGTGATGTTGATACCGAAGCGGCCGAAGCCGCCACATCAGCGATCTACGGCGGCGATATCGCCGTCGGCCTCGAGGCCGAGGCGGTTGGCTTGCGCCCGTGGGAAGACACGTGCGCGTCGCCTTGCTACAACATCATGGTCACCATCTACGACAAGCTGTTGGAAAAGGACGCTGAAGGCCAACTGCAGCCATGGCTCGCCGAATCTATTTCGCCGAACGACGACTTCACGGCGTGGACGATGACCCTGCGGCCCGACATCACGTTCCACAACGGCGTCGAGTTGACCGCACAGACCATCGCCGACATGTTCCCGATTCAGGCCGCAGGCACCGTTGCGGCCGGCCAGGTCAGCGCATCGAACTTGACTGGTGTCGAAGCCACTGGCGACCTTGAGGTGACCTACACTCTCAGCTCAGCGAATGCAGCGTTCCCGGCGTACCTCGAACGGGCCCCGATGGGCATGGTCTTCGACCCCGCCGCAGCGGTCGCTGACCCCGATGGGTACAGCACTGCTCCGGTTGGTACTGGCCCGTTTGTGATTGAGTCACGAGACCTCGACAACGAGACCAAGGTCGTGCGCAACGACAACTATTGGAACTCTGATGCCGACGGCAACCAGTTGCCGTACCTCGATTCCATTTCGTTCCGTCCGATCCCCGACGAAGGCACCCGGCTCGACGCCGTGCTCTCTGGCACAGTCGATGCAATGCAGTCGTTGCGTCAGGGCACTATCCGTGACGCTCGGGCCGACGGGACCCTGAGCCTCTACGAACAGCAGGGCAACAACGTCGGTGGCGGCATGTTCAACGTGCTCCTCGCACCGTATGACGATGTGCGGGTCCGTAAGGGCCTCACGCACCTGAACAGCCAAGACAACGTGATTGAGGCACTTGGCGGCACCGGTATCTCATTGCCAGGCACACAGTTCTTCTCGCCTGACAGCGTCTGGTACTCGGAGAAGGTTGCTGCTGCTTGGCCGCAGTTCGACTTCGAGGCTGGTGTTGCGTTGCTGACTGAGTACGTCAATGATGCCGCACGCTCGGACGGCAAGGCCGTTGGTGACAAGATCGACGTCGAGTTGTCGTGTCCGCCTGACCCGACCTTGATCGCTGCGATGCAGGTCATTGAGCAGGTCTGGTCACAGAGCGAGTTGGTCAATGTCAGTTTGACGCAGTTCGATCAGCAGACGCACATCAACAAGGCAATCGGCGATGAGCACCAGGCTCATTGCTGGCGCTTCAGCGATGACAATGATCCGTCGACCACGTTTGGTTCGGGCAATGCACCGCCGACCGCAGAAATTGCGGCCGCAAACGGTCTTGACGGCATCGTGTCGCCGATCAACTGGCCGAACTACTTCAAGCTGGAGAACTTCGCTGCCACACAGGTTGCGATTGGAACAGATGACTTCGACACACGCTTCGCGGCGTATGAGTCGATCATGATGGACTACGCGGAGAACGTTCCGCTCTGGTACTCGGGTCACACCGCAACCATGATCGCGACCAACTCGAAGTTGGATGGCGTTGTTGGTTGGCACCTCCCGCAGGGTGGCGACCTCGGTGTCGGGCAGCAGGGCGCTGAGGGCCGCTGGCTCGAAGTGTTCATCTCCGAATGACGTGACGCGCATGGCCGATCCGTCGGCCATGCGCTTGTCATGTGTCGCGGTGTTCTCACTGTGACATGACGTTCGACCCGGCTGGGTGGGTGGTCCGCCCGGCCGGGTTCGTACAAAGAATTTCCAAGACGGTGCTCAGCCTCGGACTTGTCCGCGGAGCACTCACCAATCTGCTCTCTGTTCCCCATTTTTGAAAGGTTGTGCTGAACTCGATGGCGAAAATGCTGCTTGTTCGTCTTGTTCGCCTCGTTGCGACCTTGTTCGCCGTCACGTTGCTGACCTTCAGCATGGTGTCGCTCCTGCCCGGTGACCCGGTGGACGCAATTCTCGGGCAGACCGAGCGGACCCCGGAGATCGAAGAACAACTCCGAGTCGAGCTCAAGCTCGACAAACCGTTCCACGAACGCTATTTCAACTGGCTCGGCAATGCGGTCCAGGGTGATCTCGGTGAGTCCTACATCAACCGCGGTCAGACCGTCAGTGGCGAGATCAAGAACCGCTTGCCAGTCACTGGTCAACTCGCGCTGATGGCGATCGTGATGGCCGTTGCCATCGCTGTCCCCGTCGGTGTACTCGGCGCCTACAAACAGGGGAGGTGGCAGGACACGACCACCTCTGCAGCCGCACAGGTTGCGCTGTCGGTTCCGAACTTCATCACCGGCATCTTCTTGAGTTACATCTTTGCCGTTCGATTGCAATGGCTCCCAGCGTCGAACTGGAGCCGAATTACCGACAAAGGCATTGTCGAAAACTTGAAGACGGCGATCATGCCGGCCACTGCGCTGGCATTGACGCAGATGGCGATCTTCTCCCGCCTGGTCCGCTCCGACATGATCGGCACGCTGCAGCAGGACTACATCCTCGCCGCCCGAGCCAAGGGCCTGAGTGACCGGTTCATCCTGATGCGCCATGCGCTCCGGCCGAGTTCACTGAGCCTCGCCACGATCATCGGCATCAACTTCGGTGCCCTACTTGGCGGCACTGTGGTGATCGAGACGCTCTTTGCCGTTCCCGGTCTGGGCTTCCGCCTGATTAACGCGATCAACTCCCGCGACATCTTGATGATCCAAGGCATCACCGTCTTTGTGGCGGCGGCCTACGTGATCATCAACGCCCTGGTCGACATCATGTACACCTTCATCGATCCGCGGATCAGAAAGAGCTGACGATGACTGACTTTCTCGAATCCGTATCGGGGGGCTTAGGAGCGGTTGAGACCACCCCGGAAGAACGTTCGGCGGGCAGGCACTCGACTGGTTCGACTCCACCCGGCAAGCCCAAGCGAGCGTCGCTGCGAGCCGTGTTCAAGGCGATGCCATTGCTGGTGAAGATCTCGGCAATTTGGCTGACCTTCATCGTGGGTATCGCGATCTACGCGAAGCTCGACACGTCGCTCTTCAACGGGTCGTTACCGCTGCAAAATCCGAACCTGCAGCTCAACAACTTTGATGCCTCGACCGGCAAGTTTGGTGTCGGCGAGCCGATCGAAGGTCCGTCTGTCGGTAACTGGCTGGGCACCGATGCGTTGGCTCGTGACTCGTTCGCTCGGATCGCCCACGGCGGTTGGGTCAGCCTCATTGTTGCGACGACCTCGGCGCTCTTCGGCATCGTCATTGGTGGCTTCCTCGGATCGCTTGTCGGTTTTGTGCGTGGTCGAACCGAGACCGTGATCATGTCGGTGATCGATGTGATCCTGGCGTTCCCGGCCCTCGTGCTGTTGCTGGCGCTGGTGTCGATTTTCGAGGTCCGTGACCTGTTCGTGATCAGTGGCGTCATCGGCTTCCTGTCGATTCCGGCGTACACCCGTGTGGCGCGCGCAAATAGTTTGGCGATCTCGAACCGTGAATTCGTCTTGGCCGCTCGGGCAATCGGCACGAAGCCGACCAAGATCCTGTTCCGGGAAATCATCCCGAACGTGCTCCCGACACTCGTGTCCTACGCCATGGTCGCGGCAGCATTCGTCGTGGTCGTTGAGGGGTCGCTGTCGTTCCTCGGTTTGAGCGTGTCACTCCCGACTTCTTCGTGGGGCAACATGATCAACCAGTCACGTCGTGACATCAAGACCGATGTGCTGCAAGTGCTTTGGCCCTCGCTGGCCTTGACCTTCACGGTGCTCTCGCTGAATCAGGTTGGCGACTTCTTCCAGAAGCGCGGCGCCATTCGGGCATCGTCGCTCTGAGCGTCTGAGCGAGATGGCCCTTGCGTCGTAGTGTGCGGTCATGAGTATCCCCGTCGAGTTGGCTGACCTCCGTTCCAAGACCGCCGAGTACACGTGGGCGTACTTGCTGACGGTGCGGCCCGACGCAACCCCACATCTCGTCTCCCTCTCGCCGCAGTGGTCAGATCCAGCTGATTCTGGATCCGGTTCTGGTCCGGTGATTCTGCTGTCGGTCAGCTCTGGCACGGCGCGCAATGCCGCGGCCGGGGCCACGGTCACGCTGTGCTATCCGCCGCTCGATCACGACGGCTACAGCCTGATCGTGGATGGCACCGCTGCTGCTCGTGCTGGTGCTGGACACTCGGGCATCGACGTTCCGGATGGCAAACAGTTGATCTGTTTCTCGCCGACCGGTGCCGTGCTCCATCGATCAGCCGCGCCGGGCTTCGCCAACTCCGCCACCGGATGCGCGAACGACTGCCTCCCTGTCACGCCTGACGCCTGACGAGGGCGCCATTCGTTCGGGAGGTTCAGTCGAGCGTGATGGCCACGGTGTTGAGCGGGCCGCGGTTGACCGACGCTGTGCCGGAGCGGCGTTTGCCGTACAGGTGAACGACCACCTGGGGCTCAGCCTCGATGTTCTTGAGCCACTGCGAATCGCTCCGCACCGTGCTCACGACGACCCGTTTGCCGACGCGTGCTGCAAGCAACGGCACCTGGCGTGGCTTGCCCGACACTCGGCCCGTCACTTCCAGTACGACAGCGCCGCCGCCGATTGGCAGCGGATTTCCAGCACCGGCCAGCACGGCGGGCCGGACGACACTGTTCAACGTGCGGAACGCCGTCTGTGAAACCTTGGCCTGAGCCTCGCGTAACTGTTCCATAGAGGTGACGCTACCGACGCTGCTGGCACCTACGCTTTGGGGTCGTGGATGCAACAGCAAGCGAAACGCCGGACGCGACCGAGCAACGAGTGCGACAGATCGTCGCGCAGTTCAACGCCGACAAGCCGGACATCGATGCGCGGGTCATCGACTGCGATCCACATCTGGCCGATACCGCCCAATTCGTTGAGGCATACGGTTACACCCTCGAGCAGTCGGCGAACACCCTCATTGTGATCGGCAAGTCGGACCCACCAGTTTACGTGGCCTGCGTCGTACTGGCGAACACCAGACTTGATGTCAACAACGTCGTCCGCAAGAAGCTCGGTGTGAAGAAGTGCTCGTTTGCTCCGGCCGAGATGACCGAAGAACTGAGTGGCATGAAGGTCGGCGGCGTGACACCGCTCGGCCTCAGTGAATACATGCCGCTGTGGGTCGATAGCCGAGTGATGGCACTTCCTGAAATTGTCTTGGGCGGCGGAAGTCGAGCGTGCAAATTCGTCGGTTCGCCGGAGATTTTGACCTCTCTCACAAATGTCGAAGTGGTCCAAGACCTGGCGAAGCCGATCCCGGAAGCGCCTCCCGCGTGACGTTCTTCGCTCAGGCATCGGCCACCGGACTTGAACCGACACTCGAGAGGACGCTCGACCTCATCGGGGTCTTCGCGTTCGCGATTTCGGGCGGCCTGCTCGCTGTTCGCAAGGGGTTCGAACTCGTCGGCGTCACGGCGCTTGCACTGGTCACAGCGCTTGGCGGCGGTGTGGTCCGTGACCTTCTGCTCGGTGCGACACCGCCGACCGCGTTCAGCGAGGTGCTGTACCTGGTCGTCGCGCTTGCTGCAGCAGCCGTGGTGTTCTTCGGCCATTGGATGATCACGCGTGCCCTCACCCGGGCCGTGTTGATCTTCGACGCCGCCGGCCTCGGCCTGTTTTGCGTGACCGGAGCGATCAAAGCATCGACGCTGGGCGCAAGCTTGGTTGGCGCGATCCTGATCGGTGTGATCTCGGCGGCTGGCGGCGGCATCATCCGCGACGTGTTGGCGAACGAGCCACCGAGCCTCTTCCACCGATCGAGCACGCTGTACGCAATTCCTGCTGGTCTCGGGGCGTCGGCTGTCGTGGTCGCCTGGCGCAACGGCTGGTACTCGGGTGGCGTGGCGATTGGGGTGGCCATCGCAGTGTTCGTGGTCAGGCTCGCCGCCATGCAGTTCGGATGGCGCGCACCGATGCCGCTGCGTGCACCGTTTGTGGCCGAGTAGCAACTGGCTGACGGCCTCGCCAGTCGCTCTGATGCCATCTGATCACCTGGGATATGTGGATCTGGTTGCGGCCGAAGGTCCGAGGCATTGCAGAGGTCACTTCGAAGAAGCAGCTGCGATGACCAGCGGGTCGTCGCAGCTGATGTTGCACCCAACGCGGTATTCGCCAAAGTCGGTGAGCGCGGCAAGACTCTGGTCCGTGGCCCAAAATCCGCTCCTCGAAACAGAACGATTTGGACAGCGTTATGCCGTGTCGGGCAGTGCGGCCTCGAGGGCTGCCGAACTCGAGGCGCTCGGCAGCGACTACAGCGCGACTGGCTACACGACCAGCGAGCAGGCAGACGGCCTCGGTCGGTTCCTCGAACTCGGCCCAGGCAGCGTGCTCCTGGACATCGGCGCAGGATGCGGATGGCCGGGTCTGTATCTCGCGACGGAGTTCGGCTGCTCGGTGATCAGTGTCGACCCGATCATGGAAGGGGCCAGCGCCGCACGGGACCGGATCGGCAGCGACGGCATCGGATCCCGAGCACTGGCGCTCGTCGCCACCGGCGAGCAACTCCCGATCCGTGCTGGCTCGGTCGATGCAGTCGTGCACGCCGATGTGATGTGTTGACTGCGCAGCAAGCTCTCCGTGCTGAGAGCGTCTCGTCAGGTTCTCCGTCCGGGAGGCCGGTTGGCGTTCCACACGATCGAAGTAACGCAAGGCCTGACCCCGGCGAAGCGACGCCGAGCGAGTTCGATCGGGCCACCGGCGGTGGCCGTCCGGACGACGTACCTGGGATTGCTCCGTTCGGCTGGCCTCATCGAGATTGACGCCGTCGATCAGACGGCTGAGTATCTGGCCACCCAGCACCGTTGGCTTGCCGCGACGCTCCGACATGAAGCGGGCCTGCGCTTGGCGCTTGGTAGCGACGCTGTCGGAGAAGGTATTGAGCGGCGGCGGCGCACAGTGAACGCGATAGAGGAAGGCTTGCTGCTGCGGACCCTGTACACGGCGACCCGCTGAGGCCCCCGCCGACGGTGTGGTCAGAAGTGCGGTTCGAGACGACACGCAACGTTGAGTTGCGCGACCGATGCGGTATTCGGTAGCGAGATTGTCGTCGAGATCAGTTCGGCAAGGTCGGACGCGTCGATCATCGTCGCCTGATCCCCACCAAAGTCACTTGTCATGTCGGTGGCGATGTATCCAGGGCAGACAGACGTGACGCGGATGCCGTCATCCCAACCCGCTTGCTTCGTTGCCTCCGACAGCGCGAGCACCGCGTGCTTTGACATCGCGTACCCCGGCGCGAACGTTCCCATGACCCGCACGCCAGACAACGAGGCAATGCTGACGACGCGCCCACTGCCATCGGTTCGAAGGTGCGGAAGTGCGAGTTGAATCATCCGAAACGGCGCCTTGACGTTGACCGCCCACATTGCATCGAGCCCGTCTTCGGTGAGCGCTTCGAGCTCGGTTGTTTCGATGATCCCCGCGTTGTTGACGAGACCGGACAGCGACCCGAATCGCTCGATTGTCGCGTCGACCCACTCGGCGTCCGTCCCCGGTTGCGTTGCGTCGTAGCGCTGACACAGGACCCGGTCGGGGTCGCATCCTTCCATCGAACGGCGCAACGCATCGAGGTCGCGGCCACCGACACTGACGTTGTATCCGTCGTCGTGGAGCCGTCGTGCAATGGCGTTACCCAGACCCCGATTCGCGCCGCTGATCATGATTGTTCTACCGGTCGGGTCAAGCATGAGGCGACGGTATCGGACGCAGCTCGTCAGCTCCGAAGGTACGAAGCCCCGTTGACGTCGACGATCGAGCCGGTCGCCGACTCCGAGCCCGGGCTGGCGAGGAACACCACGACCCGCGCGATCTCTGCAGGCGATGCGGCGCGGCCCATCGGGCTCTGCGCCTTGACGGCCTCGCCGCCGGGGCCATTCAGGTAGGGGGAAGCCATATCGGTTTCCACGAAGCCGGGCGCGACCGCGGTCACGTAGATGCCGTGTGGAGCGAGCGCCACAGCCATCGACTGGCTGAGGCTGTTCAGCCCTGCCTTGCTCGCTCCGTAGGCGGCGTGTTCGGGTTCCCCACGGAAGGCGCCGCGCGACGTCACGTTCACGATGCGCCCGCCGCCCCGTGCGGCCATGTGCGGCACAACAGCGTGGATGAGATCGGCGGGACCGATCAGGTTGGTGGCGAGCGTTCGCGCCCAGCTTGCGTCCCAGTCTTCGGGCGAGGTTGTGAGCACGGGATGCCCCTCGTAAATGCCGGCGTTGTTCACGAGCACATCGATGCGACCCAGCTGCTCGATCGTCGAGTCGATCAAGCCGCGCGCTCCGCCTGCTCCGAGGTCGGCGGCGATGGCGACATGGCCGTCCCCGGGAAGGCCGTCGACAACCTCTCGGGCTGCGGCTTCGTTGGACGCGTAGTGCACAGCGACCGAAGCCCCCTGCCGCCCGAATTCCTCGCACACCGCGCGGCCAATCCCTCGCGATCCACCGGTTACCAACACGCACTGCCCATCGAAGTCGCCCATTTGCCGGACGATAGCCGTCGAGTCAGATGGTCGGGGTCAGATGGTTGCTCTACCGCTACGGTCGACACAATGAGAATCCTCTTCACCGGTGGCAGTGGCAAGGCCGGTCGTCACGCCATTGAGCACCTCGTCGAATGCGGGCACAAGGTTACCAATGCCGACCTTGTGCCCGCCGGTATCGCGGGCGTGCCCGACCTTCGGGTCGACCTCACCGACGCTGGTCAGGTGTTCAACGCGCTGTCGGCGTACGCCCACCGCGATGAACTCGAACCCGGTACCGGAGTCCCGCGGTATGACGCCGTTGTTCACTTCGCCGCGGTGCCGGCCATTCTGATCCGGCCCGACAACGAGACGTTCCGGGTGAACGCACTCAGTACGTACAACGTGATCGACGCTGCAGTGAAGCTCGGTGTCCCGAAGGTGGTGTTCGCGAGTTCGGAGACCACGTATGGCGTCTGTTTCGCCGACGGCGAGGTGCGGCCGGAGTACATCCCGGTCGACGAGGAGCATCCCACTGTTCCGCACGACAGCTATGCGATGTCGAAGGTGGTCAACGAGGCGACTGCCAGGTCGTTCCAGGCGCGTTCGGGCATCGACATCTATGGGCTGCGGATCAACAATGTCATCGAGCCCCACGAGTACGAGACGAAATTCCCGGCGTTTGTGGCCGACCCTGCGCTCCGGCGTCGAAACATCTTTGCCTACATCGACGCACGCGACCTCGGCCACATGGTCGACTGCTGTCTGCGCACCGATGGGCTCGGCTACGAGGTGTTTAACGTGGCCAACGACGACACCTCCGTCGGCATCACGAGCGCAGAGGTCTCTGACCGTTTCTACGCAGGCGTGCCGAAACGAGGCGACATCGCGGAATACGGAACCTTCTACGCGAACGACAAGGCGAAACGCCTGGTGGGGTTCGCGCCTCGCCACTCGTGGCGGACCGACGTCGCGTCCGCCGCGGTCGTCTGAGACTTCGGACACGGCACGGCGCATCGCCAAACATTTCGCGCGACCAAGTCGAAATCGGGTGTTCGAAAGCGGGTTCGGATCGTCAACCGGCCTCTACAATCGGTCCACGTTGCCGGCACCAGCGGATCCAGGGGGTTTTCTCCC
>NZ_JBDNIJ010000436.1:0-1690 GCF_041688325.1 Ilumatobacter sp.
AATCCACAAATATCCGGGTGCATTCGCCAGCTTCGATCGAGGAACAGGCCGAGATGACTTGGCATCGTCGCCTCGCCGCCGAGAACATGGTCGAGTCCCGAGGCCTCCGCACCTGCTGGGTGGGTTCCCTTGGAGGGCTGAGCGAGTTGCCGTGGGTCGCCCACCAAGATCAGGTTCGATGCGGCTGGGGCAACGGCGAGCACGTTGGCCAGGGAGAGCTGGCCAGCTTCGTCGATCACGAGCGTGTCGACCGCCTCGGTCATCCCCGCTTTCGCGAACAACCACCCGGTACCAGCGACCACATCAACGGCACCGCCCGACAAAGCACTCTCAACATCTTCATTCTTCGTGGTGATCTGCACCGAAGGGTGGCTGAAGCCGTCCGCTGTGTCGGAGACCTTCTGGATCGCTCGCAATCCGACGCCTTGCTCGGAGGCCTGTTCGGCGACCTCCTTGAGGAGGTTGCCGATGACGGCATGGCTGTTCGCGGTGATCCCAACCTTCCGCCCGGCGCCCACGAGAGCGATGATGACTCGCGCCGCTGTGAAGGTCTTGCCCGAACCCGGAGGACCTTGGATCGGCAGAAATGAACGGTCGAGCGTCAACGCAAGCCGCACTGCAGCGTCGAGCGCCGATTCGCCATCGACTCGTAGAGAATCTCCCTGGCGTCCGCCGCCGTTCACCCTGGGCGGACGGCCAGCAAGGAACTGGCGAGCTGCCTCGGCTGGCCCGGGCCCATCGATACCGTGCTCGACCAGCGCTGCGGCCACCCGTTGCAGCGAGGACCGTTGCTCGGCGGTGCGGATTGGACCAGCCGGAATGAGAGCGGTTGGGTGGGGGGCTGCCGATGTGGCACCGCGGCGCAGACTCAGAGTGCCACGTGCGTGATCGATGCTCACGAGCGTCCCCGGTCCCGGGGGTCCACTCCCGGTCTGATACCTCGTTCGCGCAGTCGCCGGGTCGAGCACTTGCTTCCCGACGGGGAGCTTGTGTTCTTGGTCGGGATCGAATGCGTAGTGCCAGGTGAGGGATCTCTTGTCTGGCGTTGGTTCACCTGCCACGCTCAACCCGGCGATGGCTTCGGTGTCGGCGAGAAGGTCCGCTTCGTCGCAGTTCAGTATTCGGTCGAAGTAGCGCCACCACTCGGGCTTGTCCTCCCGTCGGTGCCATCGCAGCAAGTGGGCCATCAGCCAACGGGCGCGCGTGTCCTCATCGTCGGCCTCGGTCGGTGGGTCGACGCGACCATTGAGCAGCCGATCGGCGAGAACGTCCTCGTCGCGCTCAAACTCAGCCGGTTCCTTTTCGTCCCCCGCAGTTGCTCGACGTGCAGGTCGATCGACCACCTCACCAGCAGCGATCAGTTCCTGGCGTCGCTCTTCCAGCCAGTCGCGCAGCCGCCACGTCGACTCGACATCATCACGGTTGTACGCCTCGATGTCGTCGAGGATCTGTTGGTCGCCGGTCTGTAGCCATCGCTCGTACTCGACGATGCTGGAACCGGCGTCGACGATCTCGCCGGTCCGGGCCTCCATGTAGAGGGGCTCAAGCTTCTTCAACGAATACGACGGTGAGCCAATGACAAGGGCTTGGCGCACGACTCGGTACAGGTCGACGAACACGCCACCGCGCAACAAGTCGTCCAGCTCGGCTTCGCGTGTGCCGTAGCGGCCCATCAGCTTGCCAAGTGCGC
>NZ_JBDNIJ010000437.1:0-2208 GCF_041688325.1 Ilumatobacter sp.
GAACCCGTGACCGCCAGTGGGCAATTCTGTTGGCCACCAACGGGCAGCTACATGACCGCCCATGGGCAGGATCTCATGGCCGCCGACACATGAGCGACATTACGACTTCAGCCGCACCGCTACTCGATGTGAATCAGGTGGCCGAGCGCCTCTGCGTCAGCCCGAGATTTGTTCGTCGACTTATCGACGAGCGAAGGATTCCGTTCTGCAAACTCGGCAAGTTTGTTCGCTTCGAACCGGGTGACGTCGATGCATGGGTTACCGAGCGCCGCGTCGAAGCGGTTCGCCGTTGAACACGGGTCGTCCGCGTCAGTCAAATAGGTGGGAGTTACTTCGTTGCGGGTTTTGTCGGTCGCGGCGCGCCGGGAGCTGCGCCGGCTGGCGGCCGCTTGAGCTGTGCGACCGGCTTCGAGGACGAGCCGTATCCGCCGCGCTTCTCGATCTGCTGTGGGTTTCGCTGTCGTGAGTTGTCAGACATCATCACTCCTTCGATCACGCGTCGATGAACTCAAGGTATTCGATCTCGCTCCATTGTAGGAGCAAACCGCCGGTGCCGACGACCGGGTCGCCCTTGTCGTCGATCTCGAACGCTCCAGTCTCGGGGTCGACCGCCACTGTTGCAGCAAGGTACAGATCCTGTTCCTCCGGGTACCCGGCCGAGTACGACTGACGCCCGTTGGCTGTTGCGTATGCGCCAGCGAGCCAGACACCGGACTTCATACGACACCGGATCCAACCGTCTTGCCGGTACTGGAAGAGGTGGTCCCACGCCCGAGGTGCAGGGTCGGGCCCGGTGAGCCAGCGGACCCAACGTCGTCCTCGACGTAGCCCGACACCGATGGTCGTACCGATCAGGATTGGCGTCGCGATGTAGAGGATCGGGATGGTTGCGAGCGCGAGCGGCAAGTCCTCGCCGCTGACGAACCGATCCCAGAATCGGGAGTAAAGCCAGTAGAGCGGTGCTGCGAGGAAGGCGAGAAAGATGGCCGAGACACCGATGAATCGCAGGACGCGATCGCTGGCCCCGATGCCGTATCGACCCGCCTGACGTTCGAAGGACCAGACGTAGAGGGCTCCCGGGAGGAGCGCAAAGACGAGCACCGCCACTGCTTGAAAACTGGAGGGCATCAAGCCAGCCTCTCACGCGAGAGTGAGGCGGCCCGACCAAGCGGGCGCAAGTTCGGACCCGGCCTCATCGTTCCGGCATCCGCTTCGCAATTGCCTCGGCAATGTCTCGGTCCCTGATCTCGGCTGCCTTGAGGCAGCGAAGCGATGCATCACTCGTGGCGTGCCCCATTCGTGCCATCACCTCTCGCAGTGACGCTCCAGCGGTCGCAGCTTCGATGCCAGCGAGGTGGCGAAGATCGTGGAACCGGATGTCAGTGAGATGGGTTCCATCGATTGCTCGATGCCAGTACGGAGAGAACGTCCGATTGAGGAGCGGGCTCCCCTTGACCGACGTGAAGACCAGACCATTCGGACTGCGGTCCTCGATGAATGTCTCGATGTGGTCGCAGAGCCGCTGGGTGATCTGTGCAGTTACGACAACCGTGCGATGAGCGCTCTCAGTCTTCGGTGGACCGAGCGTCGCTCCGGAGCCCTTCTTGTAGTAGAGCGTCTGGGAGACGCGCAGCTCAGAGCGGTCGACATCGAAGTGGCGGATGGTGAGTCCGGAGAGTTCACCAAAGCGAAGACCGGA
Organism: Ilumatobacter sp.; assembly: GCF_041688325.1. GTDB lineage: Bacteria > Actinomycetota > Acidimicrobiia > Acidimicrobiales > Ilumatobacteraceae > Ilumatobacter_A. Next base: position 1,700 of record NZ_JBDNIJ010000437.1, read on the forward strand.
CGCAGCGGCGGTCCACACCAGTGCGTTGAAGCGAGGCTCGATCGCGTTCCCGAGAGCGACGACGTCGTCCCACGTGAGCAGCGGCCGCTCGACGGCGCGTTCCTTCGAGGCGCCGCGAATTCGTGCTGGGTTCTGTGACAGCACGCCGTCGTCGACGGCAGTCGTCAGGATCGTCCGCAACAGTCGGTAGATCTTCGACACCGTGTTCGGATGCAAGCTCGTCTGCGAGAGCCGGCCGTGCCAGGTGCGGACGTCGGCCGACGAAATGACGCTGAGCTGAGCCGAACCGAATGCGGCGAGCAGATGCTTGAGCTGCGAGTCGTACGTCTCGCGCGTTCGAGATCGCAGCGGTCGCTGTTCGATCCACCAACCTGAGTACTCGGCGAAGGTGATTCGCCCAGCTGACGGATCGATGTAGTTGCCCCGATTGAGGTCGGTCTCGACCCCGGCAAGAAAAGCTCGCGCATCGGCCTTCGTGGCGAAGGTCGACTCCGCCGCGATGCGTTTGC
>NZ_JBDNIJ010000438.1:0-3971 GCF_041688325.1 Ilumatobacter sp.
GCAACAACGCGAGCGACGTCGCCATCACTGTCGTCAATGGCAGTGCGCCAGACGCGTTTGATGGCCTACCGACGCCCGACGCCATCTTCGTCGGAGGCGGCGGCCGCCCGGTGTTCGAAGCATCGCTCGAGCGTCTTGGCCCAGGCGGCACGATCGTTGCGACGTTCGCGGTGATGGAGACGGCCCTGGCCGCCGTCGATCTGCTCGACGGGGTGACCGCGAACAGCGGCGAACTCGTCCAGATCGCCGTGAATCGCTCCGTCCCGATCGGCCCGCGACAGGCCCGCCGCCTTGAGGCCGACAATCCAGTCTTCGTTGTTTGGGGGGGCCCCGTATGAACATTTTGTCCATCTCGATCACCGATGCCGGCCGGCAACATGCCACCCATCTTCCGTATGCCGCCGAGCACGGCGACCTCGCCCGGACCGTTCGCGAACGCTGGAACGATGTCGATGCGTTCGTGCTGTTCTGTTCGGTGGGGATCGCGGTGCGCGTCGTCGGCCCGCTCCTCGATGACAAGTCCACCGACCCCGCAGTCGTCGTTGTCGACGATGCCGGGGCACATGTCGTCGCGCTCGCCGGCGGGCACCATGGGGCCAACGACCTCGCCATCGATGTCGCCACATTGCTCGGCGCTGTTGCGGTGGTGTCGACGGCAACCGACGTGACCGCGACCCCTGCCCTCGACACACCCGCCGGGTTCGTTGCCGTCGGCAACGTCGCTGAAATCACTCGGCGAATGCTTGACGGCGATCCGGTGCGTCTCGGGTTCAGCGCCGACCTGACGCACTGGCCGATTCCTGATTCGCTTGCCCATCTCATCGACGTACCAGCAGGCGACGGCGCCGAAATCATCGTGTCCGATCGGAAGAGCGCCCGTGCGGTCGACGTCGTGCTTCACCCGCCGACCCTGGTCGTCGGTATTGGCTCGAGCACCGACGCTGCCGAAAACGCCGCGAGTGAACTGCTCGACGCCGCGCTCGACGAGCACGATCTTGCCCGCGAGTCGATCGCACTCGTCGCCACCATCGACCGACGGGCCACTCATCCGGTCGTGACGAGCCTCGGTCTTCCCATCCGGTCGTTCACAAGTACCGATCTCGCCGCGGTCGAGGTGCCCAACCCGAGTGATGTCGTGGCGGCCGAAGTCGGGACGCCATCGGTTGCCGAGGCGGCAGCGCTCCTGGCAGCTGGACCCGGAGGGCAACTCGTGGTCACCAAGCGGAAGGGCGCCACCGCCACCGTGGCGATTGCGCGCCGGGCGGCTCCTGAAGGCTCGCTCCAGGTCGTGGGCCTCGGTCCGGGCGACGCGAAGCACCGCACGCCCGAGGCCGGCACGGCGATTCGTCACGCCGACGTCGTGATCGGCTACGAGTACTACGTCGACCAATGCACCGATCTATGCAGAGCCAGCCAGGAGATCGTCCGGAGCCCGATTGGTGCCGAGATCGACCGCTGCATCGAGGCCGTCGAGCGTGCCGCCAAAGGCCAACGAGTTGCCCTCGTCTGCTCGGGTGACCCCGGTATCTTCGCGATGGCGACCCTGGTACTGGACGTCGCAGCGCGATACGGCCACCCCCCGATCCACATCGTTCCAGGAGTGACCGCGAGCCTCGCCGCTGCGTCGATCCTCGGGGCGCCACTGGCACATGACCACGCGCTCGTTTCGCTGTCGGATCTGCTCACACCGTGGGCGGTCATCGAGCAACGGCTCCACGCATTGGCGGCGGGCGATCTTGCGGTGGCCTTTTACAACCCGCGCTCGCGGCGACGCATCACACAACTCGAAGCTGCGCGCGACATCCTGCTCACAGCGCGCGGGGCGACGACCCCCGTCGGAATCGTGGTCAACGCGACGCGGGAAGGCGAACGAGTGATCGCGACGACGCTCGGCGAGATGGACACCGCAGAGGTTGACATGTTCTCGATCGTCGTCGTCGGCTCGTCGACAACCGAGTGGAGCAACGGGCGCATGGTGACACCGAGGGGCTATGACTCTGCGCTCGCCTGACCGCGCCCCCGACCGCGCCCCCGACCGCGCTCCTGACCGCGCCCCTGACCGCGCCCCTGAACAGGGTCGACCGACGACGGTGCGGATCGACACAAGCTGCACCGCGTGTGGAAACTGCATCATCACGTGTGGCCCGCGTGCACTTCGTCCAGCACCGGGCCGACCTGCGGTGATCGACGACTCGTGCACCGTGTGCGGCGAGTGCATCGAGGTCTGCCCGGACGGCGCGATCACCGAGATCCGGCTGGGGAGTTCGCAGTGAGCATCCCAGGCAACGGCGAAGGTCCAGCAGTGCACCCGATCGAGGTGGAGAGCTACCGCATCCTTTCGTCACTCGTCGACCTCAGCGCGCTCCGAGATGCTGATCGCTCGATCGTCGAACGAATGATCCATGCCACAGCCGATCTGTCGTCCGCCGAGTCAGCGCGCCTGGGTGACCACGCCGCAGCTGCGCTCCAGACGGCGCTCGCCACCGACGCACCCGTGATCGTCGACGCAGCGATGGTCGCCGCAGGCATCACCCGATATCCGACCGAGTGTTGGCTCCCCCACGTACCGGTGGCCCCCGATGGCTCGACCCGTTCGGCCGCTGCATTCACGCTTGCCGCTCGCGAGCATCCTGACGGCGCCGTGTTCGTCGTTGGCAACGCACCGACAGCGCTCTTCGAACTCATCGACATGTTCGAGCGCGGCGTCGTGCGCCCAGCTGCGGTGGTCGGCTTGCCGGTGGGGTTCGTCGGCGCCGCAGAGTCCAAGGCAGCCCTGTGGCAGAGCGGCCTTGCGCCGATCTCGATCACCAACCAAGGCATGCGTGGAGGCAGCTCCCCTGCCGCTGGCGCTGTGAACGCAATCGTTCGACGCGTCCAGGCTGCCAAGCAGGCGCTCCGATGAGCGGGCTGCCCGTCGTGCTCGACACGCGTGGACAGCACTGCGTGGTCGTCGGCTGCGGTCGGGCAGGCGCCCGCAAGCTCACGTCGCTGATCGACTCGGGAGCGAGCGTGACGGTCATCGACCCAGTCGGGAGCGACTCATTGGCCCAGGATCACGTCGCCCACGTCGTCGGAGACCAGGTGCAGTTTCTGCGCCGACGCTGGCAGCAAACGGACGCAATGGGTGCGCGTGTCGCAGTGATCGCCACCGACGACCCCGACGTCAACGAAGCCGCCGCGATCGACGCCAAGCAAAGTGGCTCGCTCGTCTTGCGATGCGATCTTCCCGACGCTGGCGATCTTCGACTTCCCGCTGTTCACCGCGTCGGCCGAGTGACCCTTGCCGTCGACACCGACGGCGCCAGCCCCACACTCGCCGCGTACCTCCGCGACGCCGCTGCGACCATGACCGAGGGTTGGGGCGAACTCGCTGACTGGGCTGCTGCGCATCGACCTGTCACCACCGCAGACCTCGCCCGCAAGTTCGACAGCATCAGATCAACCCATCAGGAGCAGACCACATGACTGTCCACCTCGTCGGAGCCGGCCCCGGCGACCCCGGCTTGATCACCGTCAAAGGTGCACAACTGCTCGGCCGTGCCGAAGTCCTTGTCTATGACCGACTGGTCAGCCAAGAACTCATCAACCTCGTGCCAGCATCCTGTGAACGAATCAGCGCCGCCAAAGAGCCGCGCAAACCCACGATGACGCAGGACGAGATCAACGCGCTGCTGGTCGAACGAGGCAAGCGTGGCCAGGAGGTCGTTCGTCTCAAAGGGGGCGATCCCTGTGTGTTCGCACGCGGCGGCGAGGAGGCACATGCCCTCCTCGCCGCAGGCGTGGAGTTCGACGTGGTTCCCGGGATCACGTCAGCCATCGCTGCGCCGACCGCTGCAGGTATCCCGGTAACTCTGCGCCATCAGGCATTGTCAGTCACATTTGTCACCGGACACGAAGACCCCCTGAGCGGGCAAACCGTCGACTGGGAGGCCCTCGCCGCAGTCGGAGGAACGCTCGTCGTGCTGATGGGC
>NZ_JBDNIJ010000439.1:0-8715 GCF_041688325.1 Ilumatobacter sp.
CACGGCGCCACGGCGGCCCGCCTCCTGCTGAACACCATGCATCCGAACACCATGCATCCGAACACCATGCATGCAGCGGCGATGAGCGAAACCACAACCCAGCGCGTCGTCGCTCCGACCGAGTTGATCCAGCGCTCGACGACCGGCCCTCCGCAGTCCTGATCACGCCATTTTCGGTCGTCCTGCGCGCGACTTTCGGACATCGCAGGTCGACCAAGAAACGAGGCTCTACCCGGTCCCTCGCCGGGCGCACTTGACGTATCCGCGCCGGTATGTAAGCGTTTACATGTCGTGGATGTTTCCACGACGTTTTACATACCTTCAGGGGGAGGCCCTATGAACAAGCGCTGGATCAAGCTGGCAGCTGTCCCGATTGCATTTTCGTTCGTTGCCGCAGCATGCGGTTCCGACGACGATGGAGCGAGCAGCGAAGCAACAACCGCACCTGCCGAACAGACCGAAAGCACCGAGGCTCCGGCTGTCGAAGGCAAGACCGAAATCACGGTCACCGGACCCGAGCGCGACGAGAGCGAAGCTGGATCACTCCAGGCCGTTCTCGGCGCATGGGGCGACGAAAACGGCGTCACGGTCACGTACATCGGCGACGCCGACTGGGAATCCAACATCAACACGCAGATTGAGGGCGGCAACCCGCCAGACATTTCGATCTTCCCGCAGCCCGGCAAGCTCGCCGGCTTCGCACGCGACGGTGTCCTCACGGCCCTGAACGACGAAGCAGCAACCGCAACCGCAACCAACTGGAGCGAAGCGTGGACCACCTTCGGCAACGTCGACGGCACCCAGTTCGGTGTCCCGGTCAAGTCCGACCTCAAGTCCCTCGTCTGGTACCAGCCCGCAGCCTTCGAAGCAGCTGGCTACACCGTGCCCACTACGTTTGACGAGTTCACCGCCTTGGTCGACACGATCACGGCTGACGGTGGCGCCAAGGCACTCTGTGTCGGCATCGAATCCGGCCAGGCAACGGGCTGGACCTACACCGACTGGGTCGAAGACATGGTTCTGCGCCAGCACGGCGCCGACGTGTACGACCAGTGGGTCGCCCACGAGATCCCGTTCAACGATCCGCAGATCGTGGAATCGATGCAGACGGTCCTCGACATCTGGAGTGATGAGAACGTGTTCGCCAACTCTGGCACCATCGCTGCAACAGCGTTCCAGGACAACGGCCAGCCGTTGGTTGACGGCGACTGCTTCATGCACCGCCAGGCATCGTTCTACTCAGCATTCATCCCCGAAGGCACCGCCTTCGCTGATGGCTCGCCCGAGGCAGTTGACGTGTTCTACTTCCCCGACATCAACGGCGACAAGCCGGTGTTGGGTGCAGGTACGCTCGCCGCTGCGTTCAACGATGACGCCAACGTTCACGCCCTCCTGGCCTACATGTCGACGGCTGATTTCGCCGAGACTCGTCAGGCGGCACAGGCCGAACTGAAGGGTGGCGGCGCCACGCTGTCTGGCTTCCTCTCGGCAGCCAAGGGCCAGGACCCGAGTGTCTACCAGCCGCTCGAGCAGTCGTTCTTGGACATCCTGTCGAACAGCACGATCGTTCGCTTCGATGCCTCTGACCTGATGCCCGCCGAAGTCGGCGCTGGCACCTTCTGGACCGAAGGCACCGCAGCCGTGAACGGCGACAAAACTGCACAGGAAGCCGCCGACGCCATCGAAGCGTCATGGCCTGAGTGATCGTTCCGATCACGAACACCTGAGCAACTGAACACCGCATGAATGTTCACAACGTGAACACCATGTGAGACCATTGCAGGGCGCCGGCACTTCGGTGTCGGCGCCCTGTTTGGTTCTGGGGACGCTCCGCTTTCGACACAGCGACACGGGGCATCAAATTCTGAGGGGAACTGCGTGACAACGCTGGACGACGCTAAACAACTGCTCGACGACGATTCGATCGTCGCACAGGATCCGATCATTGATCCCGACGCACCGAGTCCGTTCCGACGAGTGCTCTCACGAACTTCCTTCGGCTTCTTCGTCCTTGCCCTCGTGTACGGGGTGATCGTGAGCGACAAGGTTCGCAGCACGGTGATCCTCGCAGTCGCTGCCGTCGGGATCACCGGCGGCGTCTGGATCGGCGCCAATCTGCTCTTCAATCAGGCAACGAAGCGATGGTCGCTGTTCAACGCCGCGCGCTTCGGCCTCGCTGGCTTCGCGTTCACCGGCGTCATCGCTGGCAACCGCCTCACCAACGATGGCGGCGACGGAGGATTCTTCGCCGACCTCGCCAACTGGATCTGGTTGCCTCTCGTCATCGCAGCGGTGCTCGCCGCCGTCGGCTCCGTCCTGAGCAGCACCGACGCCCCTACCCCTCGTATCGTCATCGGCGCAGGCGGCTTCGGTGTCACCGGCGCCGTCATCGGAGCGCTGCTCCAATCGAGCGTTCGTCCCGAAGTCGACATTGTCGCCACCATCGGAGGCACTGTCATCGTCGGCGCCATCGGTGCCGGAATTTCCATGCTGCGCAAGCGCCCACCAGTCGGCGGCGCAATCATTGGCGGTGCCATCGGTTGGGCACTCGGTGCCTTCGGTATGCCTGACCTCGGCAGCGGCAGCGCCGGCTGGGCAATCATCGCAGCCGCAATTCCCGCAGCAATGATCGGCGCACGCATCGGTATGAAGCCAGCAGCCAACCGCTTCGAACGCGGTGAGGCCGACCGTCGCTCACGCCCAGTGATCTTCATCGGTCCCGCGGTCCTTTTCCTCACCGGCACGCTCGTCGTCCCGGCACTCCGCACGCTGTACCTGTCGTTCTTGGGTCGGGACAGCGAAAAGTTCGTCGGGATCGACAACTACACCGAGACATTCACCGACAAGACGTCGCTCGATCTATCGAACTGGGGTGACGCATTCTTCAACTGGCCGATGCGGATCGGCCTCGTGCTGATGGTGGTTTTCTTCGTCGTCGGTAACAAAATGAAGCAGCGGACAGGACGCTGGGTCGAACTCGGCAGCCCGAGCTTCTTCCCCCTTGTCGGCGGCGCCGTCTTCCTGTCGTTCGCCATCTTCACCACGAGTCGCGGCACGATCATCAACAACCTGTGGTGGGTCATCGTCGTGACGCTGGTGTCGACGACACTCGGCCTCGCCGTGGCGGTCCTTGCCGAAGGCGCTCTCCTCGAGAAGGTTGCCAAGTCCGTCATCTTCATGCCGATGGCGATTTCACTCGTCGGCGCATCGGTCATCTGGCGCTTCATGTACGTCGCTCGCGACTCGTCGAAAGAGCAGACCGGTGTACTCAATGCGCTGTGGGTTGGTCTCGGTCGATTGAGCACCGGGCGCGGCGTCGCCTCGACCTTGCTCGTCGCGATCCTCGGCATGCTCGCAGTGGCACTCCTCGCCACCTCGATCAGGAAGAAAAACTACGTCCTCGCCATCGCCACGATCATCCTGGCTCCGATCGCTGTCTATGCCTTCGCATGGGTGTGGAGCCAATTCTCGGGTGACGTGCAGCGCCTTGTCATCGGGCTGTTCATCACGGCGGCATTCGTCGGCCTCATTGCCGCACTGATCTCATCGGCACAGAAAGCCGAGTACGGGCAGATGGCGATGCCTGGCATCGCAGCGCTCCTCCTCGGCTGGTTTCTGATCCGGTACTGGGGAATCATCGGCGGAGGCGTCGGCGGTCAAGAGACCAACGGCAACGGCGAGATCATCAGCTCACCGATCAACTTTATTCAGGAGTCGCCGTACAACAACATCTTCTTGATGATCGTGCTGATCTGGATCCAGACCGGCTTTGCCATGGTCATCCTTTCCGCTGCAATCCAGTCGGTGCCGGAAGAGATCCTGGAGGCCGCCCGCGTCGACGGCGCCACCACATCGCAAGTTTTCTGGCGGGTGACGCTCCCGCAGATCGGTCCCACCGTCGGCGTGGTCGTCACCACCATCATCGTGCTCGTCATGAAGGTGTTCGACATTGTGAAGGTGATGACCAACTCGAACTTCGGAACGCAAGTGTTGGCGAACGACATGTTCAATCAGGCCTTCAACGCCCGCAACACCGGCCGAGGCGCAGCGCTCGCCATGCTGATCTTCGTCTCTGTGATGCCCATCATGGTCGCCAACATCCGCCGCATGCAGAAGGAGGGCTGACATGTCCAGCCTGACTCTCGACGACACCACTGCACCGGCGCCGAAGGGCGGCGGACCGTTCAGCCGCTTCATGGACGGCTTCCGTGCCATCCCGCGGTTCGTGCTCTGGGGCATCGTGGCCATCTGGGCCACGCCGACGGTCGGCTTGCTGATCTCAGGCTTACGCACACGCGACGCACAGCGTGGCAGCGGTTGGTGGACCGGCCTCAACCCGTTCGAGTGGACCTTCGACAACTATGACGCCGTCTTCAGTACGTCGGCGTCCGGCTCACTCGGCGAGTCGCTCCTCAACTCGTTCGCGATCACCGTGCCCGCCACGGTCATCCCGATCGCTGTCGCATCGTTCGCTGCATATGGCTTCTCGTGGATCGAGTTCAAGGGCCGCAAGGTGTCGTTCATCGCCACTGTGGCGCTGCTCGCGGTTCCGCTGCAGGTCGCACTTATCCCGCTCCTCCAGCTGTACGTCGGCGGCGCCCACCTCACGCTGCCACTACTCAACAAGACGATCACGATCTTCCCTGACCTCGACCTCGTCAACACGACCACGGCCGTCTGGATCGCGCACTGCGGCTTCGCGCTACCGTTCGCAATCTTCCTGTTGCACAACTACATCTCGGGGCTCCCGAAAGACCTGTTCGAAGCTGCCCGCATCGACGGCGCCGACCACTTCACCATCTTCTGGCGGCTCGTGCTGCCGCTGTCGGTGCCAGTGCTGGCAGCATTCGCGATCTTCCAGTTTCTCTGGACCTGGAACGATTATCTGATCGCCAATACGTTCGCCGGGACCAACCCGGATGCTCGACCGGCGACCATCGTGGTCGCCAACCTGGCAGGCGACTTTGGCCGCAACGAGCACCTGTTGCCCGCTGCCGGTTTCGTGCAAGCCTTCTTCCCGCTCGTCGTGTTCTTCGCGCTCCAGCGGTTCTTCGTTCGAGGGCTACTGGCAGGTTCGGTCAAAGGCTGAACGTGCGGTGGTGGCACACCGCCGTCTCGGACGGTGCGCGCCAGATACCCAGGCTCGCGTTGTGGAGCATCGTTGCCATCTGGACGCTGCCGACCGTTGGACTCTTCGTCAGCGGATTCCGTCAACGAGACGCTCAGCGGCGCACCGGGTGGTGGAACCTCCGGCTCGGAGATCTCACCGGAGACAACTACGACGCGGTCTTCTCAGCCCGCGACTCGCTGACGACGTCGCTGCTGAACTCGTTCGCGATCGCGATTCCGGCCACCATCATCCCTATCGCGATCGCCGCGATTGCCGCATACGGATTCGCCTGGATGGACTTTCCTGGGCGCCGCGTCCTCTTCATGGGAACAGTCAGCCTGCTCGCAGTGCCGTTACAGGTGGCACTGATTCCGCTGCTCCAGATGTTCGTCGGTGGCGCCCACCTTTCACTCCCCTTATTCAATAAGACCATCACCGTCGTGCCCGACCTGAACTTGGTGAACACGACGACTGCCGTGTGGATCACGCACGCCGGGTTCGCCATGCCGTTCGCGGTGTTCCTGTTTCATAGCTACATCTCGAACCTCCCGCGCGACCTCTTCGAGGCGGCACGTATTGACGGAGCAGGACACTTCGACATCTTCTGGCGGCTTGTGCTGCCGCTCTCGCTGCCGGTGCTCGCAGCGTTCGGCACCTTCCAATTCTTGTGGACGTGGAACGACTATCTGATCGCCAACACGTTCGCCGGAACAAACCCTGACGCACGGCCGACCACAATCATCATTGCCAACCTTGCTGGGGCGTTCGGCCAAAACGAACACCTCCTCCCTGCTGCCGGCTTCGTGCAAGCCTTCTTTCCGTTGGTCGTCTTCTTTGCACTCCAGCGCTACTTCATCCGCGGCATCTTGGCCGGCTCCATCAAGCAGTGACCGCCCAGATTGGTCGTTCGCGGTGCTGATGGCAGTGGCGGCGTCGCGTCGGTAGGTTGGAATTGTGACTTCTCTTGTTGATGCTTCTCCGCGATCGCTCGGATCGCTGCCTGCTGTCGGGCCGCTGTCGTTCGGGTTATGGCGGTACACGAACACCGACGTTGCAGCCGCGCAGAGCGTGCTCGAAGCGGCACTCGACGCCGGGATGAACCTGATCGACAACGCCGACGTCTACGGCTTCGACTGGGGCGGCACGGGGTTCGGCCAGGTCGAAGAAATTCTCGGAACGGTTCTTGCCGGTGCACCAGAGCTGCGCGATCGCATGGTGCTCGCCAGTAAGGGCGGGATCATGCCGCCGCTCCCCTACGACTCGTCGCCGGCCTATCTGCGCAGCGCCTGCGAGGCGTCGCTCACTCGGATGGGTGTCGATGTGATCGACCTCTACCAGATCCACCGGCCCGACATGTACGCCCATCCAGCCGACGTCGCCGCCGTACTCAGTGAACTGCGCGACGCCGGCAAGATCCGCGAAGTCGGCATTTCCAACCACACCCCCGCCCAAGTCGCCGCGCTCCAGGCACACCTCGCCTTCCCGATCGTGGCAAACCAGCCCGAATTCTCAGCCAGTCACCTCGACCCGATGCGTGACGGCACACTCGACCAGTGCATGCAGCTCGGCATCACACCGCTTGCCTGGAGCCCGCTTGCCGGTGGGTCACTGGCTACCGGCGACGGCGTCGCCCCCGAGCTCCTTGCCGTCCTCGACCAGCTCGCCGAACGCGAATCTGTCGAGCGCGGCCACATCGCCATGGCGTTCGTGCTTGCTCATCCGTCGAAGCCGATCGCCATTGTCGGTTCACAGAACCTCGATCGCCTCGCCGCATCGGCCACGGCACTCGACGTGCAGCTCGATCGCTCCGACGTCTACGCCATTGTCCAAGCCTCTGAAGGAGTGCCACTGCCGTGAGTTCTGTCAGCAACCCGAATATCCCTGAGATCTCCTGGTTCGGCGCCCTGTGTGACGACGATTACGAGTTCCTCGGCCAGCCCGATCCGGCACTCGCCAGCTCGTGGGCGCACTGCAGCGACATCGTGCAAACCGCCGACCGCAACGGCTTCGACAACGTGCTCCTCCCGTCTGGCTACACACTCGGAATCGACTCCACGTCGTTTGCTGCCGGGATCGCTACCCAGACGGAGCAAATCAACCTGCTCCTCGCCGTGCGCATGGGCGAGATGCATCTTCCCCAGCTGGCACGCCAGCTCGCCACCATCGATCAGATGGCCGAGGGTCGGTTGACGATCAACATCATCAGCTCCGACATCCCCGGCGAGGCGCTCGACTCGGCGCCCCGCTACCAGCGCACCCGTGAATGGATGCAGGTGCTTCGTCAGTTGTTGAACGGCGAGCCGATCGACTTCCACGGAGAGTTTGTGGATCTCCAACTCGATCCGCCCCGCTTGATCGGCCCCGAGAGCACGTGCGCACCGTTCTACTTCGGGGGCTTTTCCCCCGCCGCCAAAGACGTCGCTGCGGCCGAGGCCGATGTGTTCCTCACGTGGCCAGACACGGTTGCCTCCGTCGGCGACACGGTGCAGGAGATGACCACGCTGGCAGCAGACACCTACGAACGCGAGCTGATCTACGGGCTTCGGGCTCACGTGATCGTCCGTGAGACCGAGGCTGAGGCGCGTGCGGCCGCCGAACAGCTCGTCTCCAAGCTCGACGCCGACACAGGCGACGCAATTCGGAAGAAGTCACTCGATGCCGCATCATTCGGTGTCGCCCGTCAGGCCGCACTGCGTGACACTGCTGCCGACGATGGCTTCGTCGAGGAGAACCTCTGGACCGGCGTCGGTCGGGCGCGCAGCGGCGCAGGTGCAGCGATCGTCGGCAATCCGGATCAGGTCGCCGCGAAACTTCGGGCCTACCAAGAAGTCGGCATCGGGGCATTCATTCTTTCGGGCTACACCCATGCCACCGAGTGCGACCTGTTTGCCGAACATGTGCTCCCGAACATCGATCACGCTGCGCTGAAGCCCCGTTTCACGCACTGACCGCCATCAGCCATCCCACCGAAGGCGTGAGGTAGGTGCGCCTTGGGTGCACCCACCTCATGCCTTCGTTATTTCCAGACCGGCTTCCGCCAGGCATGCACTTAGTTGCGGATGGCCAACCGTGTGGTTGCGTCGAAGAAGTGGACGTTCTCGGCCGACAGTGCGATGTCCACCATCTGCCCCATGCGGGCAGGTGAACGCGGGTGAAAGCGACCAACAGCGTTCGCTGCTGTTGCGCTCGTCGACTCTTCGGCAGCATCGGGGTCACCGGAGTCGACGGTCTTGGCGTCAAGGCGGAAGTGCACCATGATCTCGGAGCCGAGTGCTTCGATCAGCGTGACCTTCGAGGTGAGGCGCAGGTTCTCGGGCACATCTTCTGCAACCATCGACGCGTCTTCGAAGTCCTCAGGACGGATGCCGATGATCACCGGCTTGCGATCGTACGAGCGCAGTTCCGGGCGGTCGATCAACGACTGCGGCGACAGGGCGATCGAGTGTTCGCCGAACGTGACGGTGCCACCTTCGCCGTCGAGAGCCACCGAGCCTTCGTACAGGTTCATCGAGGGCGAACCAATGAATGCCCCGACGAACACGTTGTCCGGCCGGTCATACAGGGTCTGCGGCGTGTCGACCTGCTGGAGGTAGCCGTCCTTGAGG
>NZ_JBDNIJ010000440.1:0-2226 GCF_041688325.1 Ilumatobacter sp.
GGGCAGTTGTCACCCGGACGCTTGAACGGCTGCAGTACAAGATGTCATCAAATTGTCGAATCTGATACGTTTGGCTGTGTTGTGAGCTTCGTGGGCTCGCATCCCCTTTGGGAGGGTTTCGATGTCTTCATCATCTGTTCGGCGTTTTTCTGGCACGGGTCGCGTCCTGGTTGCCGTCAGTATGGTTGCGACGGTTGTTGCCGTCTCGTCAAGTGGCGCACAGCCGGTGGCCGCCGCTGCACTGCCTGTCTCCGTTACCGCGGCGCTCGACCTGCCCGCCGCTCAAATCGTGAGCACCTCGACGTCGGCTGACTCACGGGCCTACGGCGTTGGGACTGCTCCGATTGGAGACTTCCCCACAGAAGGTTCGAGTTACATGATCTTGTCGACAGGTCTCGCCAGCGACGTCGTTGGCACATCGGACCAGCTTGCCTCCACCGATCTCGATGCCCCGAACAGCCTCGACGGAGGCGACCTCACACGGGTTGATCTGGTTCTGCGCCCACCGAGCCAAGCGCGTTGCCTGACATTTGACTTCGCCTTCCTGACCGAGCCCAATCCCAATAACAGCGGCGAGTACGGGAAGTACGGCAACGACATTTTCACCGCGGAAATCAACCAGAGCGAACTGACGGTCGACCAGACCCCGATCGGCAACGCTCCTGGTTACGAAGTCATTGCCCCGCGCAACTTCGCGACGGATGTTCCGGGAAGGCCAATGGGGCCGTACACCGGCTTCGGGATCGATTCAACGACCGGCACGAAGATGGATTTCTCCACGCCGAAGCTGTCGGCTCTGACGCCGGTCGAGCTCGGCCCGGATGGCATGACGATGAAGTTGATCTTGGCAATCCAGGACGGCGGATTCGAACCCGACTCCGCGGTCCTTATCGACAACATGCGGTGGCTGTACGGGATGACATGTGTTAAGGGAGCGCAATCACGCGAGGACACCGACGGCGACGCGATTCCCGATTCCTGGGAGACCAAAGGTGTCGACATCAACAACGACGGCATCATCGAACTCGACCTGAAGGCGATGGGCGCAGACCCGGCCGTCAAGGACATATTCATCGAGGTCGACGCAATGGTCCTGCCGGTGACCTGCAAGGGCGTGATAACTGAGATTCCCACCATTTGTCAGGGCGGGAAAGACTTCCGCCCGATGCAGAGCGCACTCGATGACGTGGTCAAGGCCTTCGCGGCCGCACCGGGCGGCCCGATCCGCATGCACATCGATGCAGGTGCCGGCTCGACAATGAATCCTGTCACGGGAGCCAAGTGGGGAACGCGGACCAGGGCGAACATGTTGCCACATGATCCGATCCTCGGTACTACTGCCAGCAAGTGGGGCGAGTTCGACGCCCTGAAGAAGACGAACTTCGAAACCGCTCGGGCCGAAGTCTTCCATTACGCCGTCTACGCCGACCGCTATCAGGGCAACACCACGGATTCGTCTGGTTCGTCGCATGGTATCCCTGGTGGGGACTTCATGGTCACCGACGGGCCGTGGGGTAAGGCCGGGTTCACCAGAATTCAAGAGCGTGGCACGTTCATGCACGAACTCGGCCACAACCTTGATCTGTACCACGGTGGCGGTAAGACCGGGACTGGGCAAGGCGGAACCGCATACAAGAGCATCATGAACTACAAGTATCAGCTGGTTGGTCTACCGACGACGCCTCTTCTCAACTACTCGGGCGGCACGCCCTACGACGACTGGACGAACATCCGGTTCGACGGCGGATCGGTGGGCGGTGCCGGCGCGGCGGGACTTCTGACGACGACAGCCGACGACGACGAATTGACCTATGAGCAGGCCGTGGCGCTCGGGGTGCTGTCAGCGCCGGGCGACGGCACCGTTGGTTTGGCCGGGTTCTACACGTTCGTCGGAACGACCGGCAAGCAGAACCTCTTCATCGACATCACGAACATCTCGAAGACGTCGGCGAAGTACACACTGAACCTCACCACCGGCCTCCCGGTCGACAAGACGGTTTCCGTCACCGTGGGCCCCGAATCGACGACCCGAGTCCGGATGGCGGTCGACACCGACATTGCCACGCCGGGAACCCACCCGCTGACAATCAGCATGACCAGCAGTCTGCTCGATGGCGAAGTCTCGACGACGAGCGCCGACTACGTTGTCATCAACCCGAAAACTCCGGGCTTCGACCCAGCGGCGATCAAAAAGGAACTGACTCCTGCGAAGAACCCCGACCTCGA
>NZ_JBDNIJ010000441.1:0-22084 GCF_041688325.1 Ilumatobacter sp.
ACGTGGTCAAGCCGCGAACCCCAAGCCAGACGCGGCGATGGCCGCGGCACTCAGTCGGCCTGCTGACTTCCGAAAATTGTCGGCGGACCGACCTTGCGCCAGTCGGGTGCGCCGCGCAGTGCGCGGCCATCGACGGTGACGTGCTGGTCGGGGTCACCACCGATGATGCGACCTGCGCTCGCGCCGTCGACGCCGTTGGCTCCGATACCGAGCACGGGGAACGAGTTGATTGCCGAGTAGGTCTGCAGGAGCAGCGGCCGCGCTCGGTCGGAGTTATTTGGCAGTGAGCCGTGGACCATGCAGCAGTTGTGGACGGTGACCGACCCGGCCGGACCTTGCAGCCACGCCATGTCGCTCATCGGGATGGTCGCGACGTCGGCGTCGTTCATTGCCCCGCCCCACGACCCGTCGTCGTTGTAGAGGTCATAGAGCTGGCCGCGGTGGCTGCCGGGGAGTACGCCCATCGGCCCCATCTCCTCATCGACATCGTCGAGGTAGACGCCAATGGTGAGGGGCGTGAAATCGGTGTGCGGCCAGAATTGAATGTCCTGGTGCCACTTCACTTCCTCGCCGCCGCCCGACCACTTGTAGTTGAGCTTGCTGTGATGAAAGCGGACGGGCCCGCCCAAGATCCGCATGGCCAGTTGCGCGACTGGTCCCTCAAACGCGAGCCGGTTGAAGGTGGGGTGGATGTCGACCGGCGATACGAGCCGACGAAGGCGTGGCGCCTCAGCGGTGTGGCCGGCTTCGAGGTCGAACCGACGGTTCGGCGCGTCGAGCAAACGACTCTGTTCGACGAAGTCGTCTGACGCAGCGCGCAAGTCCGCCATCCAGGTCGCGTCGATGAACGACTCCAGTTGGAGGTAGCCGTTGGTGTCGTAGAACTCGAGTTGTTCGTCGGTGACCATCAACTGATCGTATGACGCGGCGGGTTGGTGATCAGTGGCGGGCGGCGCGAGTCAACGGGTGTCGTGGCGGAACGTGATCGACATGCGTGGGCCAATGCCGCGGCGAACTTTTGGAACGCAGTGTTCCCAGTCGTGCTGGCACGCGCCACCCATGACAAACAGGTCGCCGCGGCCGAGATCCCAACTGCGCGATTGGCCGCCGCCGCGTGGTCGGATCTTCAACGGGCGCGGTTCGCCGACGCTCATGATGGCAACAATCGGGTCGGTGACGTGCTTGGGATGACTGTCGCCGTGCCAGGCAACCGAGTCAGCACCATTGCGGTACAGGTTGAAGCCAATCGAGTCGAACGGCCGGTGGTAGCGCTCGGTGAGAGTCTGGCGGACATCGTCGAGGATCGCCGTGGGGCCACCTGCCGGGTAGTCGTCGGCGTGCCACGACGCAGTGAGGCGCGGTTCGTTCACAACGGAGTCGTACATCACGATGTCAGTGCGCTGGCGCAGTTCGAGCTTGCCGAGCAGTTCGTCGAAGACCGAGTCGGCGCCGTTCAGCCAGCCCGGCGTGTACTCGATCCACGATTGATCATCGAGGTCGACTCGTCGGGCCTCCAAGAAGCTCGTGTCGACATCTGGTTCGCACACCCCGAAGAGCGATCCCTGTAAGAACATGTGTTCGATTCTCGCGAAGGGGGCAGACAAACGCAAGGACCTTCATCCGCCGACACCCGCCAACACCCGCCGGCGCAAATCATCTCTACAGTGATCGAGCATGTTTTTTGACCTCATCGTTGTCGGCGGAGGTGCCGCAGGATTCTTCTCTGCGATCACCTGCGCAGAGAACTCTGGGAAATCGGTTCTGATCCTCGAGAAGACGTCGCAACTGCTGCAGAAGGTGAAGATCTCTGGCGGGGGTCGCTGCAACGTCACGCACGATTGTTTCGAGCCCCGTGAGCTGAGCAGAAATTATCCACGCGGCGAGAAATCTTTGATTGGTCCGTTCCATCGATTCGGTCCTGCTGACACCGTTGATTGGTTCGCCAGCCGCGGTGTCACGCTAAAAACTGAAGCCGACGGCCGGATGTTCCCCGACACCGACAGCTCGCAAACGATCATCGACGCCCTGCTTTCTGCCGCAGACGCCGCCGGGGTCAACATCCACACCTCTGAAGGAGTGACCTCCGTCGTCAAGAACGAGGACAATTTCGAACTCGCGACAGACACCGGTCATTCCTATACGGCTGCGAATGTCCTCATCGCTACGGGCGGAACTCGGCTCACCGCAGGGGCCAAACTCGCAGCAAGTCTCGGCCACAAACTGCAACCGCCGACACCCTCACTCTTCACCTTCAAAATCAAAGACCCGCGCCTCGACGATCTGCTCGGCCTCTCGGTGAGTCCTGCCGAAGTCAGCATCGCGCAGAGCAAGCTCAGGAGCAGCGGGCCCGTGCTCATCACTCATTGGGGTCTGAGCGGGCCAGGAATTCTCAAAATTTCTGCATGGGGTGCTCGCGAACTGGCTGAGCGTGACTACCGGTTCGACATTTCTGTGAACTGGCTGCCAGACGCCGACCCTGCAGCAGTTGTCGCCGAGAAGCGGCTCAGCGAGGCCAAGCGACAACTTTCCAGCCGAAGTGCATTTGCTTCGATCCCGAAACGACTCTGGCTGAGGTTCCTTGCGGCCGCAGACATCCCCGAGACAACGACGTGGTCACAGCTCAGCAAGACGCAAGCCAACCAACTTCTCAGCCAGCTCACCGCCTCGACATTCGCGGTCAACGGTAAAAGCACGAACAAGGATGAATTCGTCACGTGCGGTGGGATTTATCTCAACGAGATCGACTTCCAAACAATGCACAGCAAGCTTGTGCACGGCCTCTACTTCGCTGGAGAAGTCATCGACGTCGACGGCGTCACGGGCGGCTACAACTTCCAGAACGCATGGACAAACGGATTCCACGCAGGGTCAGCCATTGCTGCTCAATGAGCTGATCAGTCACCGCTGAACGAAAGCGCTTGTTTCGTTCAGAACTCGGTGCGCTTAGATCTCGCCCCGTCGTTCCATCCAGACAAAGGTTGCCCACCCGGGCGCGATCGGGACCCAGAAGGTCGCAAGTCGGAATGTCAGCACGGCGGAGATCGCGATCGCTGCGTCGAGGCCGAACCCGGACAAGGCCGCGATCATGGCGGCCTCCAGCGGGCCGATGCCACCTGGTGTCGGCGCAATATTGGCGATGGCCGCGGCACCCAGATACGACGCGCCAATCTGTGCAACCGTGAGGCCACCACCAAACGCCTCGACCGAGAACACGAGCGCCAGCAGATAGCTCAGCGTGATCAACGACGAGCCGCCGAGTAGTGCCACGACGCGCAGCGGGCTGCGGATCACCTGGGCCACATAGCCCGCAGCCGTGCGAATCCCGTCGACGATGGGCCGAATCGCAGTTCGCCGAACAGCACCGAAGAGCGAGGCGATTGCGACTGCAGCAACTGCGGCGACAGCAACGAAGAACAACGTCCCGAGGCTTGGCAGCGAGAAGCCACCTACATCGGCGCCGCCGGCCCATGCGAAAAATCCGGCCATCAGCAAGAGGTGCGTCATCAGACCGGCGATCGCGTTCAGAGCCACTGACGCACTCGCTTCGCCTGACGTCAAGCCGTTGCGTTGCAAGAAGCGCCCGGCCAGGGCCATCTTGCCTGCGCTGGCCGGGCCGACCAGTTGGGCGAATGACCCAGCGACCTGGCTGCGCACTGACGGAGCGATCGGCATTGGCTGTGCGACCGACCCGAGAAATGAGATCGTGGCAAACACGAAAGAGGCCAGCGCCATTGCGATCACCGCCGGGAGCCACTCCCACCTCGCATCGCCGAACGCATCGACGGTCTTGCCGAGATTGCCGAACTGTGGAAGCAGCGAGTAGAACGCCAGCGCGCCTGCAACGATCATCAACAGCGTTCTCGGCTGGACGCGTGCCAGCCGCTCCAGCGGCACGTCGTCAGCACCGGTGCGATTATGCATCTCGTGACGAAGCAGGTCGAGAAGACCACGCTGGTCTTTGATCGATTTGCCGAGCGAACGGCTCAACGCGAGGGGCTGCACCAACGGCAACGCGCCCGCAACCTCTTCTCTGCCGAGTTCTTCGACGCCGAGTGCCACGCTGCGCTCAGGCCCGGTAATGAGCCCCATTGCCACTAACACCTCGGCGATGTCACGTGACCTTTCTCGCGGGCCAGCGGCCAATTCTGCTTCGTCGTAGTCGACCAGCCACACCTCGCCGTCGTCGTCGAGGAGCATATTCTCCAAGGTGAGGGAGTGGTGCGCAGTAAGGGTGGAGTGGACGGAACGGACGCTTCGAAACACAGATCGGACGACGTCGTCGTTGATTTCGCTGGGAGGCACCAGGCTGAGTCGTCGTCCGGCTACTCGATCCTCGACAATAAATGCAGCGCCCTCGTTGGTGACCCCGATACCGAAGACCTTGGGGCTGCGGGTCCCGGCTGCGCTCACGGTGTGCATCACGAGGGCTTCATGTTCGACGCGCCGCTTCAGCGTGCTGTACGGGCGCCCGACCTCCGATGACCTCAGGCGGAGCATGCGGTAGATCCGGTTGAGGAGGTCCCAGCTCCGGTCTTCGAGCGTGCGGAGCTTGATGAATCGACCGCTCCCATCGCGTTCGATTGTCTCGTAGACGGCACCGTTGCTCACATTGTCGATCCGGTCGATCCGCACCGGGTCCAACCCAACCTGGCGAAAGGCAACGAGGACCTCTTCGGGGCTGGGCTCCATGTTCGGTGAACCGAAGACCAGCAAGACGATCGATCCAACGACCACGCCGAGCGACACAGCGAGCCAGAGGTCAAGGGGCGGTTGTCCGGGTCCGAGCAGCCGCAGCAACGTGAGGAGAACAATCCACGACCACATCGCCCTGCGCCATCGGCGCGGAATGTGGGCCGCGCCCACAATCACTATGGCCACCGCCGATGCAACATATTCCGTCGTGGGGAAAGAGGACGCAATCAGTGTTGTTCCGCTGACGCTGCGCTCTGCAACCGTGGCAACGACAGTGCGGTCGCCCAAAACCACTTTCAGTATCAATGCGGTGAAACCGCCGACGATCGAAGCCGATCCGAGCATCAGAAGCAGCCGCCATCGACGTTTCCACAACACGACGCCAAGCCCTGCGAGCGGAACGAACGTCGCAATGATCTGCGCCGCGCCGAGTACCGCCTGCTCGATTTGGTCAGGAATGCGACCGATGACGTCCAACACGTCGCTCTCAACACCCGAGATCGTGGACTCGGCGAGTGCCGCTGCCACGATCCCGACCACGACGGCACCGAGTCCGACCATCAGCCGAATGATCTGACCGGGCGCCCACCGCTGCTGCGCCGACGGTGGCGGAAACAGCACGACGTGCTCGACCCCAACGTCGGGGGCCTCGTCGTCAACGCGCGTCATTGCGGTGTGACGATAGGCCGAGCGAAGCAACGTCGGCGAAACACATCCGAACGGCGAGGTTGCCGCGGCCAGTCGCTCTCGCTGCTGATGTCTCTCACCCTCCATCGGCTGTGATCGACCACTACGTGAGCGTCAGAACGAGCGGCCGAGCATGCGCTTTCGATTTCCGGGACAACGTGAATGACGACGTGAATGACAACGTGACTGACGATCTCTTTCGAATCCGGACGGTTCAGGTAGGGTTTGGTCCCCATCCCGAGGAAATGCCAAGTACACCCCGCGTCGAGCGCCACTCGAGTCTGCCTGGCGTACGAGTCGAACGGTGTGCCACCGAAAGAAGTGACATGCGATCAAGTGGTCCCACTGGCGGTGAGTCGATCTATCCAAGGTTGCTCGTCGTTGACGACAACCCGCTGAATCAACGGCTCGCTGAACACGTTCTGGTCAAGATGAGCTACTGCGTCGATGTCGTCAGTGACGGCGAACAGGCAGTAGCTGCGGCGACCGAACGCGACTACCTGGCGATCCTTATGGACTGTCAGATGCCCGTGATGGACGGCTTCGACGCGACGCGAGCGATTCGACGCTTGCCCGGCCAACGCGGTCAGATCTCGATCATCGCGATGACTGCATTTGATACGGACGAGGATCGCCAGCGGTGCCTTGAAGCCGGGATGAGTGCATTCTCCCCGAAGCCAGTCGACTGGTCGAGCGTCGAGGCGTTTCTCCAGAACATCGTGACGAGCGGATCTGCGGCTGTCGAAGCTCGCAAGAGCTATCTGAGCCTGAAGCAGGCCCGGCGCGAGCGCGTTGTCCTCAATCTCGATGTGCTGGCACAAGCAATCGGTGACGAGGGTGGACCGGATGTGGTCACCGAGTTAGTCGCTTTGTTCAAGACAGAGAGCAGTGACCTGTTCGACCGGCTGGGCTTGGCGCTCGCCCGCGGCGACGTCGGACTCAGCCACTCGGCGTGTACGGACCTGCGCGGCACGGTCAGCTCGGTTGGCGCCGAACGACTGGCGGACCTCATGTCGGACGTCAGCAACATGATCTACCTTGATCACATCGACGAAGCAATCGATTCCGCCGACCGCGTCTGGGGCGAGTTCGCATTGGTGCTGGCCGAGCTCGATGAGAGCGTCGCACGGGAGCAGAAAATGAAACTGGCGAACGCCTTCGCCGAAGGCGAGCTCGCTGCACATCCCGCCGGGATCTCGCCGTGGCCGGCGCCTGTCGGCCGAGCTATCTAGACCGAGCGGCAGCCGTCGCGGCCGTCAGGCTGCGTTCGATCATCAAGGCATCATCAAGGCATCGACCAGGCGCTGATCGAGCACACCGATGGTCGTGACAGCAACGGCCAGGTGAAGTTGAGTGAACAATCGCCCCTCCCCAGACGCAAAATCTGGGGCCCTTCTACCTTCGGCTGCATGCAGATATCTGAGACTCAACACAGGTCGTGGAAGTGCGACGGATGGCTCGCACTTCACGGCTCAATCGACGAGCGTTTGCTCAGAATCCTTCGTCAAGCTGGCGACGAACTCGCCAGCTGGGCCACAGCTGGCGGCCCTGGACTGCACCACTTTGAAATGGCCGACCGCGGCCCGGCACTCGCGAGGTCCGAAAGGTTCGCCGACGAGCACACGGCGCTCGGATCATTTCTCAGGTCCGGGCTGGCCACCGACATCCTCGCCCAGCTGTTCGGTGAACCTGCGGCACTGTTCAAGGAGAAGGTGAACTACAAGCAGCCGGGCGGAGCCGGCTTCGCGCCGCACCACAGCAAGACAAACAAGTCACCGCGCCCACGCCGAGTGCTGTACCTCACCTACAACGCCGCGAGCCTCGGCGACTTCCGAGACCGCTACTACGCCGACAAGGACGCCGAGTTCGCGGCGGGAGGTAGCGAGTTCGAAAGCGGTTCGCCACGCATCAGCATCAGCGACGACTTTCTCGACCGACCCATTTCCTGACGAGCGGACCGGTCAGTCGGCATTCTCAACCCGGGCTTGCCGCTGACCCGGCTCAGGTGATCTGTCGATTGACCCAGTTCGAGATCACTTCGATGGAGCCAACGATGACGAAGATGCACAGGATGATGCCGCCGGTGACCTCGAAGTTCAGCGTTCGCATCGAGTTGCTCAACATGAAGCCGATACCGCCAGCACCGACGATGCCGAGGACGGTTGAGGCACGCAGGCTGACATCAAAGATGTAGAGGCCCTGGCTCACGAGCGCCGGCCACACCTGTGGTGCGACGCCCGCTGCAGTGTCTTGGAGGCGCGTGGCCCCGGTGGAGACAACTCCTTCGCGTGGACCCGAGCGGGCTTCTTCGATTGTGTCGGCGAAGAGCCGCGTGGAGAACCCGAAGATGCCAACGGCCAGTGCGAGTGTCCCAGTCCTCGCACCCAAGCCGAGCGCTGCGACAAAGAGGACGGCGAGTACAAGTTCCGGTGTCGCTCGGACGATGATCATCATGAATCGTGTGACTCGAAAGACGAGTCGACTCGGAGCGACGTTGGACGCGGCAAGGAACGAAAGCGGGAGAGCGAAGAGCATCGCCATGAACGTGGCGCCGAGCCCCATGGCGATCGTTTCGACCAGGTCGCTTCGGATCTGGCTGGTCCAGAAGTCGAGGTTGCGCGGGACCAGACGCAACAGCGTCGACGGAAGGTCGACCAGCGACGTGAAGAACCGGCCGACGTCGATATTGGGCAGGATGAACGACAGGATCGTGCACACGGCCACGCCGCCCGACAGCGCTGCCAGCTTGACCCGCTCATGACTCCACGGTGGCGACAGCGACACATCTGCAGCGGCGATGGGTTGCATCGACACCAGTCCAGGCGCCTCGTCGGGTTGCGCCGCCGCATTCCGAGTGCGCCTCGAAGATCCGAACGCTCGAGCAAGTAGCCCGGTCAGCGAGAAACGCGTGTTGGTACCTCCAACATGTTTTCCAAATGGATCGCTGTCGCCGAGGATCGTTCGACGTGCCGCCTGTGAGAGCAGCTCCATTGCGATCACCGCCACGATCACGACCAACGTGACTCCGAGGAGTTCCTGATATCGCAGACTGCCCTGATAGCCACGAATCGCGAGACCGATACCTCCGCCACCGACCAACCCAATCAACGTTCCCTCGCGGAAGTTGATCTCGACGCGATACAGCGACGTGGCGATCACCGACGGGGTCATCTGCGACCAAACGCCCGCCAGCAGTTCTTGTAAGCGAGACGCACCCGTACTGGCAACGCCATCGCGCGGCCCAAGTTCGATGTTGTCAGCCGCTGAGGAAAACAGCTTGCCGCAGAAGCCGATCGAGTGGATCCCGAGTGCGAGGATCCCTGCGATCGGTCCGATTCCGAAGACACGCACGAAAATCAAGGCAAGCACGAGCGACGGGACCGCCCGAGCAAAGGCGATGATCCCTCGGCTCACGCCGCGCACGATGGGATTGCGAGCAACGTTTCTCGAAGCCAGCAGCCCGAGAGGAACGGACAGGACAACGCCGATGAACGTTCCAAGAAAGGCCATAAAGAACGTGTCGAGCAGCAGATTCAACACCTGACTGCGGTCGTCGGCCGGAATGAACGGCGGCCACATCCTCTGAATCAGATTCCACGTTTCTGGCCATCCCTCGACAAGCGCGAACAGCGACATTTCGACTCGGCGCAGCCCCCAGATCGAACCGCCGATAAATGCCACTGCGATGACAGCAAGTGCCACGCGCCGCTGGGTCCACGGGGCTCCGAGCGGAACATCGCGGACCGAGCGAGTCGGGTCTGCATGCATCACGTCGGCGGTGATCGACATCAGGCAGACATCCGCGCAGGAGGACGGTCCATGATGTATTCGTCGGCCTTCGCACCGGTTGGATCGAGGCGCTGGTACACCTCCATGATGCGGGCGTGATCGATCGAGCCGTCCACCGGGCTGTCGAGCACGACCCTGCCATCACGCAATCCGAGGAGCCGGTGGGCCCAGTCGACCGCAAGATCGACCTGGTGCAAGCTGCACAAGACGGTGATGTTGTCCTCGACACAGCATCGGAAAAGCACGTCCATGACCTGTCCCGAAATCTCGGGATCGAGTGATGCCACAGGTTCGTCGGCGAGCACGATGCGGGGGCGCTGCATCAGCGTTCGGGCGATCGCAACTCGCTGTTGCTGACCACCGGACAGTGTGTCGGTGCGTTGCCAAGCACGGTCGGCCAGACCCACTCGCGCGAGCTGTTCGATCGCTCGACGGCGCATTTCCTTGGGATACATTCGAGCACCAAAGCGGGGGCCGTTGAGCGCGCCGAGGGCGCCGGTCAACACGTTCTCGATGCAGCTGAGGCGACCAACGATATTGAACTGCTGGAAGACGAAGCCAACGTCGCGACGCAGGTGGCGCAGCTCCTTGCCCGAAGCAGCAACCACATCGGTGCCGAGCACTTCGACCGAACCGGCAGTCGGCTCATGGAGGCCATTGAGGTGTCGAAGTAACGTCGACTTTCCGGATCCGGAAAGGCCGATGATGACCAACAGTTGGCCCTCGGGAACAGAGAACGTGACGTCATCGAGTGCGACGACTCTGCCTCCGTCAAACTCTTTGCGAAGCCCGCGGACGTGGACGACGTCAGGTCGGTCGGTCTGGATCATGGAGTGCTCCTTGTTGTGTTCGCAGTGTGATGAAAATGGTTGGTCGGTCGAGGCCGACCAACGGCGCCTGTGACGACAGGGGAGGGAGTCGTCAGAGGCGCCGGGTCATGAACCGAGTGACATCACTCGGTTGAACGTGGGAGCGTCAGCTGACGCACTTCGAGGCGCCGGTGATCTTGCACACCTGGCGGATGCCGTCGTAGAACGAGTCATCCTTGGAGACGAAGCCCCAGGTGCCGTCCTCGTCAGAGAACGAGCAGTCGTTCTCTTCGACGGTGCCGGAGCAGTAGCCGTGAGCGATCGCCCAGTCAGCGTTGACCTTGGTTGTCACGACTTCCTGAAAGGCTGCGATGAAGTCGGCGGGCAAAGCGTTGCTGATCGCCATCGGTGCGCCGGCGATCGTCTGGCTCTTCCAGACGATCTTCAAGCTGGCGTCCGCTTCATTGACGGTCTCGTCCTCGACAGTGTCGATCACACCAGAGATGTCGCCGCTCTCGACGAGCTGCGACGTCACCATCGAGTCGTAGGCGAAGCCTGCGTCGCAGTCACCGTTGGCGACAGAAATGGCCGATGCGTCGTGTCCACCAGCGAAAGTCGGGTTGATCTCGGTCGACGTCTCGGACGGGTCGATGCCCGCAGCCAGGAGCCCTTCGGAGGGGAACAGGAAGCCAGAGGTGGAGCCCGGATCGACGAAGCAGACAATTTTGCCTGCGAAGTCATTAATCGAGTTGATCTCGGCGTTACCCGCCTGGGTAATCCCGTAGCTGCGGTAGCCCGGCTCGATGTCGGGCCCGTCAGTCATCACGCCAGCAACGCTGATATCTGCGCCGTTGCTCGTCGCGATGACGTAGGAGAAGCCGCCAAATTGAGCGACGTCAATACGGTTGGCAATCATGCCTTCGATCACGCCGGCGTAGTCGGTGGCCTGGAAGAAATCGATCTCGTCAAGGCCGAGTTCGGCTTCGAGGATCGCCTTGGTGGTGGCGAAGTCGGCTTCGAGGCTCGACGCATTCTCGGCGGGCACGGCGCCGAAGGACAGCGTGGTCGGCCAGTCAGCAGGGCGGCTGCTGCTGTCAGCCGGAGCCTCGGTGGTTTCACTCGATGCGGTTGTCTGGCCGTCGGCTGCGTCTGTCGCCTCCGTTGGCTCTGCCTCAGCTTGGGACGCTGCTTCGGCAGGCTCTGCGGCTGCCTGCGATGCTGGCTCGTCGCTGCCACAAGCAGCAAGGAGGGCAATAGTTGCGAGGCCGGCTGTGGCACGAGCCAGCCGGCGACGGTGGGTTGGGATGACGATGTTGTTCACGGGTCATTGTCTAGACAACCAGATTGAACGCAAGGTTGCCGCCGTGTAGACCTGGGGCGGCGATGATGCGAACAATGTCCGCTCGCCCCTGTTACCGCAGCAGACCGTGCGTTTCAGTCATTTTGATCGAGTGGGAAGTCGAGTGTGATCCCAACATTGAACACATCGCTGCGCATCCACGTGTCGGACTGGTGCAGCTCATGACCGGTCGCAGCATCCACCGTCTCGCTGCGAATGTTCCACGTCGGTGGCGGCGCCGATGCGTAGCCGAGCTGTGCTGCAACGGAACGGGCAGGTTGTGCAAGCGACACAGCGACTCGTCTGCGCCATGGCACAACGCCCAGCGACTGCAATGTGTCAAAAATGGAGGCCCCGGAGCGGACTGCATCAGCCACTTGCTCTCCGACTGCCTCAACGAAGACGTCCGTGGCGAACGCTGCCACCAGACCCTCGACGGCAACGACCCGCTCAGACAGCAGGGCTCTCGGACGTGAAGCGGTCCGTCTGCGCCACCTCACTGACGCGGACACGATGTCATGGCGGTGGCCGGCGTCAGTGACGACGCGACGAAAGCTCGGCGGTCTGCCGCGCTCGATCGGATAGTCAAGTTTGAGTGCAGTGAACGTGCCCCGTCCAACAATCCTTCGGACGGTGTTGCGTCGCTCGAGTTCTTTCAGCACCTCGCGTGCCGTCTGGCGGTTGACGGCAAAGCGCGCAGCAATCTGTGTCTCACTTTCGATCAGCGAGTTCGGGGCGAGCCCGATCCAACGGATCTCCAATTCGTCAGCAATCGCGACGTATCGAGGAACCGAGGATTTCGCGCGCAGGTGAGACGACTCCACGAATCACACCATAGGAGTCTGCAGCGGTGACATGGTTGCCGAGCAGACCCCCGCAGGAAGCGCGACGACCGTCGGGCGGATCAGCTCGTAGACGCCGAAATCCTCACGACTGATTCGATGAGCGTGCGAAAAGAATCGAGTGACGACGTCGACGCATCGGCGACCTTGGCCACGTCGTCCCACTGCCGCAGTTCGACAGCAGTGTCAGATCCCTCTGCTGCCCGAAACTCCTCGACCTCGTCATTACTCATCGGACCTCCCTGCACCTCGAGGCTCCGTACCGACGCGAGCGACAGCCCGTTGTGATACGCGGGATCGATCGCGCAGAGATAACGCTTGGCCGGCACATGCAAACGAATGGGTTCGGTGATCGACGGACCAAACCAGTTGGCAAGGAATCGCGCACCAACGTCTTCGTGATGCAAGTCGCGAACCAAGAAATCGCCGTGCCCGTCGTGTTCGTCGACGAGAAGGTGCCCGATGTCGTGGAGGAACGCGGCGACGATCGTTTCGGTCGTCGCTCCTCGGTCCAGTGCATGGTCACCGCATTGCAGTGCATGGGAGAGCTGGGTGACAGCCTCGTCGTAGTTGCTCGCACCCTTGCGCTCATACAAATCGATGATCGCATCGGCCACGTCGGCTGCCGTCCGCAAGAGCATCCAGGGCACCGACCCTGCACCGACGTCGGCCTGATCGCAGTGGACCTGGTCAGGGATGTCAACTTCGTCAGTCATGGTGATGGGACTCCCTTGGTTGCTCATTGCGTTGCTACTCGCGTCCCCGAGTGAGGCCCCGTCGGCGACTGCTCTCCCGAGAAAGTGGCCGATGGTGCTGACCCGCGCCCGCTCACTACTCGCTCGATTGTGGAGTTGTTCGATCTTGTCGGTGTAGTAGGCGCTGCGCAGGTCGCCTTCGGCGGAAGCGTTGTACGTCAGGAACAGCGCACGCCGGGCACGATGCGACGTGTTGGCCCCGCTGCGGTGCGGTGTGCGGCTGTGGAACCACAGCACGTCGCCCGCATGCATCTCAATCGGCTTCCACTCAAGCGCACGTTCTATTGACGGGGGCAGGCAGCCGTCGCCGTCGTCGATGAACAGTTCGTGATGTTGCCCGGCAACGGCCTCAAGGCATCCGTTCTCGATTGTCGAGTCGTCGATCGCGACCATGCAGGTGAGGTGCGTGCTGACGAATCGGTAGGCCGTGGCGTCCTGGTGCGGCGCAAAACCGGCGCCGCCTGGAAGCTTGTGGTTGATCTTTTCCTTGTACAGCACGATCGGCTCGCCGAGCAATTCTCCCCCAGCGTGAACGATTGGACCGTCGCACACCAGCGGTCCGAGTTCTGGGTGAACGGTCGCGAAGTGCTCGCTGCGTGCGAGCACCGGTCCGTTGTCTGTCATCTCATGATGCTGGAGAAGGCGCTCATCGTCAGACGCAGCGATCTCGTCAGCCCACCGGCTGAGACGCTCGCGGACATCTCTGCCAAGCAAGTCGGGCAGATGGAGGAACCCCTGACGTCGCCACGCAGCGACGGCGGCGGCGCTGAGGGTGCGTTCGGCGGTCACTGAGGTGATCCGATCGGGGTTGGCGCAATGCGGTCGTTGGCCGCAATGACCAAATGCACCGTCGGCAATCGCTCATCAAAGGCAACGAGAACGAGATCGCCTCGCTGGCCGGGCTGCAATCGCCCCCGGTCGCGAAGCCCAACCGTATCAGCGGGGCCAGATGTGACGAGGCCGACCGCAGTTGGAAGGCCACATACGCCGTCAGCGACGAGGACCCCGACCGCACCGAGCAGCGTGGTTGGCATGTAGTCAGACGAGAGTCCGTCACACAGTCTCATTGCAATGAGCTCCGAGGCACTCACGTTGCCCGAGTGACTCCCGCCGCGCACCACATTCGGTGCTCCTGACACCGTCCGCATCCCCCGCTCGCGAGCGCGCCGCGCGGCTTCGACCGTGGTCGGGAACTCTGCGATTGAGACCGAGCGCTCGACGGCGGCATCGATTTCCTCTGACGACGTCGGATCGTGACCCATCAACCGAATCATCCCGGCATGGGCGCGTTGCGCCAACCAGGAGAACGCACGGTCGACATTGTCGAGCTTGTCGTCGCGGTCGGCCACGATTTGGTCGATGTACGCCTTGGCCTCCTCAGGAGCAAGGCCCTTTGTTCCAGCGACGTAGCGCTCGTAGTACGAGCGGTCGGTGTACTGACCGACGCCCGGCGTGTGATCTTCGGCAGACACGAGCGGCACATCATCGATCAGGAGGTCGCCGTGCCGATCGCGAAGGCGCGCATCAAGCGCCTCGAGCCCTTCGGAATCGCGTACATCGAGGCGGTAGAGGATGTGGTGATCGACTCGTGCGTCAGCCTGCGCTCGTCGCTCGGTGATCGCGTTACACAGCTCGTGTGCCTGCGCCACCGATCGGTCGTACTTCGAACCGTTCTCGAAGCCGACGCCGTGGAACACCGTCGTGACTCCGGCTCCGCGCACCCGTGACTCGAACGAACGCAAAGCGAAGTCGACAGGCAGCACCACATTCGGGCGGGGACGGAGCTCTTTTTCAAACCCGTCGGAGTGCGTATCAATCAGGCCGGGGAGGCAGAACAACCCGTGCCCGTCGATTGCATCAGGTGGGGCATGATCAATCCGACCTGCCGCCTCGATGAAGCCATCACGGACAACGATTGTTGCGTCATCGACGACGCGGTCGTCAAGGACGAGGCGCACGTTGGTCAACGTCACGTCGACGCCCCGACCGACGCTGTCGGCGGTTCGCTGGGCTCCGGTTTCGGTCAAAATGGTCATCGGGCGACTCCTTCGAGGTGGTGAAGAACTTGGTCGGGCGGGCCCGATTCAATGATGCGGCCTGCGCGCATCACGACGACTCGCGAGGCCAGGCGGTCCATGGCATCGAGGTCGTGGAAGACTGCGAGCACGGCAACACCGGTGGCAGTGAGATCGGCGATCAAAGCGAGTGCAGCTTCTCGGTTGGCGGGATCGAGTGCCGACACAGGCTCATCGAGCAGCAACAACTGAGGCGGTGAAATCGTGCCGGCAGCGAGGTTGACGCGTTGCTTTTCGCCACCGGACAGAACCGAGGCAAACACGTCCCACAGCGACTCATCGAGATGCAGACGGCGCAGCGAGACGGCAGCAGCTTCGGTTGCCGTCTCTTTGTCCATGCCGCGCGCTATTCCTGCTCGGGCAACGATGTCGAGCGCACCGCGGCGAGGTTCGGCGCGAAGGAACTGCGACACATACCCGAACTCGCGACCACGAATCGCGGCGAGCTTGGCGTCTGCGAGGCCGGTCAGCTCGACCGGGCCAATCGGCGACCGCAGCGTCACCGTGCCGGCCGACGGCAAATAGGTCCGGTAGATGCATTTCAGCAATGTCGATTTTCCTGCGCCACTCGATCCAGCAAGCGCGATGTGCTCTCCGGCTCGAACATCGAGATCGATCCCATTGAGGCTTTCGACCCGTCGGCCGTCGACGTTGTGCAGCACGAAATGCTTGTGCAACCCCCGAACCGACAGCACGGCCGAGCTCTCGTCGGATAGCTGGTTCTTGGTCATCTCTATCTCGACGGTGGCCTGTGTCGGGGTCGCCACGTCGTTCGACGATGGGGTCATGGTTGTCTCCCTCATGCTCGGGCCGCAGCCACGAGGCGTTGGGTGTACGGGGCCTGCGGGTCTTCGAAGAGCTGATCGGTGAGGCCCTGTTCGACGACGCGGCCGTGTTGCATCACCATGCAGCGGGTCGTCAGCATCTCGATCACCGCGAAGTCGTGCGAGACGACCACAGCAGCAATGCCGAGTTCTTCGAGCAGGCTGCGAATCAGGTCGAGGACCCCGGCTGCGACCGACGCATCGAGCCCCGTCGTTGGTTCGTCGAGCAGCACGATCGGCGGCCGGTTGGCGAGAGCTCGTGCCAGCTGCACACGCTGGCGCATGCCACCAGAGAACGTTCGCACGAGGTCATCCATGCGTTCGAGCGGCACCTCTGTTCGGCCGAGCAGCTCGGCGGCCCGCTCGCGGATCTGGCCGAAGTTGCGCCAGCCAGCCGCGGTGAGCCGGTCGGCGATGTTGCCGCCTGCAGTCACGCCGAGGTCGAGCCCCTCTGCTGCGTCCTGGTACACGACGGAGAGCTCGTCGACGCGCAGCGCCCGACGTTCTGAGGCAGTCATCGTCAGGAGGTCGACGGTCGAACCATCGCGTCGCTGCATCCAAACCGACCCAGCGGTCGACGAGTGATCGCCGGCGATCGCTCGCATCACGGTCGACTTGCCCGATCCGGACTCGCCGATCACGCCAAACGCCTCGCCCGCAGCAACGTCGAAGCTCACGTCCCACGCAGCAACAACAGAGTTGCCGTCGGGGCTTTTCTCGGTACCGGCATCGGGCCCGGTGTGTGCAACGGCGGCCGGATTCTGGTCACCAAAGATCTTGCCCAACCGTTCGACTCGAAGCACCGTCTGGCCTGGACCCGATGCACTCGGATGCTCAGTCGTGGTGTGATCGGTCACGGCGCATTTGGCAATTGCAAGAGATGTCATGACTGGTTGTCCTCGGATCGGCGACGACGACACCAGGCCGTGTCGCTGCAGATCCACCGACCATCGGCAGCCCCGATGCTCGATGGCGGAATCTCCACGAGGTAGGCCTCGGTGGCTTGGCAGAGCGAGCAGCTCGCCCCGGGAGTCCGTTCCACTTCGAAAGGAACGTCGTCGAACGTCAGCGGTTCGACGTCGGTATCTGGCGGGATGGCATAGATCTTGCGCTCGCGGCCGGCACCGAACAGCGACAGAAATGGCGCCTGGTGAAGCCGCGGAATGTCCCAACGAGGAATCGGCGTGGTCGCAATGACGTAGCGACCACCGACAAGACACGGGTACCCGGTGCTCTTCGTGATCACGCCGTTGCGCACCTTGTCCTCGTAGAGGCTGACCCACATGCGGGCGTAGTCGGCTTCAGCATGCATCTGGGCCAACGCGGCCATGTTTCGCTCAACGCCACGCAACGGTTCGGGCACCGGCACCTGGAGGACCAGCGTCTGATCAGCGCTCAGAGGATCTTCAGGAATCCGGTGACGGGTCTGGATCACCGTGGCCTCGTCGACTTCGGTTGTCTCAACAGCGCCGGTCGTATTGGTCACGAGCCGTCGGAGATTGACAGCATTGACGCCCTCGTCATCACCCTGATCAATCACCTTGACAATGTCGTCCACACCGACGATGGCGAGCGTGATTTGCAGGCCACCAGAGCCCCATCCGCGTGCGACCGGCATCTCGCGCGATCCGAACGGAACCTGATAGCCCGGAACGCAAACGGCGGTAAGGATCGCTCGACGCACCTCACGTTTGGCGTGCTCATCGAGGATCCCCGGATCGACCGGCGCCCTCACCAGATCAGCCAGTGTGGAACTCATGCGCAATCTCCTTCTCGTGGATCGACCGACACAGGAGCATCGGTCGCACGTTTGCCCAGATCGTCTGCGTTGGCTGCAGATCGCATGGCCATCTTCCGATCGATCATCGACCGAAACGTCACGTAGTGGGGCAGCTTCAGGTGCTCGAGGAACCCCGACGCATCGAGCCCGTCAGTGGTCATCAGAATCGATTGTTCAAGCTCAGAAGCTCCTGCTCCGTCACCAGCTTCGTCACCAGTTCCGCGACGATCGCGGTGGCAGGCAATGTCGAGGTTCGCCATAGCAATCGCTTTCTTCTCGTTGTGGCCGAAGCACAGCCCGTAGCCCACGTCGAAACGTGTGCGCTCCTCATCCGCTCCGTCAAGGTCCTCGATCGCCTCGACCTCCGTCACCCGAACGACTCCGATGTCGATTGGACCACCGGTGTGCGGATGGGTCACGGTGACCGGAACTTCGGCATGGCGGACTTCGCCAAGCGTCACTTCGTGGATGTAGCCGTCTGGGCCGAGAATGTTCCGGTACCAGAGGTTCACGAGCGCCCCGGTCTCGGCCCGCGCCATCGTCGCAAGCACGGCCGATCGAGGGGCAGGCGGCCTCGTGGCAGAACGTGTGATGTCGACCGGCTCGGGGTCATCGCTCCGACGACGATCGACCAGCAGATCCATGTCGCGCAGCACGTCGAGAAGGCGTCGATGACGCCGATCCCCGAGGCCGCCAAGCGTCGGGGTGTCACGGGACGTCGCCACCGGTATCCGCTGCTGGAGTTCGTCGGTGTCCGATTCACGAGTGCCGAGGAGGACCGATTCAGATGCACGCTTCTCGGCACGTTCACGTGCGACGTCATCATCAGTTCGATCGAGCAGCCGTCCCGTGTAGTCGGTGGTCCGACCGAGCAGTTGCGGGCCAGGCGGATTGCGGAACGCCGGGACAATGCGACGCAGGACCTGCGCGTTGTCCATGTCGACGGCATGCGAATACGCAAATCGAGGCATCGTCGCTCGATAGGACCTGAGCAAATGCGACGCCTCGATCGTGTCGCCCTCCGCTTGCTGGAGCGCCCTGGCGGCCAGGAGCGGGTCCCACAACCCGCCCTCGCCCATAACACGATCGACGGCCAACCGCTGCCGGTCGATCAGTTGGTCAAGCTCAAGCCACGGGCTGCCGGCCAGGTCGCGTGCATCACGGACAAGGTCCTCTGCGGCAGCAATTGCCTCCAGGCCACCTCGTGCAGCTGCGTAGCCCACGTCAGTGCCCACCCTCGCTCGATGCATCGGGAATAATCAACGAGCTCCGGGGTATCGCGACGACGGTGCCGGCGTCGTCAATGAACCACACGTCGATCCCTGCCGGAAAGGCGCTGTTGGCGGCTGCGATGGCAGCCGGGAGATCGCTGCAGACGCCAGCGATCTCGACGACTCGTGGCGTCGACGCACCCGGGCCTGAGACTCGAAATCGAATCGAGCCGGATTTGGATTGTTCTGTCGTGGGTCCCAGCGTGGTCACGGCATGACAGGCAATAAACAGACGCGCGCCGGCTTCAGGAAGCAACGCTGATCCGGTTCGGAGCGCACCAATTTCTTCTGCGGTTGGTGAGCGGCGGGCGATCACCACGTCAGCCTCGCCGAGCACATCAGTGAGTCGAGCGTCGGTGGCTGCAGCAATCAACGACGCCCAGCCGGCCTCTGCGACGTCGTCGCCGAGCACGGCGATGACGTGGTCGAGATCAACGAGCGCGAGGGGCGCAAGGAGTGCTGCTGGAAGCGTTTCGATGAGGTCGGCATCCAAGGCGACCGGCTTGCCAGGTCGGGCTGCTGCAGCGAGCAGCGCCCGGAACACAGCGAGTGACTCGTTTCCGGCAAGTCGGGCAGCTGCAAGTGTCGACCCGGGAATCGCCGCAGGAATCAAAGCGTTGATTGACGAGCCCATTAGTCGAGCTCCTCGAACTCGACGACGGTCGGTTGCAAGGAACCAACGAGTCGGGATTCGCTGTGTTCCAGCTCGGCTGCGGTCGCGTCGCAGAGATGCTCGACATGAACCCCAAGGTCACCGCCGCCCCGTGCCGCTGCATCGCAGATAGCGGCGGCCAGCGTGGTCATCCGATCGGTGCCCTGCCGCATGCTCCATCCACGGTG
Source organism: Ilumatobacter sp. (assembly GCF_041688325.1). Taxonomy (GTDB): domain Bacteria; phylum Actinomycetota; class Acidimicrobiia; order Acidimicrobiales; family Ilumatobacteraceae; genus Ilumatobacter_A. The sequence continues at coordinate 19,704 of NZ_JBDNIJ010000441.1, forward strand.
GCCGCCAAGTTCGACATCGGCTCGGGTCACAACGACCTCTCCGAGATGAAAGCGTTCGCGCACCACCGGCTCGCGCACCTGCAGCATCACGATGCCGATTTCAGGTGGCGTGATCATGATTGGCTCCCCCAGACTCAAGATGCACCGCTCGGCAACCTCACGGACATCGTCAGCGTTGGCACGAGCGAGCAGTTCAGTTCGGCGCTCGATGTGGCGAGGATCGGTCGACGTCGTATCTGCGCTCAGGACGGTGGGGAAAGACACAGCCAGAGCGTGGCGGTGTCAGGTTGTCTAGACAAGTCGATCAGGCGACGCCCAGGTGAAGGCTTGTTGAATACTCAGGTTCTCGGTGCAGCGCCAGCCAGCATGAGCGGTCAGAACGCTGACGTGCAATCCTCCACGGAGATGAAAGACCCCCAAGTACCGAGATGAATGAACCCCGAGATGTTCACGAGCGCACCTCGTCATGACGGTTGGCGCCTTCTTCCTGGTGCTCAGCGCGGCAGCGCTGCACGCCACTTGGAATCTCGTGGTCAAGCAGAGTGCCGACCGGCTGGTCAGCACCTGGGCAATCGTCACGAGCGGCGCCCTACTGAGCGTCCCGGTCAGCATCTTCATCGGGCTGCCCGAGCGTGCTGCCCTGCCGTGGCTCGCCACATCCGCGCTCCTCCACGTGGCGTATGGCTACGCGTTGGCCGGCGCCTACGACCGGATAGACCTGGCTGCCGCCTACCCAATAGCGCGCGGCACGGCTCCACTCATCGTCATGGTGGGCAGCATCATCTTGCTCGACGATGTGGTGTCACCCGTGGGCTTCATCGGCATTGCGCTGGTGGTGGCGAGCCTTGGGCTGATCGGGATTCGCCACGTGCCCAACGGCGTTGCCTGGGCACTTCTCACCGGGCTGATGATCGCGTTGTACACGTTGTCAGATGGTGCCGGTGTTCGTGCCGGTGATGACTCGATCCGTTACATCGCTGCGCTGTTCCAACTGCATGCCGTTGCCTTCGGCATGATGATCCTGGTGACCCGGCGCTCGCCGACGACGATGATCGCCGCGGTGCGACGTTCGCCACTGAAGCTCCTCCTCGGTGGAGCAGCTTCTGCTGGCGCATACCTGCTCGTGATGATCGCAGCGCGAACGACGCCCCTCGGGCTGGTGGCCGGGCTGCGCGAGACGTCGGCTGGTTTCGGAGTCGTGGCTGGCGCACTCGTGCTCAAGGAGCGCGTCACTCGCCAGCACGCAGCGGCGGTCGCTGTTGCCGTTGTCGGCGGTGCGTTGATCGCCCTCAGCTAAGCCGGCGCCGACGTGGCCGCTCCACCTCGGCATCGCCTCGTCAGATCGACGCCGGAAGGTCGCCCCAATCGGTGGGTCCTGTCACACCGAGGTCTGCTTGGTTTCAGAGGGTGAGTGCAACGCCTGAGTGAGATGGGGTGTTGTTGTGGGGTCTGGTCGTTGGAGTCAGCGTTGGCCGTTGCCGTTGGAGATGCGTCGGGAGTTGAAGACGCGTCGGCGGTCATCTCGAAGCTCGCATTCGTCGCGGCACTCGGTGCCGACGTTGCCACTGGTCAACTACCGCGCGACCTTGCTGGTGGTATCGGCCGTACCCTGCGGGCTGTGGTGCTTTCAATGTTCGTGAAGCAACGGGTCACGGCAAGACAGTGATCACGATCGGCAGGGAAACTCCGTGAGCCGGCGAACTATCGCCCTGTTCTGGCTCGTCCTGTCGGCGACCTGGGCGGTAGTCATCTTCGCGACTGATCAACTTGCGTGGCCGCTCGCCCTGTGGATTGCGACAACCGTCGGCCCGCTAACTCGGTGGGCCAGCAAGAAGAGCAAGTCAGTGGACGAAAGCAAGCGGTGCGTCTGATTCCAGACTCGCGGTGAGCACCCGAACCTGACGTGCTGTTCGATCAGGCGACGATCTCGATGCCGTGCCAGAGAGCAAGGCGGTCGCTGACGAGCCCCTTGGCGAACAAACAGGGACGGCCGTTGCCCGATGCGCCCCAACGGTCGAACCACTGCAGCCTGCAATCACCCGCGATGCCGGTGCAGGTCCTGACCGTCGAACCAGTAGAGGTGCGGTGCATCGGGGTGCGGTTGAATCGTGACAGTGGCTTCGCCGTATTCGACGGTGTTCGCGACGTGCGCCCACGGGTCGCTTTCGCTCGTCGGATTCGGTACGGCAGATGGTTCGAACGGTGATTCACCGGGCGACTCTTCCAGTGCGGGTTGGTTGGGTGGTGGTTCGGCCCAGTTGGGTTCGCGTGCGCCGGCTGGGAGGATGGTGGTGCCGTCGGGTTTGATGAGGAAGAGTCGGCCGCTGGCGGCGCGGCGGCTGCGAATGTTGTTGGCGTGTTTCCATTGGTCGTGTGATCCG
>NZ_JBDNIJ010000093.1:0-7760 GCF_041688325.1 Ilumatobacter sp.
AAGAAGGCTGTAGCCAAGAAGGCTCCGGCAAAGAAGAAGGCTGTAGCCAAGAAGGCTCCGGCAAAGAAGAAGGCTGTAGCCAAGAAGGCTCCGGCGAAGAAGAAGGCTGTAGCCAAGAAGGCTCCGGCGAAGAAGAAGGCTGTAGCCAAGAAGGCTCCGGCAAAGAAGAAGGCTGTAGCCAAGAAGGCTCCGGCAAAGAAGAAGGCTGTAGCCAAGAAGAAGAAGTGATCAGCTGATCACACTGTAAGTTCGTGACGGGAGGCCCTCCGGGGCCTCCCGTTGCGCGTCTCGGTCAGAGTGACGTAATCAGCTTGAACACTTCGGCAGCTCCGACACCGAATGGAGTTCCGAGGCCCTCGACGCGGGCGCGGATTCGCTCGTCGAAGACGTCGAGTTCGTCGCCGTCGGCGACCTTCATCGTCGACTCAAACTGGCTCTCGTGGGCGTGAAGTGCATCGAGCTTTGTGCCGATGTGAGCGCTGATGTCCTCGCCGTGGTCTGGCTCGTCGGCTTCCCACAACAGCAGAGCGTCAGGCCGGTGGTGTGCGATGCCATGCTCGCGGTAAAAGTGCGGGTCACGGGCGGCAACGATCCCCTCGCACGCCAAGAGACCTGCGTGGCGATGGTCGGGGTGTAACCGATACCGCTTCCAGGGGTCGTGTCCGAGCACGACCTGCGGCTGAAGTTCGCGGATCACCATTGCGACGGCGCCTCGCTCGCGCAGGCTGCTGTCGAGTTCGCCATCGACGTACTCGAGAAAGCGCACCTCACCGGTCACCGCCGCGACACCTCGAGTAAGCCGTGCAGCGGCATCGCGTTGTTCGATCTGGCGCCGGGCCGCGAGTGCAACCGTGTCGGCGCTGGGATCCCATGTGCCCTTGGAACCGTCGGTGCAGACGAGGTGGTGAATGACGCAACCGTCAGCGGCCCACTTCGCCAGGGTGCCGCCACAGCCGAACTCGACGTCGTCGGGATGCGCTCCGATTGCCAGCGCCGATCTCGGTGTGGGGTAATTGAGTGACGGCTCGTCGCTCAGACGGATCGATGGTTGGCCTGGTTCGTTCGCAGCCATGTGGGCAGTACCTCGCGGATGAGTGGGTGGGTGAGATCGTCGGGAGTGTCGATGTCGAGTGCCAGGTCGGGGTCGGCGCGAACCTCGACTGGGATGCCGACCAGGAGTGCTGCGGCGAGGTGGCGCTCGAACGACCTGGCTCCGTATGCCGCCATGACCGTGTCGGTCAGCGGGAACGACATGACGTTTGTGCCGTCGCGACGGTCGTCGGGGACGAGGGTGATCGTGTTGCGTCGGGCGACGGTCGTCAGTGACGCTGGCCGCGGAAGGTCAGCGTGGGCGATGACGACCTGGTCGTACCCGGCGTCAGCTACCGCAGCGACACCGTCGTCGATAGCCCCGTTGAGGCCGAGGCCTGGCCCCCAGATCACTGCGTGGCCGAGCTCACGCGCCCATTCGGCAACGTCGTCGTTGTCGCACGCGACGTAGACATCGATGTCACCAAACGCCCCGACGACCCCCGTGGCGGTCCATCGGGCCAACCGTGCACGCTGTTGTTCGTCAACCGCACCAGACAAACGGCCCTTGGCGGCAGCGAATCGCTTGACGGGAACCAGGGCTGCCACTCGCACTGGGTATAACCCTACGTCCGCGCCTCAAGTCCGCCGTGCTTGGACTCGCTGCGCTGGGCGAACCCAGCATGGCGCCAATAGCCTCACCGGCATGTCAAGCGAGACCAGCGCGTCGAACGGCAACACGATCGAATTGGGTGCCGAGACGTCAACAGTGGTCGGCATCACCGGCCAGCGGTGGAGGGCGAGCGTGTCTCCGTGGGGCTCGGTCACCCCGTGGGCCCAGCCTGACGGCGCTACAGAACGAATCGACTGGCACATTGCAGCCGACGACCGGTGGCACACGCCGGCAACCGAGGCAGCCGTTCGCCAGATCCGGCTTGCCGGAGCGCCTGTCACCGAAACCCGTGTCCGCATCCCCGATGGCGATGCCGTGCAGAGGGTCTGGTCGGTGGCTGACCGCGGCGGGTTGACGATCATCGAGATCGAAAATGACTCCCCGTTGCCGTTCGCTGTTGCTTTCTCGGGCTTGCCCGTGCTCACCGAGCGCCCGCCTGCCGACATGCCGCTGCAGGGCATCGAACTCCCGGCCGGCGCGATCACACTGCCGATTGCCCATCGCACGTCGATCCGTGTGGCGATCGCTCACGGGCCGATCCCTGAGGCGGTCAACCGCCACGCCGCCAACCTGAAGGCGTTGCCAGATGCCGATGTGGTGAGCCGTGGCTGGGTCACCTTGGCTGAGCGGGCGAGCCGACTTGACCTTCCCGACGACGGGCTCGCCGCTGCTGTGGTTGCAGCGCGCTGCGACCTGATGCTGACCGGTCCGATCGACGTGGCCCGAGACCCGATCGGGTTCATTCTTGATGTCAACGAACTGGTGCGCTGCGGCGAAGACGCCGAGCCGTGGATGTACGAGATTGCCGAGCCGCTTGAATTGATCGCTCGCTCTGGCGATGCGTTCGTGCCTGCTGCAATCGCCGCGGCACACCACATTGCTGTTGTCGCCGGTGATCGACGGGCGACGCGCGACATCGCTCGGCTCGCCAAGCGCGTCGGCGACGCCGCTCGGCCCAAGACCGGCCCATTTTCGGAAATCGTCCGGGGTGCGTCTGTTGGCCGCTTCGTCCACGAAGTAGAGCGGCGGCTGGCCAACGGGACCAATTTGCTTCCGACTGGCATCCCAACTCGCTGGCTCGGGGTCAACTTCGAACTGCACGGCGTTCCCACATCGGCGTCGTCAACGGTGTCGTTCGCTGTGCGCTGGCACGGGGAGCGGCCTGCGGTCCTGTGGGAGCAGACCGGCGAGACGCGACGCCTGAGTGCTTCGGCGGTCGACGCCGACTGGTCGTCGAACGAGCAGACCGGTGAGTCGCTGTGGGCAGCACCGGTGCGGCCCGCCGCGCCACGCCGCCTCTCTCTCACGGCGGAGAGCGGTTCACCCTCACAAACTTCGACCAGCTTCACCTGAGCCCGCGCGTCCTCGGACTCGTCGGTGACGCGACTGGGGGACGGCCTCGACTCTGGCATGATGCAGTCGTCATGGCGACGAAAGACCGCAGCTCGAAGAAACGGGCACCGACTCGAGCAATCGAGAAAGAGATGTGGGCTCGCGGGCATCAGACTGTTGTCGGCATCGACGAGGTCGGTCGTGGAGCGTGGGCCGGACCGTTGATGGTCGGCGCAGCAATTTTGCCGCGAGACACTCGAGTCAACGGCGTTCGTGATTCCAAGCTGCTTTCCGAACGCGAGCGTGAAGCCCTGTTCGACAAGATCGCCGGCTGGTGCGTGTCGTGGGCTGTTGGGGGAGCGAGCCAAGAGGAGTGCGATCACCTCGGGATGTCGGCAGCCCAAAAGCTGGCCACGCGGCGCGCCATCGACGGGTTGAGCATCGTTCCCGATGTCGCAGTGACCGACGGTAAGTGGGACTTCGTGTCTCCGTCAGTGGCGAACGTCGAGTTGGCCGTCAAGGCCGACCTCCACTGCCTCAGCGTCGCCACGGCGAGCATCCTTGCCAAGGTCGTTCGTGACCGGCAGATGCGAGCGATGTCGGAGTCGTATCCGCACTGGTCGTTCGACACGAACAAGGGCTACCCCTGTCCTGTTCACAAGGCAGCGATCAAGGGCTACGGGCCGTCGGCTATCCATCGCCGCAGCTGGGTGTTCATGGACAATTGCAATCCCTGGACGGCGATCAAACGCACCCCACCTGCCGGGCAGGCGTCGCTCTTCTGATCAGGCGGGTTCGCAGAGACAGTTTGCGAGCGCTCTCAGGAACTCCAGGACGTCCTCGGGAGCGGCCAGCCGGAACTGGGCCATGGTCGGGGCCGGGCCGACTTTGATCGATACGTCGGCTTCGCCCAGTGCAGCGAATGCCTCTTCGTCGGTGAGGTCGTCGCCGACGAACATCGCGGTGCGTGATCCAGATTCAGTTCGAAGTCGTTCGACCGCGCTGCCCTTGCTGGCGTGCCTCGTGAAAAGTTCGAGCACGTTACTGCCGGCCTTGGTTGAGGTGCCGTTGATGCCCTGCGTCGCGATGGCGAGTGCGGAGAGCGCAGCTGTCCCGAGTGTTTCGTCGGCCTCGCGGATGTGGACAGCCACGCTGGCCTGCTTGTGTTCTACCCAGGCACCGTCGCCGCCAGCGACCGCGGCGGCGTCGGCCAGTTCGATCAGCTGGTCAAGACGCGCTCGCTCGGCGTCGTCGAGCGATTCGAACGGGCGGCCATCTTCCTCCATGCCGTGACTGCCGACGAGGCGCATGGCGGGCGGGAGCCCGAAGGTCCGCATGCTCGACACAGCGCGGCCCGACACAGCGGCGACTGACACGTCATCGGCTGCCAACAGGCGAGCCAAGACGTCGGCGATGCCATCGAGGAGCCGGGCGTCATCGGCGTGGTCAACGAGCGGGGAGAGCACGCCGTCGATGTCGAGGCCGATGAGCAACGGCAGTTCGTAGCCTGCAACTTTGCTACCCAGCTGTGTGGGGTCGTGGTACTCGGGCGTCAGGGTCACTGGTTCTCGGCTGCCCGTGCGAGCGCAGCGTAGAACCGGTCGGCCCAGCCCTGGACATCCATTCGCTTGACCTGCTCGCGGAGCCCAGCCATTCGCGCTCGCCGCTCGTGGCGGTGCATCTCGACGGCGGTCACGATCGACTCTTGGAGGGCCCGATCGTCGTGCGGGTTGACGAGCACGGCGTCGGTGAGTTCGTCGGCGGCACCAGCGAACTCCGACAAGACGAGCACGCCGTCACCGTCGATGTGGGCAGCGGCGTACTCTTTCGCAACGAGGTTCATACCGTCTCGAAACGGGGTGACGAGCATGACGTCGCCAGCGCGGTACAGAGCAATGAGATCGTCGTACGACAGCGTTTGGTACAGGTAGTGGATGACAGGGAGCCCAATCCGGCTGAAGCGTCCGTTGATCTCACCAACGAGCCGTTCGATCTCGCGGCGTTCGTCCTGATAGTGCTCGACCGCTTCGCGAGTCGGTGTCGCGACCTGCACCATCACGCAACGCTCAGGGTCGAGTTCGCCCGACTCGAGCAGCGCTCCGAAGGCCCGCAATCGCAGGCCGATGCCCTTCGTGTAGTCGAGCCGGTCGACGCCGAGCAGGATGACCTCGGGATCGCCGAGGCGGGTGCGAATCTGACTGGTCAATTTGCGTGTGGCACGACCCGCCGCCATTTCTTCGACCTCGGCGAAGTCGATCGAAATTGGGAACACGCCAAGCTCGGTCCGGTGCCCGGCATTGTGGATGACGTTTTCGCCGATGTCAGACTTACGCAGCTGGCTTGCGCATGCAGCGAAGTTGGTCGCGCCCTTCGGTCGCTGAAATCCGATCAGGTCGCATCCGAGGAGGCCATCGATAATTTCGTTGCGCCACGGCAGCCGAGAGAACAGCTCGTACGGCGGGAACGGGATGTGCAAGAAGAAGCCGATGGTGATGTCGGGACGCTGCTGACGGAGCATCGCTGGGACCAGTTGGAGCTGGTAGTCGTGGATCCAGACGATGGCGTTCGGGGGAGCGATGTTCGCCAGTGTGATGGCGAAGCGCTCGTTGACCCGCTGGTAGGCCTCCCACTGAGCAATGTCGTAGGTCGATTCGCGAAGTGCGTCGTGATAGAGGGGCCACAGGCCGTCGTTCGAGAAACCCTCGTAGTAGAGCTCGACTTCTTTGGCACTGATGTCGATCGGGTAGCAGTCGACGCCATCAACGGTGAAGGGCTCGGTTGGATCGTCGGGCGTACCGGTCCAGCCGACCCAGGTGCCGCCTGATGACCGGAGCATGGGTAGGAGCGCCCGAACCAAGCCGCCGGGGCTCGGTGCCCAGCCGTTCTCCGTTGTGTTGTCGCGCATCACCGGGAGCCGGTTGGCGGCAATGACGATCGGTCGGATCGGTGCAGCTCCGGGCGCGGTGGACGACGGATCGTCGGCTGCGATTGTCATACCAACGGTTTACCTGAATCTGCGTCGGCTTGCGTGAAATGTTTGACGCTGTCCGAGTTGAACGCAGCGAACGGTCGACGCGTTGGCTCCACCCGTCGCGATGGGGCACCGTGAAAGCGTTCTGCCTCGCTCAATAGCCCGACAAAGCTCGCGCTGACAATCGGATCGCCGGGCATTCGCTGCACACCGGCCAGACTGGGTGATGTGAGCGACATCGACTATCTCCTTCGGGTTCTCAATGCAAAGGTCTACGACGTTGCCATCGAGACGCCGCTGGAGCCAGCGCCCGGGCTGTCTCGTCGATTGGGTAACAGGGTTTTCTTCAAACGCGAAGACTTGCAGGAGGTCTTTTCGTTCAAGATCCGCGGGGCCTATAACAAGATGGCTCAGCTCGCCGAGGAGGACCGGGCGCGCGGCGTCATTGCCTGCTCGTCGGGCAACCATGCCCAGGGGGTCGCCCTCGCGGCCAACCGTCTCGGCTGTGAGGCCGTGATCGTGATGCCCTCGACGGCATCGTCACTCAAGGTCGACGCGGTGCGCCAGCGCGGAGCAGAGGTTGTGTTGTACGGAGAGAGCTTTGACGAGGCGTACCGGCACGCGCTTGAGCTACAAGCAGAACGTGGGCTCACGCTGGTGCACCCGTTCGACGATCCCGACGTGATCGCTGGCCAGGGAACAATCGGCATGGAAATCCTCCGCCAGCACGGCGGCCCGATCGACGCGATCTTCGTGGCGATTGGTGGTGGTGGCCTGATTGCCGGGGTTGCTGCATTTGTGAAGCAGGTTCGCCCGGACATCAAAATCATCGGGGTACAGCATGACGAGTCAACGGCCATGGCCGACTCGCTGCGCGCCGGCCACATCGTCACGCTGAATGAGGTCGGGCTGTTCTCCGATGGCACCGCAGTGAAACAGGTTGGCAAGGAGACGTTCCGGCTGGCCCAGGAGTACGTCGACGACGTCATCATTGTCGACACTGACGAAACATGCGCTGCGATCAAAGACGTCTTTACCGACACCCGGTCGCTCCTCGAGCCCGCAGGAGCGCTCGCAATTGCTGGTATGAAGAAATACGTTCAGCAGACCGGCGTCGTCGACCAGACTTTCGTCGCTATCGCCTGCGGCGCAAACATGAACTTCACGCGTCTGCGATTTGTGGCAGAGCGCGCCGACTACGGCGAGCAGCGCGAGGCGATCTTTGCCGTCACGATCCCCGAACAACCCGGGAGCTTCCTCCGGTTCTGCGGAGTCATCGGTGAGCGTGACGTCACCGAGTTCAACTACCGAATCAGCGACTCGGCGGAAGCGCACGTCTTCGTTGGCATTGCTGCGTCGTCGCGCGGCGAGACGATCGAGTTGGCCGATGCGTTCGACGAGGCCGGCTTCGACGCCATCGACCTCACCGCCGACGAGCTCGCGAAGGCTCACGTCCGTCACCTGGTGGGCGGTAAGTCGGCGCATGCATCTGACGAGGTGCTCTACCGGTTCGAGTTCCCTGAGCGGCCCGGGGCACTCCTGCGCTTCCTCACGGCGATGAACCCGGCGTGGAATATTTCGCTGTTCCACTACCGCAACCACGGCGCCGACCTCGCGCGTGTCCTGGTGGGCATGCAGGTCCCGACGAGTGATGCCGAGGCGTTCCGGGAATTCCTGGATGACATCGGCTATCGCTTTTGGAACGAGTCCGAGAACCCTGCCTACAAGCTGTTCCTCGGCTCCTGAAGCTCAAAC
>NZ_JBDNIJ010000442.1:0-7655 GCF_041688325.1 Ilumatobacter sp.
GACCCGAAGTCAACGACCCGGGATCCATCGGGGACGGCATCGAGCGCAGATTCTGATGGCGAGTCAAAACCGATCTTTGACTCGTACGGATCGTCGGGCGGATGGATGTCGTACTTGCGCTCGTAGGACAAGCCGAACTCTTGCAACTTCGACTTGACACTTTGACCGACGACCGCGCGGGCGTAGCGAATCCCGTTGACGTGGCAGACCTCGTCGCCGTAGCGCGTCGGGATCGAGAACTCGGCGATGTCGATGCCGAGGCGGATGCACTGGATGAAAATCTCAGTGTCGAAGTGGAAGTCGTTCGCGCACAGGTCGAATGGGATCTGGCGCAGCGTGTTCACCGAGTAAGCGCGGAAGCCAGAGTGGAACTCGGTCAGGTCGGTCGACAGCAGTCGGTTCTGCAGGCGTGTGAGGAGTTGGTTGCCCACGTACTTGTAGCGCGGCATGCCGCCGGCACGCGCACCGTTGGATTTGCCGAACCGCGAACCGAATGCGGCACCGGCGCCGAGGGCAGCGCGAGCGATGGCGGCGGTGGCCTCAGGCGGGTATTGCCCGTCACCGTGGATCATCACCACGACGTCCATGCCATGCGCGATGGCGTACCGGTATCCGAGCTTCTGGTTGCCGCCATACCCGAGGTTCAACGGGTTGGCCAGGACCTCCCAGGGATAGGTGAGGTCGCTCGCTTCAAGCGCGCGACTTGCAACGGTGGCAGTCGCATCACTCGACGCGTCGTCGATAATCACGATCGTCGGGTCGAACTCGGGCTGAAGGTCGCGAGGAATTCGCCCGATCACGCTTTCAATGTGAAGCATCGCATCATAAGCAGGAATGAAGATGAGCAGTTTCGACCCGCTCATTTATCGCCGCGTCGCTCGCTTGAGATACTTCCGCACAGACCAGATTCTAACCGCGTATGAATTTGGACACGCGCAATCACACAACTGTATATTTCCCACGCTCGCCAAGGTATGGCTGGTTCTGGAAGGGGACAGAGTTGACTGAATCGCAGACAGAAGTGGTCCAATTCGCTCGGCTCGAATCGACGCTCGCCGCCGACCGCGAGCGCTACGCCTCAGCTGCCCCGTTTCCGCATGTGGTGCTGGACGGGCTGCTGGATCAAGGCGCATTCGAGCGGGCGTGCAGCGGGTTCCCGCCGATAGAAGATGCCTCCTGGAAGAGCTATCTCCACGTCAACGAGCGCAAGTACGCAAGCCAGGAACCCGACGCCTGGGATGCAACGCTGCGCAGGATCACCCGCGAGCTCACCTCAGATCGCTTTGTTGCATACCTCGAACAACTGACCGGGTTCAGCGGGCTTCTCGTTGACCCAGAAATGGACGGCGGCGGCCTGCATCAAAGCTTCCGCGGCGGCTACCTCAACCTCCACGCTGACTTCACATCGCATCACACGCACCTCGACTGGCGACGCCGCGTGAACATTTTGCTGTACCTAAATCGGGAATGGCACGCCGATTGGGGCGGTGAGTTGGAGTTCTGGAACGAAGACCGCAGCCGATGCGTCGAGCGGGTTGCCCCGATCGGGAACCGGCTCGTGGTGTTCACCACGGACGAGACCTCGTACCACGGCCACCCGGATCCAATGACCTGTCCCGACCATGTTGGCCGCCAGTCTCTGGCGCTGTATTACTTCCAGCGCGAAAGCGACCCGCTGACCCAGGCCACGGACTATCGAGCCCGTCCGGACGACGGCGGCGTCAAGGCGGCCTCGATCTACCTCGACAAAAAGATGCTCGGTGTCTATGACGTCGTCAAACGGCGATTAAACCTGCGCGATGGCTTCGCGAGCAATCTCTTGGGCCGCGTGAATCGGTTGCGTCACCGCCAACGGTGACCCGATCGCCGATGTCAAGGTCGAGGTCGAGGTCGAAGTTGGTAGCAGCGGTGACGAACCGGCAGAACTCTTCGACGACCGGCTGATCGTCGCGTCGTTGAGCGAGCGCGAGGCTGACCGTGAGCAGCGACTCAAAGTCGTCAGAGACCTCGATGCTTGAGATCCTGCCCGCATCGGTTTCGCGAACCAACCACCCGGCAACGCAGAGGATGAAACTCTTGCTGTCGAAGTTCGTCTCGCGTTCTGGGAGTCGAACGAAGTCGGCGATGTTCCAAGGGACCCCCACGAGGAACAGCAGCGTGACTGGCCGCGCACGAACATCTGCGCCCGGGATGCGCAATCAGTAGGAGATGGGTGACTCCACACAGCAACGAGATCCCGAATGACCTCCCGAAGGCGTACGTGATGTTCTGGTGGCCGACCGCAAAGAACCCGAAGACCAACGCGAGGTAGAGGGCGAGCACCGCAATAAGACCGACCCAGACCATCGCCGATGGCGCTGATGAGGCCCGTGATCCGTTGCGATGAGTATAGTAGCGACGTGGTCACGACGGGTCGATCGAACACGACGCTCGTCCATGACGCCGGCACGGACGATTCACAATTCTCCGCGCAACGCCGCGGCCGCATACCGGCGCTCGATGGTCTTCGAGGCGTTGCTGTCTTCGTCGTCGTGATGTTGCATCTCGGCATGCTGCGGCCGACCTGGCCGCTCTCGTTCCTGTACGAAGGCGGGGCCTTTAGGGGCGGATTCTTGGGTGTCGACGTGTTCTTTGTGCTCAGTGGATTCTTGATCACGGACCTCTTGCTGCGCGAACAGCAGCAGACGGGCAAGATCAACTTTGCCTTGTTCTGGCGCGCCCGGGCGTTCCGACTGTTGCCCCCACTTGCGTTCTTCCTGATCGCAGTTATCGTCTACAACGTGGCCACCGGGTACCCGGTGACGGGGACGCCTGAGGCGATGGTCACGAGCGTCGTCGCCGTGTTGATGTTCATGACCAACTGGGCCGCTCTCGCCGACGGGCCGTTCTTCCTCGAAGAACTCGGTCACCTCTGGTCGCTGTCGATTGAAGAGCAGTTCTATGTGCTCTGGCCGTTCGCGGTCCTCTTGGTCATTCCGTTGCGACGGCGACCCGCGTTCGTATCGAGCGCGCTCATCAGCGTCATGATTGCTGTCGGTGTGTGGCGAGCCGTCCGGTTTGAGTCCGACGGATGGTTGACGCCCTACTTGCGCACGGACACCCGAGTCGACGCCCTGCTCGTTGGCGCGCTGGTGGCGTCCCTGCATGCGCGCGGCAGACGAGTCGATCGCTTCCCTGTGCTGATTCGCGGGGCGCCGGTCGTCGCCGTGGCTCTTCTCATCGCTGCATTGTTCGGCCCGAACGCGACCAGTTTCTGGTACTACCGCGGCGGGTTCACGCTCGTCGCGGTCGGCACGGCGTTGATGGTCGCGGTGTTGATCAGCGAAGGCGTGCAACAGCGTCGCCCGTGGCTCGTCCGGTGTCTCGAATGGCGTCCGCTGCGGGCGTTGGGCATCGTCTCGTACGGTTTGTACCTTTGGCATTTGGCGGTGTTCGTCGCCGTCCGGCGCCTGGGTGCCGAGTGGAACGGTCTCGTTCGGGCCATTGTCGGTCTGGCGGTGACAGCTGCGGCGGTCACAGCTTCGTGGTATCTCGTCGAGGCCCCGGTCCAGCGGATGCGGCGCCGGCTCGACAGTCGTGAGGCTGATCGAAGGTCCGCTCCGGGGGCGGTGAGCCTGAATCGCCCGAGCCGGTGGTCGCCGATGGCGCTGACCGGACTCGCCGTCGGCGCCTCGATGCTCGCTGTCGCTGGACTCTCGGGGCGGCTGATGCCCGCATCGGGTCACATCGGACAATCGCAACGATTCTTCGACCTCCGTGCAAACTCGTTTCTCAACCTGGCCGACGTTCCGCCGCGAGGAACCCTGCTCGCCGAAATGGTCGCATCGGGAAGTGAAACGGCAACCTTCCACACAGCCAACATCTTGCCGTCGATCGTACGCATCCCATTCATCGTCTTGAATGGGAGTCACCCGACGAACGCCAGCGCCCTCTCGATGGCCGCTGCTTGGCTTCTCGCAGCCATATCGATTGGGTCGGTGACGCGAACTGTTGCTCGCAGGCTCGAAACCCAGGGCCGGCTTCCATCTGTGCTTGGCGCTGGGGCGGCAATCGGATTGGCCTGTGCAATCGTTGCGATCTCGCCGAGCGCGCGGGCCGAATCGTGGGCCTGGATTGTCGCGCCTGTTGTGTTCGCGGTTGCCGCAGCCCTCGCGTTTGCCGAACGGGCAAGCGCTGGTCGCGGCTTCACCCTCGTCGGAGCTGGCGTACTGGCAGCGCTCACTCATCCGGTCGTCGGCGGCCTGGTGGCCGGTGCTGTGGCGATTGCCTGCGTCGTGGGCCTGACCAACCGCGATAACCCGTCACCACGTCGATCTCGCTTCACCGTCGTCGGGGTCCTGAGCGTCACACTGGGCGCTCTACTCGCTGCCACGCTCGGGCCATTGGATCGTGGCCCAGTCCAGCTGTCGCAGCCAGACGTCGCGATCGGTTGGAATCTGCCGAAGGTGGCGCCTGCGGATGCCATCTTCGTGCGCGGGTCGTGCACTGAGTTGTTCGCGGCCGGACCCGATGCCTCGGCGCCATGGGACAGCGCCTACTACGAGTGGCTCAAACTCGCCGTCTTCGTTCCCGGGTTTTCGACAGCAGACGCCCCTGTGGCGATCGCTTCCCTTGCCGGAGAGGTACCCGTCGTCGTCTCACTTTCTGGCGACGGCCACGGCCGGATGCGTTTTGAAGTGTCCGAGGGCTCCGACTTGATTGCATCCGGGAGGTGGGAAACCAGTCTCGGCGGGCTCCGGATGCCGTTGACCGTGCGTCGGGATGGAGCCAACATCGTGGTCGTCGGAAACGGTGAAGAACTGGCGCGTCTTGCTGTCGTCGAAGCCGAGAGCGGGATCGTTCGAGCGCCGAGGGTGATCCTCAATGATTTTGCAGCAGAACTCGGTGCCACCGTGCAGATCGATGAACCAGAACCCCGTTCTGAGTCGTGCGGATCGGTCATCGACGCGGCGGTGCGGTCGGCGGCGATCGTCCGTGGGCTCCCAGCGTCCGCTGGATTCGGTGACATGGCGATCGTCGGAGCCTGCGACGCGCTCTACGTTGCAAGCGACCGGGCCAAAGGCGTGTGGGATCTGTTCGAGATCAAGCCGCTCGTGCTCGACATCACCTATCCACGCCGCCCCATGTCGGCAGCGCGTCGCGAGCTCGCTCGATCGACTGCCCCGACACCGACCGTCGTTTCGGTTGAATCCGACGGTGACGGCCGAGTGCGGTACAGCTTCAGCGTCGATTTTGTGGGCGCGAGCAGTGAGTGGCTTGATGTCGCCGCCGACGCGACACACCGCATCCGGCTCGACTTCAACGGTCCCGCGGGCTTATTCGTACTCGCGGTAGACGGGGTGACTATCGGCTGGATCCCGGCTTTGACTGGATCGGGGGCCGACGAGACCATGATGCGATTCGCGCCTGTCGAACCGCAGGCTGACTCCGAACTCGAAGCGACGGTGAAAATACTCTCGCAGCTCCCGACCCCGACCTGCGTCAATGCCATCGACGAGATGGCGCCAATGGCAGTCGCTGGCTGGACCGACGTGCCAGTGGAGGCTTCCTCTGAACGCCTCCTCGTCGTCGGTGACTGCGCCGGAGTGGTCGCCACCGATTCGATTCTCTCCGACGATGGCACGGTCCAACGCTCGAATGTTCTCGGCATCGCCGATGTGACCTTCGAGGTCATGGCGCGACCGGAGATGCCAGAGCGAGGAGCTCAATCGTCCCAACGCATCGAGGTCGTCCGATTCGACGACGAGCCCTTGACGCATATCCTCGTCGAAGTCGACGGAGCAATGCGGATGCGCATCGTTGGCGCAGTCCCGTTCCTCGAGGACGTTTCCGATTGGTTCGACCTGTCGTCAGGTCCGGTCACGGTGCGGCTGCATGCCGACCTTGATCAGCGAGTGTGGCGTGTCATCGTGAACAGCGCATTGGTCGCGACGCTGCCACTCACCGACGATCCAGAACGCCTGGCAGCGGAGCCGACGGCTGCGCCGGTCGAGCTCGGAGACATCGGCATGCCCCGACCGATCGAACAGAGCCCGACCGCGCCGGTGATCGTCACCGCAATCACGCCGGACGAGACGACACTCAGCGCGTGGTGCGAACTCCTCGTCCGATGATCGACAGCCGGCTGAACGGTCGCAGCTCTCAGACCGCCGCGAGGAGGTCGGCGCACAGGGCCGGGACACCCGTCACCAACCGTGTGACGCTGATTCCGTAGGCGGCTGCAACCGCGTCCGGCGCGTCGCGTACTCTGAGCAACGTTGGCAAGCTGTACCAATCCCCGGCGTGGCCCGACAGAGGAACGCTGTCGAAGGTGAGCAATGGCCCTTCGACGTTGTAGCGCGAATTGCGGGTGTCGACGGTGATCGTCAAATAGAACGGCAGGCTCGGGGACGCCTCGAACTCTGGGCCGACCGACCGGAGTTCACCAACGCCTTGGACGATCCGGTACAGGTCGTCGCCTGTTCGTTCGAGCACGATGTCTCTGTCCTCGATGCCGTCGAAGGAGGCCAGCACGACTCCGGCCTCGTTCGCACCGCCCGTTGGCTCATCAAGTTCGCGGACCACTTCGATCTGGAGAACGACATCGCGTACCTCGACCGGCACCCACGGCAGGTAGAGATCTCCCGTTGCCAGGTACAACGCATCACAATCGCCGACGATATGGAGTTCGTCAGCGGGCGCATCGTCTGGCAGGTCGTCGGCTTGCCTCACGAAGCGATCGAGTGGATTGCCGGTCCATTCGCTCAGGCGATGCTGCACGATGACATAGTTGCGTAGCGGTGTGCCTCCCGCCTCGATTCGTTCGCCCTGCAGAGACACCGCCGTGTTCGCAGCAACGCTGAACATCACGACGAGGGCGCTCACCATGACAACTGTGCGGCGGAGAACCGGGTGCGTAGCGTCGACGCGACCGAGCAGGACGACTGCTCCGACGCCACCCGCCATCACCAGAACTGGGAAGAACTCGGCGGTGTAGCGATGCGAGACGTACCCGTAGAACATCACGCCACCAGTGATACCCAGGGCGGCGAAAATCGGGAACCGGAGCCACCGCAGCCGCTCATCGGCTCGGCGAGCAAATGTGACCACGATCCCGGTGATGCTGAGTACAAACAGCCCTGGCATGAAGGACGTGATGCTTCCGGTCCGGTAGGTCTGGTCGAGGAACGCGCCGTTGTACGCTCGGGCGGGCTCTGCCGGAAGCGTGATGTACGGAAAGATCGTCGTGAAGCGGATGCCGTCGGGCCGGAGGTAGTTCACGAGGCTGGTGGTGAAGAACCTCGGGTTGACCAGGCCTCCGCCGTTGGCCGCGAGCGCATCGCGGCGATGTTCGCTGAGCTGGGTCCACACCTGCTTGTCGAGCGGAAACAACCAAGGATGTCGAAACTTCGCGTAGTTGACCGAAGCGCCGGCGATGAGCGGGAGCGCGCCCGCCAGAGCGGCGGCCCACCACCACTTACGGGCGGTCGGCCCGCGTCGACCCAGAGCGAACCAGGCAGCGACCATCAGGATCGTGATCGCGCATGCCCAGCCGCTCGTGGTCCGCGACAGGATCGCGACCATGGCCCAGCAGCCTGTTGCGAGCGCACGTTTCGGGCCGGGTTGTTCGATCAGCCCGGTGAGGCTGTAGACGGCTCCAATCGCTCCTGCGATCC
>NZ_JBDNIJ010000094.1:0-1815 GCF_041688325.1 Ilumatobacter sp.
GCGACGTTCATGGCAATGCTCGCCGCGCTGCCGCTCTCGTTCCTCGCAGCATCGAACGTCGCGCCGAGCAGACTCGTCTTTCGAGTGACCCGCTTCGTGATGATCCTGGTCCGAGCCACCCCCGAACTTGTCCTCGCCGTGCTGTTCGTCGCAGCACTCGGGCTCGGCCCCAGAACCGGAACGCTCGCACTGGCCGTCGGCATCTTCGGATTCTCCACACGACTGTTCGCCGACACCATCGAAGAAGCCCGATCCGGCCCACGCGAAGGAGTGGTGTCCACCGGCGCCTCCCGGCTTCAGGACACCGCCTCTGGCGTTGCACCCCAAGTGTGGCCAGCTCTCGTCAGCCAAGGCCTCTACATCTTCGACGTCAGCCTGCGCGCCTCGACCGTGCTCGGCATCGTCGGCGCAGGCGGCATCGGCTTCATGTTGAGCAACTCGATGCGAACACTGAACTTCGAAGTCACCGGCGGCATCATCTTGTGCATCTTCGTCATCGTCGGAGCCATCGAAGTCGTCTCCAACTGGGTCAACCGCCAAATCACCTGACGCTGACCTGCGGCGGCGGGGCCGGCGCGTGGCGTGTCACCACGTCGACGATCTCCTCGGCAAGACCGGCCGACGATGCGAATACGCCGCTCCAACGCTTCGACAGATCGGGATCGAACGTGAACGGCCGGCCCCACACGTCGCACACATGACCACCCGCGTTCTCGACAATGAGCGAGGTCGCAGCGACATCGACGATTCGGTGCACGTCGCCGCCGGGGTCGCAGAACGCGTCGACCGCGCCGTCAGCTACCAGTCCGGCCTCGAGTACCGACGTACCGAGCACCCGGATGCGATCGGCCCGCTCGGCCAGCTCGTGCCAGGCCGGACGAGTTGCCGCTCGCGGACGCAGCATCGACAGCGAAACGCCATCGAGGCTCGTCTGCATCGAAACGCTCACGGACCGCTCGCCGCGTGTGGCGGTCCAGGTCCGTCCGGTGTCGAACCACTCGACGAGGGCGAACTCGACTCGATCGTCGATCACCGCAGCTGCTGCGAATCCGCAGATAGGGATGCCTGCTGCGGCGTTCGCCGTGCCGTCGACGGGGTCCATCACGATCGTCGCCGCTGAGCCTCTGTCGATCCAACCGACCTCCTCGGAGAGCACGTTGACGCGGGCGGATTCGAGAACATCGAGGATCGGACGTTCCACGATGACGTCGAGCAGGTACGTCTCTGTGCCGTCGGCCCCGGGCCCCACGGTCCGCCGACGTTCCGTACCGTCCAGCGTCGCTATCGCATGGCTGTAGGCATGGCGCGCAGCGTTCGCGGCCTCGGCGAGCAGGGCGGGGAGTTGGTCGATGGTCATCATCGTTGACCACCATGTCGTCTCCCGTTGACACCCCCATGGCGCCCGCATGAAGTCGCGACGAACTCTTGCCTACGTAGCCTCGATTCTTCCTTTGTCGTAACCGGGTTCGAAGGGAACACCGACCCAGTGTCGTCTGAGCTACATCAATCGAGCCTTGAACGATTGCTTGCCGAACTGCTTGGGCGCATCGTCGGGTGCGCGGGTGGGAGCCGTTCGAGTGTCCCCTCGTCTCAGGCGGCCGGATTGTTGCTGCGGTAGTCCCGTCGCTTGAGGCGGTGATGATTGCCAGCCTCGCGATTGGAGACGTCACCGTTCCTAGTGTCCTGTCACGGTGTTTCGTCTGGTAATTCGGTGTTGGTGACGTCGGCGCAGTAGCGGCCGAGTCGTTCGAGGATTTCGTCGGCTGTTTTGTGCCAGACGAACGGTTTGGGATCGTCGTTCCAGACCTCGACCCA
>NZ_JBDNIJ010000443.1:0-1231 GCF_041688325.1 Ilumatobacter sp.
GCGGGAGTTCACCCACTTCGTCAGCGACGGCGCATTCGCTTCACCGAAAGACTTTGTCGCGTTGGCGACGACCGCTGTCGACTGCTCGGCCCGACGGATCACGGTGACCGCCGGGTATGCCGACACTGGTTCTTCGAACGCTTCGACATCGTGCATCGACACAATCGCCTCGACGGCATAGCTTGAAGAGACGAGCCGGCGAAGGTCGGAGCCGTACTGGTTGTGCATCCAGCGGTCGGCGACAATGAAGCCGAGCACTCCATCCGGCTTCAAGATCCGGAGGCCCATCTCGATGAATCCGACGAAGATGTCGCTCCGTCCCCGCATCGTCGGACACGCCCGACGGTAGGCAGCACTACGCGCAGTCGGTACGTCCTCCAGGCGAATGTATGGCGGATTGCCGAGCACGAAATCCGCCACATCGTCGCCGTGCGAGGTGAGTAGAAAGTCGCCGCACTGGACGCAGTCCAGCGATATCGACTTGGCCTCTGCGTCACCCAGGCCGGCTTCGACAAGCGCTCCAGCGACAGCCTTCTGCGCGAGTTCCGCGTTCGTCGGGAGCAGATCGAAGGCCCGAAGCGCTGAACGAACGTCAGTCAACGGACGGTCGTGCATGCGACATGACTCGATCAGGCGCTCCGTTATCGGGGCAAGGAAGGCCCCCGAACCGCACGATGGTTCGACAGCAACCAGGCCGCCGAGATCTTGATCGACAGTGAAGCCGGAGAGGTCGAGAATCAATTCAACGACCCACCGGCGCGTGAAGACTTCACCGTGCTCACCTTTCTCGTCGATCTCGAACACGTGTGGGTCTACTTCCTGCCCCAAGTCGAGGCTCAGTTGTCTTTCTGCATACCGGCGGACCCCGGTCATCGCGTACCTCCAAACTACTCGTCGTTGATTGGGGTCCGCTGGAACCGAGGGTGATGTTCTCTTCCCGATCCATCATGACGGACGGGTGTCGCAGAGTTAGCAAGCGACTCAGGCAGCTGTCGCTGCCGATTCGGAGTTGACGTATGGTCATCACATGAAAGACGTGCGGGTCGATGGTGAAGGTGAGTTCCGTTGCTGGAACTGTGGCAACAAGGGTCTGCTCGCCAAGCGGACCTTTCGATCGAAGGTGCTCGTCGGCGTCGGAGCCTTGCTGACCAAGAAGAAACTCAAGTGTCAGACGTGTGGCGAGTTCAATGACACTGGCAACGCCAAGCCGTTCGACGGTCCAGCAGCGCGA
>NZ_JBDNIJ010000444.1:0-24552 GCF_041688325.1 Ilumatobacter sp.
ATGAGGAACATGAACGACGACAACGTCAGGGCGAGCACCGGCATGTACACCCAGATGCTTGGTTGCCCGCCGGCCGCGATCGAGATGACGCACAACAGCAGAGTGAACGGGATCAGCAGTGCGTAGGCCGAGTTGATGAGTCGATGCACGCCGACCCGCACGACGATGCGGCCGTTGATGATCGCTCCGGCGGCGAAGAGCACAGCGACCAGTCCGAAGATCAGCGGGAACTGTGCCTTTCGGTCGAATACCTCGCTAATAATGAGCTCGCTGCTCGCAAGGTACGTCGTGAACACACCCTGCAAGAAGATTGTTGCGTTGGTGTAGCCCGATGTGACCGGCGTGCGTGCGACTTCGACGTACCCCTTCGTTGTCGAGCGGAACTGCAGCGGTCGCTGGTTCGCAGGGTTGAGCGACTCGCGCATCCGGACGCTCCAGAGCATGATCACCACGGCGAAGATCGCGCAGAACCAGAAGATGGCGCGCCAGGGAAGAAGGGCAATGATTCCGGCGCCGATGGTCGGAGCGAGGATCGGCACAAGCATGAAGACGGCCATCACCTGCGACATCGCCTTCGCCATTTGGCTACCCTCGAAGCGGTCGCGAATGATCGCAGTCGCAACCACCCGGGCGCCTGCAGCGCCAATGCCCCAGACGAAACGGCTGAGGAGCAGCAGCTCGAAGGTGGGGGCCAAGGCCGAACCTGCGGCACCGACGATGTAGATAGCGCTGCCGGCGTACAGGACCGGCTTGCGGCCGAAGCGGTCAGCGATTGGCCCCCAGGCGAGTTGGGCGATGGCGAGTCCCATGAAGAAGACCGTGATGACCTGGCCGGCGCGAGGTGAAGCTTCACCGAGGTTGAACGTCTGGCGGATCTCGTCGAAGGCGGGCAGCATGGTGTCGATGCCGAGCGCCATCAGCGCCATGATCGCTGACATCAGCGTCAGCAGTTCTCGCTGGCCCATGCGGTACTCCTGCGCGGCCGGAGGGGCGGCGGCAGTGGAGGGAGCGAGTTGGGTCACGTTTGGACCATAACGACTCGCTTGGGAAGGGTTACGGGCGAGCGACGAGGGTCACCCCAGCAGGAGAGCCGCGGTCACACTGTGCCTGACACAGCGTGACCGCTATTTGAGGAACTTGCTGGTCGTGTTGTCGGCGAGCACCTTGCCGCCGGTCTGGCAGGTCGGGCAGTAGTTGACGGTGTAGCTCGAATACTCGACGTCTCTGACGGTGTCGGAACAGACGGGGCAGACCTCGCCGGCGCGGTTGTGGACAGCACTCGGACGGTCCTTCGACGAGCTCATGTCTTGCCTGGTCCGTTCGTAGGCCAGCCCGTCGGCGAGGCAATGGTCAATGGCCGCTGCCACCTTGGTGGCACCATCGGCACCAAGCTGCTTGGTCGTGGCGAATGGCGAGATTTGTGCGGCGTGGCAGATCTCGTTCGAGAGTCGACGGCCGATGCCCGCCACCATCCCCTGATGCCGCAGGAAGCCATGCACGCGCATCGACTTCGCTGCGAACAACTCAGCCAAGTCGACTGGGTCAATCCCGGCCGCTTCGGGACCGAGCTTGGCGAGTGGGAGCGTTGCTTCCAAGTCGGCCGACGGCACACACCACACCCCGGCACGCCGCTCCTTGCCCTGTTCGGTCAGCAGTAACGCTGTCTCGTCGATACCGCCGTCGCCGAGTTCGATGGGTTCGAAGATGAAGCGGGCTTGACCACCGCGTGGCTTTGCCGAGAGCTTGGTGTCGGCGAGAAGCCGACCGCCCTGCATGAGGTGGATCACGAAGCTGATCGGCTCGAAAAGCAGGATCAAGTACTTGCCGCGGCGGCCAACGCTGAGCAACGGCAGGCCGTATGCCGCCTCAGGCGCAGGAACGGCGGTTTTCAACGCGGTGAAGTTGAACGGCGTGAACTTCGTGAGCACGCGGCCAGCGAATTGGCGATGAAGTCGCTCGGCGTGTGCCTCAACTTCGGGCATCTCTGGCATGGGCTGAGACTAAACGAGCTGCCGAACCAGCCGGAGTGTTACTCGTAGGTCGTGCGTTCTTTCACGCGGGCGAACACTGCATCGAGTGCCCCGAACACTGCCTGGTTGTCAAGCAACTTCTGCTGGTCGCCCCACAGGCGGATGCGGCCGCCAATGAAGGCTTCCTGGGCGTTGAGCTCGCCGGTCGCCACGGCGACTGCGGTATCCCATCCCTGTTCCATCTTGACGTCCTCGGGGTCGGCTGCACCGGCGCCGAACGAGGCCGTGCTGTCACCCACCTGCAAGTGATAGGTGATGTCGCCCTCGGGGCCGTCGGACACGACTTGCGTGACGCCGATCGTGTGCGTCGATGAAATGTCCCGGAGGTGTTCGCTCGCTGCCACTTCTGCGGTCAGGGCGTTGATCCAGTCGAGGCTCAGGTATCGCAACACCCCCGTAGTCTGCCTGATGATGTCGGACTTCGCAGCGAACTCGGGCACCGGCGGTTTGCACGACGGTCGACACCCAGGCAGTGTCGAAGAGTGGGTGTTTGCCGCATGGGCCGCAGACGCAAGCCTCGGTGTGATCTCTGGCCATCGCATTCTCGGCAGGACGGCCTGGTACTGGGCGGCGCTCGCGCGGGCCGGTCGACCGCTGCTTCACATCACCGACTTCGACGTGCCGGTCAGGCTTGCCGATCCATTCATCGTCAAAGGCGAGGCGATGTGGGCCGAACACACGCGTGAAGCTCCGATGGAACAGTGGACCATCGGCAACGAGACGTATGCGGCATCGCTCGAGGACCCCGAGGATGCGCTCGGTCGGGGCTACGGCGTTCCGACGCCCATCGCCTTTGACCTCGAGTGGTACGCCACGGCTGCCGAGCAGCGCCTCGACCCGCAGCCCGACATGTCAACCGGTTACGAGCAGGCAGGCGTCGTGCACGGTTCGATCGAGATCCTCGGCGAACTGGCCGTCGAGCTCACGGAGGCACCCGCTTGCCGCTGGCATCGATGGACCACCGGCGAGGACTTGCCTCTCGGTCAACTGATCTTGCCGATCGCCGTTGCGCACAGTGGCGTGCGTGCGCCCTTCCGGTTCCCGGACGGCGGCGAGAGCGACTTGGTCCTCACTGCCGACGGCTGGCACTGCCGCTCGACCACCTAAACCCAAAACGCCGTCTGCGTCGAAGAATCGGGTTGTATGTCAACCAATTGCTCGACGCAAACGACGTTTTCGTGTCATGCTCAATGGTTTCGAATATGAGTTTCAGCGGCGACATCATGGATGAGTACTCCCACGGCGGAATGGGCCGCGCGAAGCCGAAGGAATACCCATCGATCGTGGTTGAAATCGGCATGGTGATCGAAGACCGGTCGAGTCATTTCGTCGGCAGCCTCGCTCGCTGGAACGCCGAGGGCGTCACGCTCAAAGACCGCGCGCAATATCTCCGACACTTCACCTGGAAGCCCGGCGGGTTCCTGATCGACGGTAAGCCGGTCACGCTCGTGCGTCCCAAGCAGGTCAAGTCGGTCACGCAGCGGACGACTGCGTCAGGGTCGGTTGCCAGTGACGGACGAGCCCGCGTCGCTCGCGCCAGCCGCATCTGGGTCGAAGGCAAACATGACGCTGAACTACTCGAACATGTCTGGGGCGACGACCTTCGCGATCTCGGCATCGTCGTCGAACCGCTGCACGGTGCTGACGACTTGAAAGCAATGGTCCAAGAGTTTCAGCCAGGCCGCCAGCGCAAGCTCGGCGTGTTGCTCGACCACCTTGTGCCGGGCTCGAAAGAGACGCGCATTGCTCAGACGGTCAAGGACCCGAACGTCTTGATCACGGGGCATCCGTTCGTCGACGTCTGGGCCGGCATCAGGCCGAAGGTGATGGGCCTCGACGCCTGGCCCGACATCCCGTACGACCCGGAGGTCACCTGGAAGGAAGGGCTGTGCGCAGCGCTCGGTGCTCCGTTCGACGGCTTCTGGCCGCGTCTGCGTAACCAGGTCAACACGTTTGCCGACCTCACGTCCGAACTGGTCGGCGCCGTCGAACAGCTCATTGACTTTGTCGCAGACCTCTCTGACGACGACTGACCTCGCCGGAAAACGACGGAGGGCGGGCCCACAGGCCCGCCCTCACATTCAGTTGTTCAGTTGGTCAGGTGTTGATCAGACGAAGGCTGATGCGAACACCAGGCTGACGATCGTCATGACCTTCAGCAGGATGTTCATCGACGGCCCGGAGGTGTCTTTGAACGGGTCGCCAACGGTGTCACCGACAACAGCGGCTTTGTGCTGCTCGGAGCCCTTGCCGCCATGCGCGCCGGCTTCGATGTACTTCTTTGCGTTGTCCCAAGCGCCGCCGGAATTGGCCATGAAGATGGCCAGGGCGAAGCCTGTGACGAGCGCACCGGCAAGCAGGCCGCCGAGAGCGTCGACGCTGATGAATCCGACGACGAGCGGCACGACCACGGCGAGGGCACCCGGGATGATCATCTCCTTGAGCGAGGCCTCGGTGGAGATTGCGACACAGCGAGCTGAGTCCGGAATGACGCCGGGAAGCCCTTCGCGCAGGCCTGGGATCTCGCGGAATTGGCGACGTACCTCTTCGATCATCTTCGCTGCGGCACGGCCGACGGCGTCGATCGTGAGTGCGGCGAAGAGGAACGGTAGCGCCGCGCCGATGAAGAGGCCGGAGAACACGTCGACCTCACCAATGTCGAGGTTGAGCACGGTCGCCCCGTCGGAGGCTGTGGCGATGGCGAACTCGAAGCTCTTGAAGAGTGCGAGTGCGGTCAGCGCTGCCGAGCCGACAGCGAAGCCCTTGGCGATTGCGGCGGTGGTGTTGCCGAGTGAGTCGAGGGCGTCGGTGACTTCACGTACTGACGGGTCAAGCTCGGCCATTTCGGCAATACCGCCGGCATTGTCGGCGATTGGGCCGTACGCGTCGACGGAGACAACGATGCCGGTGGTCGCAAGCATGCCGATGGCGGCGACGGCGATGCCGTAGAGCCCACCGAGATCGGCGACGTCGAGGATGCCACCGGAGTCGCTGCTAAATGCTTGCTGGCCACCCCAGTAGGCGACGGCAACACCGGCCAGGATCAAAGCGACCGAAGCCGCAACCGACTGCATGCCGATGCTGATGCCCTTGAGAATCGTTGTGGCTGGACCGGTTTCGGTCTGCTGGCTGATGTCCCGGACCGGCTTGTAGTGATCCGACGTGTAGTACTCGGCGGTCTTGCCGAGTGCCCAGCCAATGACCAGGCCACCGATAACCGCGACGGCAAGGCCCCACGGCTTGTCGGAGTCGCCGAAGATCCAGTAGGAACCTCCGAGCACGCCGACGGCGGTGATGGCCATGGCCACGTTCGTACCGAGGTGCAGCGCCTTGCTCAGGTGCTTCGAATCGGTCGAATCGCCACCCTTGACGAGGAAGGAGCCGATAATCGAAGCGACCATCCCGATGAACGCGACGAACATCGGGAAGACGAAGAACTTCAGTGCGTTTGCGTCGCCGGCCTGCTCGGCGCCGATCGCTCCAGCGAATGCGACGAGTGAGATCGGTGCGATGATCGAGCCGGCGTACGACTCGAAGAGGTCGGCACCCATGCCAGCAACGTCGCCGACATTGTCGCCGACGTTGTCGGCAATGGTGGCCGGGTTGCGGGGGTCGTCTTCAGGGATACCGGCTTCGACCTTGCCGACGAGGTCGGCGCCGACGTCAGCTGCTTTGGTGAAGATTCCGCCGCCAACGCGGGAGAAGAGGGCGATCGTCGATGCGCCGAGGCCGTAGGCCGTGACGATTTCGAATGCTTGGTCGACCTCGAGGAGGGTGACGAACACGATGTACGTGGTCATGAGGCCGAGCAGGGCGAGGCCTGCGACCGAGAAGCCCATAACGGCGCCGCCGCGGAAGGCAACGGGAAGTGCCTTGCCGGGCCCTTGCTTTGCAGCTTCGGTGGTGCGGGCGTTAGCCATCGTCGCAACGGTCATGCCGGCGTAACCGGCTGCCGACGAGAGGAATGCGCCGAGCAGGTAGGTGACTGCGGCAAGCGGCGCAATGACGACTGCCAGTAGCACCGCCATGGCGCCAGCGAAGATACTGACCCATTTGTACTCGGCTTGGAGGAACGCCTTGGCGCCCTTTTGGATCTCGGTCATCAAGAAGACCATGCGCTCGTCTCCGGGCGACTCCTTCTCGACTGACTTGTAATAGAAGAACGCGACACAGAGGGCGGCAATGGCCGACAGCGCTGCGAGATATGGAATTGATCCCACGGGGTAATGCCTCCTGGGCAGATTGGGTGTTGAACACGCTTGTGCACGTAGACACAAGCAACCAGACCATACTGGCCGGTCGGCAAGGCTAAATCCCAACTCACCGGTTTCCACGTCCATCATTCCGCCGCAGAAGGGTGGGCAGAAGGGTGGGCAGAAGGGTGGCAGCAGGGTGGGTAGAGGGTCGCCGGGGTCACCGATTTGCGGACCGATCTCGCGTCCGATGTACCGTCCGATGTGCTTCGGGCCAAAGTGGACGTTCGGGTCAAACGTGGACGCCCGGGGATTGGCAAAGCGACGGTCGTCACCGGGATTGGTGTGAGGTGGATTGGGCCGAGGCCGGGCGTGGCGGAGTAGCTTCGATGCCATGGCACAAATGTTGAGCCGCGGCCCGGTAACGGGCACCGCCTTGAAGGCGAACGCAGCAAAGAGAAAACCATTCCTGCTCGATCTTTACGGCACGGCGGTCGGCAAGAAGTACGTCATGGCGATCACCGGCCTGATGGGCATCGGGTTCGTGCTGTCGCACATGATCGGCAACCTTAAGGCGTACCTCGGTGTCGTCACTGAGGGCAATGAGCGGATGTACGACATCGATGTGTACGGCGAGTTCCTCCGAGAACTGCTCGTGCCGATCCTGCCGCACGGCTACACGCTGTGGCTGCTACGACTCGGCCTGATCGGTGCGCTTGTGCTGCACCTGCACGCTGCATGGTCGCTCACCCAACTCAACCGCAAGGCCCGCTCGGTCAAGTACCAGTCGGCGCGGGATTACCAGATCGCCAACTTCGCCAGTCGCTCCATGCGCTGGACCGGCCTCATCGTCTTGGTCTTTATTGCCTGGCACTTGGCGGACCTCACGTGGGGCTGGCTCAACCCGGACTTCGTGCAGGGCGCTGTGTACCGCAACCTTGACGCATCGCTGAGCCGTATTCCTGTCGCAATCCTGTACGTCGTTGCGAATATTGCGCTCGGCATCCACCTGTTCCACGGCACCTGGTCGCTTTTCCAGTCGGTCGGTGCAAACAACCCCCGATTCAACAAGTGGCGCAAGGGCGCTGCTGCTGGTGTGGCCACGATCATCGTCGTCGGCAACGTGTCGTTCCCGATCGCCACGCTCGCCGGCGTTATCAAATTCGACCCCGACGCAATCACGTGCTGCGTCGATCAGGAAGGACACAGCGAATGACCATCACTCTCGACTCCAAAATTCCTGACGGCGCGATGGCCGACAAGTGGAACAACTACATCGCCAACCAGAAGTTGGTCAACCCGGCCAACAAGCGCAAGTTCAAGATCCTTGTGGTCGGCACGGGCCTGGCCGGTTCGTCGGCGGCTGCGTCGTTCGGCGAACTCGGCTACGAGGTCGAGGCGTTCACCTTCCACGACTCACCCCGGCGTGCGCACTCGATTGCTGCGCAGGGCGGAATCAACGCGGCGAAGAACTACCAGGGCGATGGCGACAGCGTTCATCGTCTGTTCTACGACACTGTGAAGGGCGGCGACTTCCGTGCCCGCGAGGCCAACGTTCACCGTCTGGCTGAAGTGTCGGTCAAAATCATCGACCAGATGGTCGCCCAAGGTGTGCCGTTTGCTCGCGAGTATGGCGGCCTGCTCGCCAACCGTTCGTTCGGTGGGGCCCAGGTCAGCCGTACGTTTTATGCACGCGGCCAGACCGGCCAGCAGTTGTTGATCGGCGCGTACCAGCAGCTCGCTCGCCAAATCGGCTTGGGCAACGTCAAGCTTTGGAACCGTATTGAATTGGTCGACGTTGTCACCGTCGACGGCAAGTGTGCTGGCATCGTCACCCGCGACCTGATGAATGGCGAGGTCAAGTCGCACTCGGGTCACGCTGTGGTGCTCGCGACCGGTGGGTACGGGAACGCCTTCTACCTGTCGACCAATGCCATGGCGTGCAACGTCACCGCAGCGTGGCGGGCACACCGCCGCGGGGCGGCGTTTGCGAACCCGAGCTACACGCAAATTCACCCGACGTGCATCCCGCAGGCCGACGACTTCCAGTCAAAGCTCACGCTGATGTCCGAGTCGCTCCGCAACGATGGTCGCATCTGGGTCCCGAAGGATGCCGATGAGACCCGCCCGGCTGCGCAGATCCCCGAAGACGACCGCGACTACTACCTCGAGCGGATCTACCCGAGCTTCGGAAACCTTGCACCGCGTGACGTGTCGTCGCGAGCTGCCAAGCGTGCTGTCGACGCCGGGCAAGGTGTCGGCCCGCTCAAGAATGGTGTCTACCTTGACTTCGCTGAGTCGATCAACCGACTCGGCCTTGACACCATCGTCGAGCGCTACTCGAACTTGTTCGAGATGTACGAGCGCATCACCGGTGAAGACCCGCGCGAGACGCCAATGCGCATCTACCCGGCCAGCCACTACACGATGGGTGGGTTGTGGGTCGACTACGAACTGCAGACGACGATCCCCGGTCTGTTCTGTATTGGCGAAGCGAACTTCTCCGACCACGGAGCAAACCGGCTCGGTGCGTCGGCGCTGATGCAAGGCCTCTCCGATGGGTACTTCGTGCTCCCATACACGATTGCCCCGTACCTGTCTGATCTACTCAACAAGCCGATCCCAGACACCACGCACGAGGCCTTCGTCACTGCTGAGCAAGAGGCGCGAGATCGTTTCCAGGGCTACCTCGACATTGGCGGAACGAAGGGCCCCGACCACTTCCATCGCGAACTCGGCCGGATCATCTGGGACTACTGCGGCATGGATCGCAGCCAGGTCGGCCTCGAGAAGGCGCTGGCTGAGATCCCGGCACTCCACGCTGAGTTCAAGAAAGACCTCCGCGTCACCGGTTCAGGAACGAGCCTGAACCAGACGCTCGAGAAGGCCGCACGAGTCGACGATTTCTTCGAACTCGGCATCCTGATGTGCCAGGACGCACTCACCCGTGAAGAGAGCTGCGGCGGCCACTTCCGTTCTGAGCACCAGACCGAGGATGGCGAAGCGCTTCGCAACGACGACGACTTCGCCCACGTCACGGCATGGGAGTGGAGCGGCAATCCGTCCGAGCCGATCGAACATCGCGAAAAGCTCGAGTACGAAGTCGTCCACTTCGCGACGCGTTCGTACAAGTAATCGCTGCCGTCCCATCATCTGAATCGCATCTGAGAAGTAAGAGACATCACGTGAACAACCTCTCCAACATCAACCTCAAGATCTGGCGCCAAGATGGTCCTGATTCACAGGGCCGCTTCGAAAGCCATCAGATCCCCGAGATCAGTGATGAAGCCTCGTTCCTTGAGATGCTCGACATCTTGAACGAACGCCTCATTGAAGAAGGCAAGGAAGCCGTGGTCTTCGACCACGACTGCCGCGAAGGCATCTGCGGCACCTGTTCGTTGATGATCGACGGCCAGGCGCATGGCCCCCAGCGCGGCACGGCAACCTGCCAGCTCCACATGCGACAGTTTGAGTCTGGCGCAGAGATCGTGATCGAGCCGTGGCGGGCATCAGCGTTCCCGATCATCAAAGACCTCATGGTCGATCGCTCGCCGTTCGACCGCATCATCGAAGCGGGCGGTTACATCACCGCGCCGACCGGTGGAGCGCCCGACGCCAACCTGATTCCGATTCCGAAGCCGGTTGCTGACGCGTCGATGGACGCAGCTGCCTGCATTGGTTGTGGAGCGTGTGTAGCGGCGTGCCCGAACGGTGCGGCAAGCCTCTTCACCGGGGCGAAGATTTCGCACCTGAACTTGCTGCCTCAGGGCCAGGCCGAGCGGTACAAGCGCACTGAGGCCATGGTCGAAGAGATGGACTCGCACTTCGGTTCTTGCACCAACCACGGTGAGTGCGAGGCGGCATGCCCGAAAGAGATTTCGATCGACAACATCGCCACAATGAACGCCGACTACGCCAGGTCGAAGTTCAAGAACCGCAAGGCACTTTCCCGCTAAGCACGCTTTGCCGCCAGAACCGCTTGCGAAGGCGTGAGGTAGGTGCGCAGGTGATGCGTTTGGGCTGCGTTCAGCAGACTGGCTTGTAATCGACTTTGTCGCCGACAAAGCGGTTCCATTGTTCGAGCGTCAGTTGTTCGGTGGTGGAGTCGCAGGCGAGCTGGATCCAGCGGACGATGTTGAGATCGAACACGCGGGCCGTGCCGGACTCGTCGATCGTCTCGAGTGTGGTCGCGCTCAGGTTGGCGTTCGTGTCTGAGGCGTCGTCCTCCAAGTATTCGCAGTCGGGAGAACATTCGACGGGCAACATGTTGCCGATCAATTGGGCGGTGCGCGCCGAGAACAGCTGGGTTTCACCCCACACGGTCACGAACGCTCCGAGGTCATCGTCGATGCTGAGCCGGACGAGGGCTTCTTCAGACTCGAATTTCTTGCCGAGCTCGCCTGCGATATCAGCCTCCAGAACGTCGTTGCCTTCCTCGTCCCACACCGACAACCTGAGGCCGGTTGCGGCGTTGCCCTCGTCGTCAAGACTGTCGACCACCGAGACTGCAATCAGATCGTTCTGAGGGCCAAGCGCGGCTCCGAACACCCCGCTCCCCGGGGTCTTGCGTTCGAAGAGAATTTTTGCCGGGAGTCCACTCCGGAGGTCGTACACCTGATAGCTGCTCTGCGGCAGGTTTACGACGACCAGTCGGGTCGAGTCGGGACTAAATGTCACATCGCGCAGGAAGATGTTGAGCCCTGTCGGATCGTCGACCAGGGTCTGCGTTTCTCCGGTGGCGACATCGCGGACCCTCTGGCCAGCGTCGATGACCTCGAATCTGGCATCCAACGATGTCACTCGACCGACTGCTGCGTCGGAGCGTTCGGGTGACCGCAATGCAGCGATGGCCTCGGCGGGGAGTATCTGAAGGAGCGCATCGCGGGCAGCGGCCGTCGGCGAACTCGACGCGGCCTCGGCGGCAAGGAGCAGTCCGATCGTCTCGTTGCCGAACGCATTGAGCTGGACGCTCTGGGCTGCAAGCGCCCGCGAGGTTGCGATCCGGAGCTGTTCCTCGGCCCGGTTGCGCTCGGTATTCGCAGTAAAAAACTGGATCAAGGCAAATGCTGCCAACGCAATGGAAACCGTGGCTACCCCGAGTGAGATCCCCGCGGTCCGGCGCTGGCGTTTAGTTTCGGCAATCCGGCTCGACTGCACGTGCTCGCGCATGACTGCGGTTGGTTGCGGCTGCTCGCGACGTCGGTCGATCGTGAGGGCCGACTCGGCGGCTGCCAACGCTGCACCGCTGAGCAGGCGGCTGCGCTCGCGACGGTGGCGCTCCCATTCGAGTGCGTCGGTGAGCAGGCTGGTGTGCTTCTTGGCCCACTTTGGATCGCCCGTGAGGGCTTCGTCGATTTTCTGGAGCGCTCCCTCGCGCTCGTCGTCCGATCGCCAGAAGATCCAGTTTCGATCGCCGATCTCGGGGATCGTGTCACCAGGTTCATGGATGACAATCGGCAGAATCCGTTTGCCCATCTGGTCGGCGTGGCGCACCTCCTCGGCACAGATCTCTGACGCAGCCGAGTGTTGCGAGACGATTGCGACGAGTGCCTCGGTGGTCTCGATGCCGTGGTTGATCTCGCCCCGCCAGTGCACGGCGGGTGCAATGTCGTCCTCGTCGATCCACCGTTCGATCCCTCGGGCTGCGAGTTGTTCGATGAGCTGATCGCGAAAGCTCTGATCCTCTCGGGCATAGCTGACAAAGACCTTGGTCACGGAGTCATTCTCACAGAGCGCGGTCCGCCACGCTCGGAATCGACCGCTTGCGAAGGCATGAGGGAGGTGCGCACCTACCTCACGCCTTCGCCTGAAGAGGCCGCCGTTCAGCTGCCGGGTGGGAGCGTGACGGCGGTGGTGTAGCGGTTGTGGCTGATCGTGTCGCCGGCGGTCATCGTGAGTTCGATTGCAAGTTCACCGAGCGTGTCGGGCACGGTCAAGTCGATCGTTCCCACCTTGACGACATCGTCGGCTCCGACAGGGCCACCGAAGCGCCAGCGTTTCTCGCCACCTGCCCACGAGGCAATGGCGTCGACCACGGCGAAGTCGATCGGTTCGCGCAGATCGCTGATCAGATGCACGTCGAGCTTCATCCGGTCGCCCTCGTTGATCCACTCTGGCGGCTGGTCGGCAACAATGAGAACGGGAGCGCAGGCGGCTTGCACGACGGCGAAGGCATCTTTCGGGACGCGTTCGTGATCAAGGATGCTTGCAGAGATGACGGGTGCAGGGTCGGCGAGCGCGTAGAAACAGAAGCCACCTGACGGCCGGTACTTCAGCCGGCGAAGTGTCTCGATCTGCGTCTTCAACACATGTGACTGATACAGCTGGGTCGTGTCACGCCATTGTTCGTACGACTCGAATGACCCGGGTGGGAACAGCCGCTCGAACTGGTCGCGCTGATATCCGTACTCGACCGCGAGGCGCGCCCAGTCGAGGTTGGGCCAGTCGTGGTTGCGGAGCTGTTCGTCGATGAAGGGCGCTGTGTACGGCGGTGCATGTGCGCCGAATTCGGAAACGAAGCGCACGAGCCGCGGTACTCGCGAGGCAAACCGTGCAAGGTCTTCGGCTTTGCCTCGATGCCAACCGAACCAGATGTGGGTATCGGTCCCGCTGAGCTGCGGCAAGTGGGGGAGGACGCCGGAGTGGGCGACTGTTTCGCGGGTGGAGTCGGCCTTCTCGAACGATCGCTTAACCCAGCGATCGAGCACCGACTTGTTCCATGACGGCAACTGCTGTGCGAGCACGGTGCGTGTGCGCTTTTTCCAATCAGAACGGTCGGCACCCGTCGTGGCGGCTGGGTCGTTGTGGGCCGTCCACTGGATGATCGACGGGTGATGACCGAGTGCATCAACGGCGGCTTTGGCCTGACCGACCGCTTGCCCGCGCACTGACCGGGCATGGCCCCACTGGAGTGGGAAATCCTGGAGGATCAACACGCCGAGTTCGTCCGCAGCTCGGTACACCTCGCGGTTCGCGATGTGGCCGTGCACACGCACCACGTCGAGGCCGAGTTCAACCGCCAGCTCGATGTCTCGTCGGACGGCGGCGTCGTCGGCGTCGGCCAGCCCAGCGCGGGTTGGCAGCACGTTGGCGCCTTTCAGGAAGAGCTGCTCACCGTTGATCGAACAGATCCACTTGTCCCACGAGACTTGGCGCAATCCCGTGCGGCGAACCCGCCGATCGCTGACCTCAGGTGCGGCATCAGGCGTATCAGGCGTGACGACAACTTCGACCGCGATGTCGGTCAGCGGTTGTCCGCCGAGTGCATGCGGCCACCACAGGGCCGGCTCGGAGATGTCGATATTCCACTCGATCTGGTTTTCACCGGACGCAAGGACGTGGTCTCGCTCATCGTGCACGTCGCCGTCGACCAATGTCCGGACGGTGACGGTGCGTTGCGTATCGCTGTCGAGGTGCGACGAGAGGCGGACATGGGCCCGGCGATCGTCGGCGTCACGGCACAGCACGCGGAGCCGCTCGATCCGAACCGGGCCGGTGTCGTACACGTGGATGGGTCGCCAGATACCGCCGGGGTTCCAGTGGCGATCGAGACCGTCCCAGTGCTGGAAGATGCCGGTGATGTTGCGCCGATTGTTCGCGCCCGAATGAGGCGCACAGGTGACCTCGACGGCGAGGACGTGCTGTTCGTCGAGCTTCGAGAGTGCCGTGATGTCGAAGGTGTGCGGGAAGAAGTAGCCCTCGGGGTCGCCGAGGTAAGCGCCATCGAGCCACACATCGGCCTGATAAAAAATGCCGTCAAGCGTGACCCAGCGGCGGGCGCCGTCGGCTGGCGGGTCGGCGGAAAAGCGATGCCGGTACATGATCGGGCCATCGCTGGAAGCGAACTTGTCGGCGTCGCGCCAGTGTCCGGGGACCTCGACCGGTTCCCAGTGCTGGTCGTTGGTGTCAAGCCCGATGCCGTACCGGCGGATGTCGTCGTCGGCCTCGGTGGCAACCCAGCGGCCGGTGAGTTCGCGCCGCGTCGCGTTCCAACGGTCGACGGAAGCGGAGTCCATGCTCGTGAGCGTACGCCCGCATGGCCGGGCCTCGATAGTCCCGTTCCCCGTTCCGGCGCCTGGGGCAAGAATGGATATCTGAGGTTGCTCGCTCGCCTGAACATGGGCAGAGCGAGCGCGGTAGGTTCGACAGATGGCAGACGAGACGAACGATCGCGCGACCACACTCGGCGAACTCCAGGCTTCCGGATGGGTTTCCCGGCCCGTCAAGCAGGAAGTCCGTGAACACGCCATTGCCAAGGTCATGGCTGGCGAACCGCTGTTCAAGGGTGTGCAGGGCTATGAAAATACTGTGATGCCGCAGCTCGAAAACGCTCTGCTCGCAGGCCACGACGTGGTGTTTCTCGGCGAACGCGGTCAGGCCAAGACTCGCATGATCCGTTCGCTGACTGGGTTGCTCGACGAGTGGATGCCGATCGTTGCTGGCAGCGAGATCATGGATGATCCATACAACCCGGTCTCGAAGTACGCGAAGGACCTGGTTGCCGAGCAAGGCGACGTTACGCCGATCGACTGGGTGCACCGGGATCTCCGTTACGGCGAGAAGCTCGCTACTCCCGACACCTCGATTGCCGACCTCATCGGGGAGGTTGATCCAATCAAGGTTGCCGAGGGCCGCTACCTCTCCGACGAACTCACGCTGCACTACGGCATGGTGCCGCGCACCAACCGTGGCATCTTCGCGATCAACGAACTCCCAGACCTCGCAGAGCGCATCCAGGTCGGCCTACTCAACGTGCTTGAAGAACGCGACGTGCAGATCCGCGGCTACAAGATCCGCCTGCCCATCGATGTGATGCTGATGGCCTCGGCCAACCCAGAGGACTACACCAACCGCGGCCGCATCATCACGCCGCTGAAAGACCGCTTTGGAAGCCAGATCCGCACGCACTACCCGCTCGAGGTGCAGACCGAAGTCGACATCATGCTGCAAGAGGCGCAGTCACTCGACATCGAGACGCCGAACGGCCCAGTGACGGTCAGCGTTCCCGGCTACCTCACCGACGTCATCGCGACGTTCTCCCACCTTGCGCGGTCGAGCAGCCAGGTCAACCAACGCAGTGGGGTGTCGGTCCGTCTGTCGGTGAGTAACTACGAAGCGCTTGCGGCCAATGCGCTGCGTCGCGGCCTGCGCTCTGGCGAAACGAACATCGTGGCCCGAGTCGATGACCTCGGTGCGCTTGCTGCGAGCTCGATGGGCAAGATCGAAATCGAGTCCATTGACGAAGGCCGTGATGGAGCGATCATGGAGAGCCTCATCAAGGGCGCCGTGCTCACGGTCTTCAAAGACGTAGTGCCGCCCGAGCAGACCCGTGCAGTCGTCGACGCATTCGAAGAGGGCGCAGTGGCCCATACCGGCGAGTCGATGACGAGCACTGAACTTGCTGCTGTGGCTGAGCAGGTCGATGCGTTGAAGACACCCGTGGCAATCCTCACCGGTGGCGACGAGTCGCCCGGCGCGGTCGCTGCCGCGGTCGAATTCATCCTCGAAGGTCTGCACCTGTCGAAGCGTTTGAACAAAGACTCCAGCGGCGACAGCGCTACCTATCGCAGCCGGACCTAATTTCCTGGGCGGTCACGCTCCTGTCTCGCTGTCACACTCACCGCTTGAAACCAAGCTGACCAAAGTGTGACAGCCAGCGAGCGATGATCGGGCTGACGCCCCACTCGCCGTGCTCGGCAACCTGTCGGGTTTGAGTGCCTCGAGGGCGAACCGGAGTTCGATCCGGCTCGGTAGCTTCAACTCGAGATGCTCGACGTCACCGAGCACTTCGTCGGAACCAAAGCCGAAGTTGCAGCGCTGGCCGAGCGGGGTGAACGACCGCCGGCCAACCGCTGCGCCAGCGTTGAATGGCCTGGCCCGGGTTGCGTCGTTGCTCTTCACGGCAACGTGGTCGTCCACCGCGGCGGGCCGTTAAGCGTTGCAGCCGAGCGGATCACGATGGTCAACGGCTACATCAGCACCGATGGCACTCGCGACGATCCCACACGGCATCAGGACCTGTTCCACGTCGACGATTCGTCACGACGAGCTCGGAGATTCAGTCGGCGTCAACGTTGGTGTCGCCGAGGACGGCGTCGGCCACCGGCGTCGTGGAGCGAGCCGAGTCGAGGAGGCCTCCGGAAGACTCGGGGCCCGCGATTGCGGGGTCGACGAATGCGATTCCGATGTGCACCCCGTCGGCGATTGCTGCGTCGAGTGCGATGACGAACTGTTCTGCGATGAGGCCTTGTACGTCGGCGGCGTCGTGGCGCGCTGTGAATTGGCTGATTATCATCGGCGTATCTTCGGCAAGTTCCGCTGAGCGCATCACCTCCTCGTGCATTTGCTCGCGAAGGTGATCGAGTTGTTCGTCGTTCGGTTCTCGTTCGTCGAGGTCAGCGTGCGCGAGAACGATGCCGATCAGGTCGCAGGTCTCGAGGAAACTCGCGGCGCTGTCGATCGTGCTGGCTGACAGCGACGCGACAACGGGTGCCTTGCCGCCGCGGAGCGCCGACCACGTGGCGGCCCAGCCAGCAGCGGGAAGGTCAGCGGTGATCTCGGCGAACGGGATCCAACCGTGGACACCTGTACCAAATCGGTCAGCGACACGCTCGACGAATCTCGGGAGCCACTTGACTGCGACATCGGAGTCGTCGATGCCGCCCTCATTGGT
Source organism: Ilumatobacter sp. (assembly GCF_041688325.1). Classification (GTDB taxonomy): domain Bacteria; phylum Actinomycetota; class Acidimicrobiia; order Acidimicrobiales; family Ilumatobacteraceae; genus Ilumatobacter_A. Next base: position 16,896 of record NZ_JBDNIJ010000444.1, read on the forward strand.
GACCCAGCGCGGCTCGTCGCTGTCATGCAGCGTCGCCCAGACTCGGAGCCCGATTGCATCGGCGGCCGTAAGTACTTGGTCGTACCAGTCGGTCCATGCGCTGTCGAGGTCGCCAGGTTTTGCTTGCAACCGTGCCCAGTCGAACGTGAGCCTGAGGTCGGTGACGCCGACTTGCTGCAGAACGGCCAGGTCGTCCGGCCAGCGCGTCCTAAAGCCGTTGCCCGCTGTGGGACCCAGGTTCGACATGTCGCCGTATCCGAGAGTCACCGCAGTGGTGAGCGTGGCGCCGCGTGCAAAGACCATGGTGGTGCGGGGCTCATCGAGCCCGACGTCAGATGAACGGCGTCCGCGTCCAGAGATCGCTGGTGTCGGACTCGGCTGCCTGCGGAACACCGCTGAGTGCGACGACGTCGATCGATCCTGGGAACCCACGGAGTTCGACTTCGCCGACGGAGTTGGCGGTGACCCCGGCGGGGAGGCGCTCGATGTGCATTGTGGGCATGAGCGCCTCGACGCCCTTGGCGTGGTCGCACAAACGTGATGCCATGTTGACCGCGGAGCCGATGTAATCGTCGCCCTCGAACAGCAGTGCGTGGCCAGTGGCCAGGCCTGAACGAACGGTGAGCGGGGCGCACACTTCGTTGGAGAGACGATCGAGGTCGAGGACGAACTCGATGGCGTCGCTCTGGTCGACGGCAACCACCATGCAGCCGTCACCCAACCACTTGGCAATACGCACGCCTCGCTCGGAGGCCACTGTGCGAACGATCGTACGGAACGCGCTGAGGATTCGCCCGGCAGCGTCGTCGCCGAAGGCTGCCGTGTAGTTCGTGAACCCTGAGAGGTCAACGAAGACAAATGTGCGTGGTACCCGCATGGCACTCATGCTAATTGCATCGCCACATGAATGCGTTTCGTGGAGCCGGTTCCTGAACGTTTCCGAATCCGTGTCAAATCGAAAGACAGCGCGACGGCGACGGCGGGTTGGGAGGGGAGTAGGTTCAGATGATGGCGTCACGATTCACGTACTCGCGATGGGACGGCACACAGACCGGCTTCGAACTCGATGCCGATGCCGCATTCGACGAACTGACCGACGAACTCCTCTACCACGGGGACGTCAACGCGGCACTCCGCAAGATGATGCAAGAGGGCATGCGCGATCGCGACGGCAACCAACTGAAGGGCCTCCGCGAGCTACTCGAACAACTACGCGAAGAGCGCCAGAACCGGCTCGATAAACATGATCTCGGAGGTGTCTACGACGAGATTAACGACGAACTCAACGACCTGATCGACGAAGAACGCCACGCCATCGAAAATGCGCTGCGAGACGCCCAGAACTCCGGCGACCAGCGCCGCGCTGACAATGCTGAGTCGGCCGCTGCGGAACGCAACATGCGGCTCGATCTCATGCCTGACGACTTGGCTGGCAAGGTGCGCGAGCTCGAGAGCTACAACTTCGAGTCTGACGAATCGAAGCAACGATTCGAACAGCTCATGGAGAAACTCAAAGACCAGCTCATGCAGCAGATGGTCGACCAGATGTCCGGTGCTATGGAAAATATGGGCCCCGAAGACATGGCCCGCATGAAAGACATGATGGCTGCGCTGAACGAGATGCTCGAGAAGCATCAGCGTGGCGACGATCCCGGCTTCGAAGACTTCATGGAAAAGTTCGGCGAGTTCTTCCCCGAGAACCCTGAAACAGTCGAAGAACTGCTGGAACAGATGGCCCAGCGGATGGCTGCGATGCAGGCCATGATGAACTCGATGACGCCCGAGCAGCGGGCCCAGATGCAGCAGCTCAGTGACCAACTCATGGATGACATGGACCTGCAGTGGCAGATGCAGCAACTGTCAGGGAACCTGCAGCAGATGTTCCCGCAGATGCAGTGGGGAAAGAGCTACGACTTCGAAGGCCAAGACCCGATGGGCATGGGCCAAGCCATGCAGCAAATGCAAGAGCTCGGCGATTTGGACCAGCTCGAGAACCTGCTCCGCAACGCAGCGAGCCCTGGTGCGCTGGCCGAAGCTGACATGGACAAAGTTCGCGATCTGATGGGTGACGATGCTGCCAAGTCACTGCAGCGGCTCGCTGACCTCACCAAGCAACTCGAAGCGGCCGGCCTGATCGAGCAGAAGGAAGGCCGGCTGGAGATGACCCCGAAGGGCCTTCGCAAGATCGGCTCGAATGCGCTGCGCGAACTCTTCTCAAAGCTTGCCAAGGACCACATCGGCCAACACGAGACCAGCAACATTGGTCAGGGTCACGAGCGCACGTACGACACGAAGCCCTACGAGTACGGCGACCCGTTCCAGCTCGACCTGAACCGCACTATTCGCAATGCCGTTCGTCGATCTGGCGGTGGCACACCGATCAGCCTGCATCCCGACGACTTTGAGATCGAAAAGACCGAGCATTTCACTCGTTCGTCAACTGTACTGATGCTCGATCTGTCGTTGTCGATGCCGATGCGCGACAACTTTCTGCCGGCCAAGAAGGTCGCTATGGCCTTGCACAGCTTGATCAGCTCGCAGTTCCCTCGTGACTATCTCGGCATCGTTGGATTCTCCGAGACCGCTCGCATCCTGAAGGCCGAGCAGTTGCCCGAAGTGTCCTGGGACTTTGTCTACGGCACGAACATGCATCACGGCTTCACGCTTGCCCGCCAACTGCTGTCCCGAGAATCTGGCACGAAGCAGATTATCATGATCACCGACGGTGAGCCCACGGCACACATCACGCCCGATGGGTACCCCTTCTTCAACTACCCGCCAGCGCGTGAGACGATCGAGGCAACGCTACGCGAAGTGGTTCGGTGTACGAAGGAACAGATCCGGATCAACACCTTCGGCCTCGGCGCCGACGGCTCACTGCGGGCTTTCATCGAGCAGATGACGTCGATCAACCGAGGCCGGGCCTTTTTCACCACCCCGGAGAACCTCGGCGACTACGTGCTCGTCGATTTCATGGAGGGCAAGCGCGCCATGGCACGCAACGCCCGCCGCGCTGGCTGAAAGCTGGGCCTGCCGAGCGCGGCTTCCGAAGAAAAAACATCGCGCGTTGCGCGCGACTGTTCGCGCCAACCGCGCGATAAATCCAAACGTGCACTTGCGGAATGGAGGTGTGCTCTGGCAGAATGACGTTCGTGTAGTTACAAGGTTGTTGCGACGGCGTCAAGCATTCACGATTGGTGAAACGCCATAAGCAATGGCTTTTCAAAAAAAGTTCTCCAACTCAGACGATTTTCGGACCCACACAGGAAGTCCCTCACATGCAGTTCATCACGACATCGAGCATCACCGTCAGCGCCACACCGGTCGAGCCGGAGCAGGACTGGCATGATCACGCGAACTGTCTCGGCGTCGACCCTGATCTCTTCTTCCCCGAGCGCGGTGCGTCCACCCGCGAGGCGAAGGAAGTCTGCCGGGGCTGCGAAGTCCAGCACGATTGTCTCGAGTTCGCATTGCAGAACGGTGAAAAGTTTGGCATCTGGGGTGGCCTGTCGGAACGCGAACGGCGGCGAATTCGTCGTCAACGTGCCCAGGTCGCGCGCAGCATCATCGGCGCATGAGCCGGTCTTCCTGACGCCCGCAAGGTCTACGGACGTCGGCCTTGTCGGGGCCTTGGAGATGGCGCGACCCCATCGATACGGCGGTGGGGTAGCCTTGCCTCATGATCGGATTTACGCTCGGTGGCCCAGAGGGCATCATTCTCCTTGTTCTCGTGCTCGTGCTCTTCGGCGGTTCGCAGCTTCCCAAGCTCGCGAAGAACCTGGGCAAGGCACAGAAAGAATTCAAGGACGGTCTGGACGAGGCGAACAAGCCTCGCGAAGACGCCAGCTCCGACGCTGACTGAGACGTTGCACCCGCTCTGGCCGTTTCAGAGCTGCAGGTCACCTGAAAACGCAACGATGCCCCGGCACTGAACTGGGGCATCGTTGCGTTTTCGGATCGATTCAGCCAGGGTGGCGACCGGCCGTGCGGGTGGCATTCAGGCGTTTGTGCAGCTCAGGAATGGGCGCCGACAACGGCGTCTTCGCGGCGGCGCTTCAGAATGCGACGACGCTCGCGCTCGCTGCATGCGCCCCACACGCCGTGGTCGATTCGGGAATCGAGTGCGTACTCGAGGCATTGGCCGACGACAGGACATTCCTTGCAGATCTTGCGGGCGCGATCGACGCCGACGCCATCGCTGGGGAAGAACGTGGCCGGGGGGTGGAGGCGGCAGTTGCCGTCGGCCATCCACGCTGTTTCTGAGTCCGGGTCATGCGGTGCCGTGTTGAGTTCGATTGGGCGTTCGTTGAGGGCGGCGTGCTCTGCACGGCTGAGGCCCTTCAGCTTGTCGTTCTTGGCTCGCTTGATCATGTTTGGTGGTCCTCTTCACGATGCTGTGCTGATCGGCCCGAAATTGGCGGGATACCTATTTTGACGTCGCTGGGAGCCGCTTGGTTCCCAATTTCTTGTTCGTTTCGACTTGCTTTCTGGATGCTTTTTGTCGTGACTGATATTTCTGTTGCCGTGGCAGGGCGACTGGATGTTGCGCCGTTGATGGCAAACCGTAACACATTCGTAAAGAAAGTTTGCATGTTCTGAGACAAATTTACGGACGAATCTCGCCCCGGTTCTGTGACCGGAAACGCGTGAAGCCAGAGCGGTTCCCTCGCGCTGCGCACAGATCTCCACCCCTCCACACCCTTACGCACTGTGATGATCCTCCCGCCGACTCGTCAGAGCCTGGTGAGGGCAAACGAAACGATCGGGAACTTCGAGCCGTTAGTCTGCAAGGCATGAGTGACGTCGCTGTCGAGAACCGAGAACCCAAAGCGCACGCTCGGATCGTGTACCACGGCCCGGTGTCACCGCACTGGGAGGTCTACGGCGACTGGGGCGACCGGCAGACTCTCGACGAGTTCCGTGCTCGCGTGCTGGCACGCCTCGTGTTGCTCCCGCGCGACGACCCGCAGTTCCGCCGTAACCGCGAGCGCATCGTGCGTGACGCCGAGCGTGCAATGATCTCTATTGAATGGGACCTCGGCCGTCCCGAAGACGCGTCCTGAACTCCACGGGCACCACGACACCCGGAAACGGAAATGCTGTGAGTTTGTCGGAGAACGGTCAGATTGCCGTCGACGAGCGCTTTCTGAATCGTGAGTTGAGCTGGCTAGCGTTCAACGAGCGTGTGCTTGAACTCGCAACCGAGCCCGGCATTCCTCTGCTAGAACGCGCCAAGTTCTGTGCGATTACGTCGACGAACCTCGACGAGTTCTTCCAGGTGCGTGTCGCGGCCCTGAAAGATCAGGTGATTGCCGGCATCGACCGGCCGACGTGGGACGGTCGGACCCCTGCCCAGCAACTCGCAGCGATTTTCGAATGGGTGCCCGGCATGATTGAGCGCCTTGACGAGGCCTTTGTCGATCGTCTCGTTCCCGAGCTTCGCGCCGCCGGTGTCGAGATCATTTCGTGGGACGACACGACCATGGACGAGCGCGCCGCCCTCGATCGCATCTATGTGTCGCGCATGTTCCCCGTGCTGACCCCGCTTGCTGTCGATCCGGGCCACCCGTTCCCGTATATCTCTGACCTGGCGCTGTCGCTCGCCGTCAACGTGGCTGACCCGGAAACCGGCGATCGGCGCTTTGCCCGGCTCAAGGTTCCCGACGTGTTCCCGCGTCTGATCGAGTGTTCGCCCGGCCGCTTCGTGCCGGCTGAGGAGATCATCGGCGCCAAGCTCGATCGGCTTTTCGTTGGCATGGTCGTGGAGAGCTGGGCTGCGTTCCGCGTCAGCCGGAACGGTGACCTCACCGTGGAAGAAGAAGAAGCCGACGACCTGCTCGAAGCGGTCGAGATGGAACTCCGTCGCCGTCGCTTCAACAGGGCTGTGCGTCTCGAAGTCGCCTTCGATATCGGTGAAGAGCTCCTCGACCTCCTCGTCCGTGAACTCGATCTCTCGCATGACGACGTCACGGTGCATCGGTCCCCACTCGACTTGAGCTGCCTGTTCGAATTGATGTCGCTCGACCGTCCTGACCTCAAGGACGAGGCATGGTCGCCCGTCACCGCCGGGCGGATTGCTGCTGCCGACGAAGGCGACCGACCAATCTTTGACGTCGTTCGCCATCGCGCAGTGATGCTCCATCACCCCTACGAGAGCTTTTCCAGCAGCGTCGAGGAGTTCATCGGGCAGGCAGCTGACGACCCGAAGGTGCAGTCGATCAAGATGACGCTGTACCGAGCGGGCGGCGACAGCGCAATCATCCGCAGCTTGATGAAAGCAGCCGATCGTGGCAAGCAGGTGGCGGTGCTGGTCGAGATCAAGGCCCGTTTTGATGAGGCCACCAACGTCCAGTGGGCCAAGCAGCTCGAACGGGCCGGTGTCCACGTCGTCTACGGCATGGTTGGCCTGAAGACGCACAGCAAGGTCGTTCTGATCGTCCGCGACGACGGCGACCAGCTTCGCCGCTACTGCCACATCGGTACCGGCAACTACAACAGCAAGACAGCGCGGATTTACGAAGACATCGGCGTGATCACCTGCGACCCGGATATTGGCGCCGATTGCGCGCAGCTTTTCAACCATCTCACGGGGTACAGCCGTGCCCACGACTACAAGACGCTTCTGGTTGCGCCACGCGATCTGCGCCGTCAGTTGATCGACCTCATCGAGCACGAAGCATCCTTCGGTCCGGAGGGGGAGATCGTGATGAAGTGCAACTCGATTGCCGACGAAGAAGTGGCCGAGGCGCTGTACGCGGCAAGTAACGCGGGCGTGCGGATCGAACTCCTGGTCCGGGGCATCTGCTGTCTGCGAGCCGGAGTCCCCGGGATGAGCGAGAACATTCGCGTTCGAAGCATTCTCGGCCGGTATCTGGAGCACAGCCGGATCTATCGGTTTAAGAACGGCAACGTTGTCGTCAATGGCCGGTTGCCGGGTGCCGTCACGAACGAGATCCACCTGATCGGCTCAGCCGACCTCATGCCGCGCAACTTGAACCGTCGCGTCGAGGTCCTGGTACCGATCGAACACGAGCGTCATCGGGCGTGGCTCGACCAGGCCATCGAGTTCCAGCTCGCCGACGACATTGTCTGTTGGGAACTGCAACCTGATAACCGATGGGAGCGAATGGGTCCGACCGATACGTTTGTGCCCCATGCACAAGAGCGCATGCACCGCTGGACTGTCCAGCAGCAGACCTCCATCACGCACTGAATCGCGCATTCCAATGGCGGCTGATTTCCGCGGTTGGTAAAACCGTTCCGCCTGTGGCCCCCCAAAGTGACCGGCCCTGTTCACCTGTTGGTCGTGTCGTTGCGAAGCGTTCACCTCTCGTTCACCTGAAGCGGCGGACTTGTTTACCTTGCTTGCGTATCTTCAGATTTGTTCGTTGCCATCCGGGCAACAGCAGCGTGAACCGCACCCAATTTCCCCCAGGAGTATTAACGTGAACTCTCCCAAGCGCCGGCTCGTAGCCGGAGCATTTGCTCTCACTCTCGTCGCTGCAGCATGTGGCGGCGATTCCGGTAGCGGCTCAGCCGAGCCGGCTGCTGAGACGACCGCCGCCGCCAGCGAAGAGCCGGCTGCTGAGACGACCGCCGCCGCCAGCGAAGAGCCGGCTGCTGAGACGACCGCCGCCGCCAGCGAAGAGCCGGCTGC
>NZ_JBDNIJ010000445.1:0-1972 GCF_041688325.1 Ilumatobacter sp.
TCCGAGCGGCAGTGTCAGGTCGACCTGAGCTACATCATCCCAAGTTCGAGGCGGGCGACAGTCGAAAGGCGCGAGGCGTCCCACGGCGGGTCAAAGACCAGCGATACGTCAACCGTTTCGACCCCGTTGATCGCGGCAACTGCGTCACGGAGGTCGAGGCGCAGGATGTCACCCATGCCGCAGAACGGAGCGGTGACCGACATGTCGATATCGACGTGCCAGCCCCCTCCGTCGAGTTGGTCGGCATCGACCCGGTAGACCAGGCCAAGTTCGACAATGTCAACCGGGATCTCCGGGTCATAGACGGTCGCAGCCGCCTCCCAGACACGGTCGACGCTGAACGGCCCGGCGCTCGCAACGGCCTCGACATCCGGAGCCGCGATGAACCCGAAGTCAATCGAGTCTTGGCGGCTCAAACGAGCCATCTCGCCGGCGCTGGTGGTGACCGTGGCGGTCGCCCCGAGGGCCTGCAGCAGCGTCACCCGATCGCCCGCAGGAAGGGTGATTGCCTGACCGGCCGGCACGATCGTGGCATCAACCGCGCGAGGCAGCGTGAAGCCCTTGGTCTTGCCGACACTGACCGTTTGATCAGACATCGTCGTGTCCGAGCCGCTGAGAGATCCACGTCCGCACCGATTCAATGCTGACGTCGTCAACGACCTGGTCGGCGAAGCCGTTGATCAACAGGCGGCGTGCCTCGGTGGCAGGGATGCCACGTGAGCGCATGTAGTACATGGCTGATTCGTCGAGTTGGCCAACGGTGGCGCCGTGTTTGCAGGCCACCTCGTCGGCGAGGATCTCGAGCCGTGGCTGAGTATTGACCTCGGCACGATCGGAGAGAATCAGATTTTTGTTCGACTGTTCAGCGTCGGTTCCGTCGGCACCCGGAAGCACATCGATGCCTCCGTTGAATATTCCGGTGCTGGCATCGTCGAGGACGCCGCGGTAGGTCTGACGGCTCGTGCAGTTCTTGGCCGAGTGAACGACGTTGATCTGCTGGTCGAGGACTTGGTCACCGAAACCAAAGAACAGGCCTGACAGATCGGCGTGCGCTCCGGGCCCGGCGAGATCGACTCGGTACGCAACTCGGCCATACGACGCGCCGAGGTTGAACGAACGTGCCAGGAGCTTGCTGTTGGCTCCCTGCGTCACTTCGATATTGCTGAGGTGCACGTGACTCGAGGGCACATTCTGAAGGAGCACGTGCTCGAGGGAAGCGCCATCGCCGATGGCGATGGTCGTGCGGATGTTGGAGCCGCCGAAGTCAGCACCGACACCGATACGAGTCTCGACAATCGTGGCCGAACTACCAGCACCCAACTCGATGACCACACCGGTACACGATGCGTTCCGTGTCTCGTCTGGTACCTCGACGTCGACGATGTGAATCGGTACGTCGAGCACCACGTCGTCGTCGACGCGCACTACGGCACCGTCACCGCCAAACGCGAGGTTGAGCGCCATGTAGGCGTCGCTGATCTGACTATCGACTCGATCAAAGTGAACTGCAAGCCGGTCAGGTTGTTCACGGCGTGCGTCGAGCAGGCTCGATAGATGGAGACCTGCCGGGCCGATCATCGTGGACAATTCGACATCGACGACGCCATTGACCACGACGATGCGCGGACCGTCGAGGGCGGGAATCAGCGCGCCGATATCGGGAACGCTCGTCGTCAGTGCGACCGGAGGCCCAAATGACAACTCAGCGAGCTTTTTGTGGGGCGCGTAGCGCCACGCCTCGTTGCGTCGCGTTGGGTACCCAGTCGACTCCACCCAATCGAGGGCGGCCGCGCGGCCCGTGACTACCGGATCGATCGCCGTGGGCGATGCTGTCACGACTGTGCTCCGGCGAGCGATTGCGCAGAAGCGTCGCCAAGGCCGTTTTCGAAGTCGGCGTACCCGTTGGCTTCGAGGTGTAGTGCGAGGGTGTGGTCGCCCGACTTGACGATGCGCCCGTCGACGAGCACGTGCA
>NZ_JBDNIJ010000095.1:0-5357 GCF_041688325.1 Ilumatobacter sp.
CGATTGGAAACGATTGGAAACGATTGGAAACGATTGGAAACGATTGGAAACGATCTGATTCGCAACGCTCTCGCAATCGGGTCTGGCTCGCTATCGTCTCTGAGATGGCTGGAGCGAAGTTGTCCAAGTCCGCCCTCGAGCGTTTGCAGGCGGAGTTTCACGATCTCACCACGCGCGGGCGGATCGAAGTCGCCGACAAGATCGAACGGGCGCGAGAAGAAGGCGATCTCAAGGAGAACGCTGGCTACCACGCTGCCAAGGATGAGCAGGGCCACATGGAAGGTCGTATCCGTCAGCTGGAGTACCTGATCGACGAACCCGAGATCGTCGAGAACCAGGTCTATGCGATTGTGTACGACGGAGACTCCGACGACATGGCCGAGCGCTACATGATTGGCAACATGGAAGAGCAGATCGAGGGTGCCGATGTCATCACCTCCACGTCGCCTCTCGGTGCTGCGCTCAACGGCTCATCCGCCGGTGATTTGATCACGTACGACGCGCCGAACGGTTCGATGACCGTCAAGGTGCTGAGCGTCGATTCCGTTTGAGCCGGCCGCTCAAGTCAGACGCAGAGAAGCACGCCGACCTCCGCCCAGGCTCAGCAGCCTCCCCTAACAGTCCGTTTGACATTCCGCTCGACATTCCGGGTGACATTCCGGGTGAAGTTCCGTTTGATGGTCCCGAGGTTGCTCCCGTGATCGACGTCCCCAAACCCGACTTTCCGCCCGGGAAATTCGTCCATCTCCCTGACCGCGGCGATCTTCTCGTGCGCGACTTCGGTGGGCCACCCGGCGCACCAACGATCATGCTGCTCCACGGATGGACCGCATCGGCTGACCTCAACTGGTTCCGCTGCTACAAAGCCCTCGGTGAGCACTACCGAGTGGTGGCGTTCGATCATCGGGGCCACGGTTCCGGAATCCGTTCCAAGAAGACGTTTCGACTGGAAGACTGTGCCGACGATGCCGTCGACGTGGCAACCGCCCTTGGCATCGACACGTTCATCCCCGTCGGCTACTCGATGGGCGGCCCGATCGCTCAGCTGATCTGGAGGCGCCACCCCGAACGAACCACCGGGCTCGTCCTCTGCGCCACCGCACCCTTCTTTTCGAACCGTCGGCCCGAGCGCCTGTCGTTCCTCGGCCTGGGCGGCCTCGCCACACTTTCCAAATACGCGCCGGACCAGACGCGGGAGTGGTTGAGCGAGCAGTTGTACCTCCAGCGCCGCGCCGAAACGTGGGAACCCTGGGCGCTCGAAGAAGCGTCGAGCCACGACTGGCGGATGCTGCTCGAAGCGGGCACGGCGATCGGCCGATTCTCATCTGCCGACTGGATCGGCGAGGTCGACGTCCCCACTGCCGTCCTCATCACGATGAACGACTCAGTGATCCCGCTGGCACGACAGGTCAAACTGTTCGAATTGATCGGGCTGGCTGAGGCGTTCCGCGTTGATGGCGGCCATGATGCCGTCGTGGCTGGAGCCGACCAATTCGTTCCGACGTTGTTGCGTGCACTCGATTCGGTCCGTCGCCGGGCAATCGCCGCGAGCAGCGCATGACGAAGTGGCGCATCCCGCTCGCTGTCGGTGTACTCGTCACTGCCGCAGTGGCTGTATCGCGCCGGCTCGATGCATCCGAGTTAGGTCGATCGTGGGCTGGCCGAAATGCTCGGCTCGTTCGTATGGGCGCCAAGGTCGGGGGCACCTATGCCTCGACAGCAGCCCGCAAAACGTTCGCCTCGACCGAGCGCCGCGAAGAACTCGATCGTGAGCGCGAGTTCAAAACGGCGCAACAGGTCGCCGACGAACTGGGCCAGATGAAGGGCGCGTTGATGAAGCTCGGCCAGATGGCCAGCTACCTCGACGACGGCCTTCCCGAACCACTACGAATGGCACTCGCCCAACTCCAGTCGAACGCTCCACCGATGTCAACCGATCTTGCGATTGCAACGGTCGAGTCTGAGCTGGGCAAACCCATTGCCGAACTTTTCGTCGAGTTCGACCCCGAGCCCATCGCTGCTGCGTCCATTGGGCAGGTCCATCGAGCGATCATCATCGAACCGAAGTCGGGCCTCGAACGTGCCGTCGCCGTCAAAGTGCAGTACCCGGGCATCGACCAGGCGATTGTTTCTGACTTGAAAAACGCCGACCTGCTCGGAGCGATTCTCAAGCAGGGCTTTGGTGGCCTCGACCCGACCGAGATGGTCGACGAGATCAAGGTTCGCCTCGCCGAAGAGGTCGACTACGAGCTCGAAGCACGCAACCAGCAGATGTTTGCCGAGTACTACGCGGGTCATCCGTTCTTTCGGATTCCGGCAATCATTCCCGAGTTCAGTACAAAACGAGTGCTCACTTCCGAGCTCGTCGACGGGTTCGGCTGGGCCGAGCTACTGCAACGGCCCCAGGCCGAGCGCGACCATGCCGGTGAGGTGATCTTCCGTTTCGTCTTCCGCAGTCTCTACCGAATGGGTGCCTTCAACGGCGACCCGCATCCGGGTAACTACTTATTCCACGACGACGGCACCGTGACGTTCCTCGACTTCGGGCTCGTCAAACATTTCACCCCCGATGAGCTGGCCACGTTCGCATCCATGGTCGAGGCCGCAGCAGTCAAACATGACGATGCGGAGTTCCGACGCATCGTCGAAGAGGCTGGCATGTTGCAGCCAGGAGCCCCCGTCGGCACCGACGAAGTCGGTGAGTACTTCTCGCTCTTCTACGACACGGTCGCCAACGATGCAGTGATGACATGGACGCGCGAATACGCGAACAAGATCGTGCGCCACACGTTCGACCGTGCCAGCCCGATCAGCCAGTACGCCACCGTGCCGAGAGCATTCGTCTTCATCCAGCGCATCAACCTGGGGCTCTACGCGCTCTTGGGTGAGCTGAACGCGTCGGGCAACTATCGGCGCATCGCTTCGGAGCTGTGGCCATTCGTCGACGCTGGCCCCGACTCGCCCATCGGCGAAGCCGAAACGACCTGGCTGGCCACTCGATAAATCTGCCGTTACCCCCAGCTACTCCCCCAGCTACTCCCCCTCCCCCGCAGCTACCCCGCTGCGCGATGGTGTGGGCATGACACGCACCACCCTGGCCAAGGGCACGATCTTCGACGGCACCGGCCATCTGGTCACTCCTGGCTTGTTCGACTGCCACGTGCACTTCATGGCCGACGAACTCGACGTGCTCGACGCCGTTGTGTTCTCAGGTACCGATCTTGACGTCAGCGACATGCGGCCGCGCGTCGCTCGGGTTTTCCAAGGTGGCACGCGAGTCGCCTAACCCTGCGGTCAGAAAGCGCCGAACAGGTCAACGACGAGCACTGCGTCGACGCCGACGGGCAGACCGACCTGCGGGTTGCCACTCTCACCGAAACCAAGTGACGGTGGGAAGGTGATCGCACGTCGACCGCCGACCTTCATGCCGGGCATGCCTTGCACAATGGCCGCGAACTGGCCCTCGCTCATCGGGATCTGAATTGGTTCGCTGGTCCAGGTGCTGTCGAGCAGCACACCGCTGTCGGCACGGAACAGCATCAGGTTGAACACTGCGGTCTGGCCTTCCTCGAGGACTGCTCCGTCACCGTCGATCAGATCTTCGAACGACAGGTCGGTGGCGCCCTCAGACGTTTCGACACCCATCTCCGTCGGAGCCTCAGACACATCGGGCGCCTTGATGACCGAGCGAACGTCGATGACGAAAGTGAGCGGCTCGTTTTCGCGGATCACATCGCTGCGTGCCGCCTCGCCGTATGCCTGAGCGCTCGGGATGTCGAGCTGGAGACGAGCACCGGTTTGCGCGCCGAGGAGGCCGTCGTTCCAGCCCTGGATGACCTGCGCCTGACCGAGCGGACCAACAGCGAATGGTGTGCCGCGGTCGTAGCTGTTGTCGAACTCGACACCATCGAGCGCACGCACCCCGATGTAGTCGACGATCACCGTGTCGCCAGCCTCGGCAATCGGGCCGTCACCTTTGGTCAGCACGGTCACATCGAGTGTTTCGACGTCGACACCGGGGAAGTCGATGTCGGTCGGCTTGTCGGCGCTCGCCTCGCTCAGCAGCCCCTCGTCGGCATCAGACGTGGGCGTGGCATCAGAAGTGGGCGTCTCTCCGGCGGTGTCACCATAAGCCTCGCCCTCGTCAGCAACCGCTTGTTCACTCGCCACTGAATCATCTGTAGGCGCAGCAGAATCGGACCCGCTGCAGGCAGCAATGGCCAGTGAGGCAATGACAATGAGGGGAACCGTGCGACGCATGGACCGCACGCTACCGGCGCGCCCTCGCCCGAACCTGTCACCCTCGTCCCCACACCTCACCTCACCTTCCAAACACCCTCACTGTCACGCCGATCTGTTGCGGTGTGTCACACCGAGGTCAGACCAAAGTGTGACAAAAATGTGACAGTGGGGTGCTCATCAACAGCCCGGCTGTCGCGCCAGACTGTGGCGATGCAGATCTCTCGCCCGTCAGCGATCGGCGCCGGGATGTTGTTCACCGGTGCCGGGATCGCCCACTTTGCGAAGCCCGACTTCTTCGAAGCAATCGTGCCCGACTGGTTCCCCGATGCTGCACTCGCCAACCGCGCAAGCGGGGCGGCCGAGTTGGCCTTCGGAATCGGAATGTTGCACCCACGGACGCGCAAGCTCTCGGCACTCGGGCTCTTCGCGCTGACGATTGGCGTGTTCCCTGCGAACGTCGACATGGCTGTCAACCACGTTGAGCCTCAGCTCGTCGAGGGACGGTTCAGTCGCAGCGTCGACACGGCAACCGGCCCGGCCAACTGGATCCGCCTGCCGCTCCAGCTCCCACTTTTGTGGTGGCTGTGGAAGGAATACCGCGCGGCATCAGCGCAGACTCGCTGACCCGCTGACCCGCTGGCCCGCTGACCCGCTGGCCCGCTGACCGAGCCGGTCAGAGGTTGATTTCGGCCGCTGCTGCTACGACGGCAGGGCCGAATCGGCGGCCCGGCTGTTTCGTGAGTCGCTCAACCGGACCGCTCACCGAGAGAGCCGCCACGATCGTCCCGTCACCCGAGCGCACCGAGGCGCTCACCGACGCCGCACCGGCCTCGCGTTCGCCGACGCTTTGCAACCAGCCGGTCTTGGTCTGCTCGCCGGCCAAAAGACGCCCAGATGAGCCGACGTCGATGGGGAGCAACGACCCTTCCGGCACGATCCACCGAAGCCCATGTGACGACTCAAGCGAGAGCACGCACCGCCGCTGGGAGCCCTCGCGAACAAATAGCTGGACAGCCTCACCGGTCAAGTTGCGCAGCGCCGTAGCGATCGGCCGGACGACGTCGACAAGCGGGAATCGTTCGGCTGATTGCTGCCCGAGAGCGACCAGGCCGTGA
>NZ_JBDNIJ010000096.1:0-3119 GCF_041688325.1 Ilumatobacter sp.
ACTAGTGCATGCTCGCGTTAATGACATGGCTGTGGTTTGATGGGTGGATGACGAGACCGGTTGGGGTGGAAGTGTCGGTGGCGGATCGTGAGATCCTGGAGCGCCGGGTGGCTGCAGCGACGACGGAGCGCCGTGATTGGCAGCGCGCGAAGATCGTGTTGATGGCCGCTCGTGGCGTCTCGTCACCCAAGGTCGCTGAGGTGGTCGGGGTGAATCGCAACCAGGTTGATCTGTGGAAACGCCGGTTCCGCAACGAGGGCCTTGACGGGCTTCGTGATCGGGATCGTTCGGGTCGGCCACAGGTGTATGGGCCCGAGGATCGTCTGACGTTGGTGAAGACAATCACGACCCGGCCCCCGGAGTCCGGTCAGCTTTCAGCGAAGCGACGCAAGGCACGGATGTCGATGCCCGAAGTCGCGCGCATCTTGAACGATGATCACGACATCGCGATCTCGGAGTCCCAGGTGTGGCGGATCTGCAAGACCATGAAGATCAAGCCGTGGCAGGTGCGGTCGTGGATGACGTCCCACGACCCCGACTTCGATGACAAGGCGGTCGACATTTGTGGGCTCTACTTGGACCCGGGCGAGAACTGGGCGGTGTTTTCCGTCGACGAAAAGACTGGGATGCAAGCCAAGTCCCGCATCAACCCGACCCAACCAGCAGTCGAAGGGTCGGCCCGCCCAGCAGGAGTTCGAGTACAAACGCCACGGCACACGAGCGCTGTTTGCTGCGTTCGAGTGCGGCACCGGCGAAGTGATTGTCAGGCCGTCGGACTCGACACGCGCCGCGAACTTCATTGGGTTCTTGGACGAACTCGACTCCCAAGTCGCGGGCCATCTCGAGTTGCACTGCATTGTCGACTTATGCCGACCTCGTAACTATGCCGACATCGGAATAGGTCGACAACCTCGCCTCGCATGGCACCCCCGATGTCGAAGCGTGGCTCGACGAACATCACCGGGTGTTCTTGCATCGCACACCGACCCACGCCTCATGGCTGAACCAGGTCGAGATGTGGTTCTCGATCCTCACCCGCCAACTCCTGAGCACCGCCGAGTTCGCTGACACCAACGACCTCGCCGGCGCGATCATCGACTACGTCAACGACTACAACACACGGGCCAAACCCTTCAACTGGACCTGGAACGCCAAAGCCACCTCACCCGACAGCCAGCTCACTTGCGCGCGTCACCACTAGCAATGCGCCTTTCGCGTCGGAAAAATAGCATCACTGGGCGACACCGTTGCGTTTGTTTCGTTTGTGAACTATCGTTTCGAGTTGAAGGAGAACGTGATGTTGTCGACAATCAATCCAAGTTCACTCAACGCCGAAGCAGCCGAACAGATCGCTGCGCAGCTCGATGCTGGCGTCCTCGAACTGCCCACCTCACTTCGTGAGGCCTTGACGGGAATCGTCGCTGAACTTCGCGCCGGAAACGAGGTGACGGTGATGTCTTCCTCCGCTGTGCTCACCACGGCCGAAGCCGCCGAATTGCTCAACGTCAGTCGCCCGCACGTCGTGAAGCTCGTCGACGGAGGAACCATCCCGCACCACATGGCGGGCTCGCATCGCCGGCTCGCTCTCGCTGACCTCCTCGCGTACAAGACACAACGAGACGATGCGAGCCGAGTAGCACTCGCAGAAATTCAGCAGCTCGCCGACGACACCGGCATGGACCTATAGGCAGCCACTCTGCGATGAGTCGACTCATCGCGGTCCTCGACGCGAACGTCCTCTACGGCATCACGCCCACCGACCTCCTCGTCACGCTCGCGGTACGAGACGCCTACCGACCGCACTGGTCCGAGGCGATCCTTGATGAGGCGATTCGAAACCTCACGACCAACCGCCCGGACCTCGATCCCGACAAGATCACCCAACGCTTCAGTCTGATGAACCGTGCACTCGATGGCGCAAGCATTCCTGCTCCACCCGGTTCGCTCGTCGACGAGATGACCAACGACATCAACGATCGACACGTGCTCGCAACCGCCGTCATGGCCGGCGCCGACGTGATCGTGACCGAGAACTTGCGGCACTTCCCTCCAACATCCTGCGCACCGCACGGCATCATCGCCATGTCGCTCGACGACTTCATCAGCGAACTGCTGGACGAGCAGCGCGCGGCTGTCGGCGACGCGATCACCGAAATGGCAGGCCGACGAAACCGACCGCCGATGACACCTGACGACTTGCTGACGATCCTCGAGCGATACATCCCTCGGACGGTCGCGCGGCTTCGGTGACACCACCGGCGCCAGAAGACTCCGTGCCTAATTCGTGCCTAGAACAACACTCAACAGGGTGCGATACGGCGCAACAGCGCACAACAACAGTGCCCCCAGAACCCACGCCTGAGCAGGCGAAACCCCCCACACGCAGGCACGATGCGATCGGCCCCGAAGCGCTTCCCAAGCTGACGCTGACCATCAGCGTTGAATGAGACGGTCCATTGCTGACGCCACCTCGGCGTCCCGCGTTTCAGCGACGTGCTGATAGCGCAAGGCGGCCCTCGGTGAGGAATGTCCCAGTCGAGCCATCGACTCGCGGATGCTCGCTCCCGCCGTAGCCGTCAGGGTGCCGGCGTGGTGCCGCAAGTCGTGAAAGGTACATTCGACGCTGGCGTCTCGACGAGCGTTCGCCCACACTCGGCGCCACACCGTCATCGTCGGCGTTGTACCCGTTCGTAGATCGACAAACAAGAGGTCGCTCGGTTTGTTCCTACCGAAGTTGGCGAGGTGCTGCTCGGCAACAGTGGTCACTGCGCTCGGAATCGCAAGCCGCCGCACACCGGCGGCGGTCTTGGGTGCCTGGTGGTACGCCTTGTCACGAACGAAGACGATCGACGCGTCGACTGCAACCGACCAGTGGTCCGCACCAGGCTCGAGATCATCGACGCGCAGCCCAAAGCACTCGCCTCGGCGGAGACCAACAAGGCCCGCCAGTAACACCATCAACCGATACTCGGGCTTGATTACTTCAGACAGCGTGAGGACCTGCTCGAGCGTTGGGATCGAACGTTCCGCACTTCGCTCGACGGCTGCGCCTTTCAGGGTGCATGGGTTCGATCGGAGCATCCGGTCGTCAACGGCCGCCTGCAGGATCTGTCGAAGCA
>NZ_JBDNIJ010000015.1:0-13706 GCF_041688325.1 Ilumatobacter sp.
AGCAGCAGCAGTCGAAGCAGCAGCAGTCGAAGCAGCAGCAGAGCCGGCTATGGCCGAAGTGGAAGTCGAAACCACGACTCCTGCTGACGCACCCGCTGCAGATGTTGCAACACAAGATGCATCGACCGACGAGGCCACAAGCGCACCCGCCGAGGCCGAGGCTGCTCCCGACGCAGTTGACGCTCCGGCAGAAGACGCCACCGACAACAGTTGATCGTTGACGGCGGGTTGGCCTCAGGGCCAGCCCGCCGCATACGCTCAGCTGCCATGTCAGACATCGTCACCTACGAAGCCACTGGCCGCATTGCGGTCATCACACTCAACCGCCCAGAAGCGCGCAACGCCGTGAACGGTGATGTCGCCGAGGGGCTCGAAGCAGCAATCGACCAGCTCGAAGGCGACGACGACGTGTGGGTCGGGATCATCCAGGCCAACACCGACGGGCAGTCCCGCCCGGTGTTCTGCGCCGGAGCCGACCTGAAGGCGATTAACTCGGGCGACGCTGCCCGTCTCAACACCAAGCGGGGAGGCTTTGCGGGCTTCGTTTACCGTGAGCGCCGCAAGCCCATCATCGCTGCCGTCGACGGACTCGCAACCGCTGGCGGCTGTGAGATTGTCCTCGCTGCCGACCTCGTAGTGGCCAGCACACAGTCGGCTTTCGGCCTTGCCGAAGTAAAGCGGAACCTGATCGCTGGCGCCGGTGGCCTCTTCCGACTTCCCCGCGCTATCGGCCAGGCGGCCGCGATGGAAGCAATCCTGACGGGCGAACCAATTCCGGCTGAGCGGGCCTACAGCCTCGGGTTGGTCTCTCGCCTCACCGAGCCGGGTGGTGCACTCGCCGAGGCCACCAAGCTCGCCGAGCAGATCAGCCAATCAGCTCCAATGGCCGTGTCTGAGAGTCGCAAGATCGTGCAGGCCGCCGCCTACGAAAGCGACGAGACGTTGATCAAGATGACCAACGACGCCTTGCGTAACGTCATGGCGTCCGAGGATCTGAAAGAAGGCCTCACCGCGTTCATCGAGAAGCGCCCGCCAAACTGGCAGGGCCGCTGATCTGCGCAAGCTCCACTGTCCACCAGCAGGCAACCTCCTCGTCGCCGCTTAGAGGGGCTTGTACGTCGTAATCAGCCGAGCGACAATACCGGCTCGCTCGTAGAGGTTCTTCGTGTGTCGATCGCCGGGTAACGACTGGCCTTCCACCGCAACAGCGCCGCGCTCTCGGGCGCTCGCCATGGCAGCAGCGAGCAGCGCATCGCCGAACCCGAGTTCTCGAGCTTCGGGCGTGACCCAGACCTGATCGACTCGGATGATTGAGTCCGATCCGAGCAGAGCAACCATGTACCCGACGACAACGTTGTCCATGTGGCCAACCCAGACGTCATCGGTGTCACAGCGGCTGACCCACTGTTCACCGATCTCGGGGTGTTCGATCAGCCAACGTTCGCCGCCACGCTGGCCGACGAGTGCCGCGCGGGCTGCTGCTTCGAGCAGTTTGAGCTGTGCAACGTCATCGGCATCGCGGCGATCCGCCAGGCGAACGGTGGGATCAATCACAGCGTCAGGCCTTGCGGAGCTGGTCGAGTTTGCCCAGGACAGTTCGACGGTGCCGCCCGGCTGTCTCGTACAGTTCGATGAAGTCGCGTTCTGCCTGGGTCAGGCCTTGGAGCTTGCCAACGATGTGTGCCGCCGGCAGTTGGTCGTAGTCGGGCAGTGCAAGCGCTTCAACCCCGACCGACGCCGGCTCAGCTGGCACTGCGTTGGCGGCAGGAACAACTTCGACAATCTTTCGAGGCTCAGGTGAGAGTACGGGAGGAACAGCCGCTGGGGACAACCGCTCACGCAACTGCTTGGCACCCTGATCCACGGCCATCTTGCCGATGAATCGCGCAAGTGCAATCTGCTGTTTCGCTTTACCCACCGTTACTGGCAGGTCGCCGACGAGCTGTGCGCCAAGCCCGATCGGGGCGTAGAACGCCGCTGCCGCAAATCGTTCCACCTGCGTGGGACCAGGTCGCGTCATGGCGCCCTATTCAGGAAAAGATCGGGCAGTCGTCATCGCCGATAGGGCAGTTCGGAGCACTCGACTTCACCAACAAGAAGCAGGAGCTGCAGAGCTGTTCGTTCTGCTGCTTCGGCTGCAGACGCTCATCGCCTTCACCCTTGGGCTCAGGATCGTCCTCGTCGTCTTCTTCAGCGTCAGCAGCGACCAAGCGGTCTTTCAGGATCTTGTCGAGGTCTTCTTCGACGTCATCATCCAGTTCGTCATCGTCGTCGTCATCGTCGTCATCATCGACGGCCTTACGCTTGGTCCGAGGCTTGGCGGCTTCGTTCTCGTCCTCGTCCTCTTCGTCGTCGCCAGAGCCGATGTCGTCATCATCATCGACGTCTTGCTCGTCGCCGTCGCCGTCGTCATCTTCGTCGAGTTCGGGCTCGACTTCTTCCTCTTCGATCTCTTCTTCGGAAATGTCGTCTTCAGCCATGGTGCGTTCTCGTCAGGTCGGTGCGCCTCGCCTCATGCAAGTGCCGCTGCGGGCGGAGCATACGCTCACGCCCGGCCAGCAGAGAGCAACAGAAACAGTGACACCCGTCACAAAGCCGATTCACGTTGGGCTCATCAGGAATCAGCAGCGTCGCGTCGGGCTTCCGCTCGGCGCTCTGCCTCAAGCCGCTCGAGTTCTGGCGCCTCGGTCGTCATGTGGGTCATCGTCGCAGCGATTGCGTGATGACCGGCCTTTTCGGCGATCAAGCGGTGCATCTCGAGTGCGACACGCCGATACGACGGGTGGCCTTGTGGCGACGAACGAAGTTCCAGCATGTGCATTGCCTCACGGGCGTTGAACTGCATGCTGTATCGCATTCGATAGGCCATCGACACCGCATACGGCGCCTGTTCAGAGAAATCGGTGTTGAGCGCGTCGTACAGGCCCGCTGAACGGTGCATCGCTTCGTCGAACTGGGCGCCGACGCCAGCTTCGTCAACCAGTTCCGGACGTGTGTAGCCGTGGTTCGGTGTGAGACGCTGCCATTCGATGGTGAGCATGCGATGGCGCTGCATGTCGCGAAAGGCGCCGTAATCGCTCAAAATATCGAAGCGGTAAAAGCTGCGCTCGAATGCGCGGCCAGGCTTGTGGCGGCGGTTCTCGCGCTCACCGACGTATGCCCGCATCAGCGACACCTTCTCGTCGACGCCAAGATTTCTGACCTTCTCGAGCAGTTGGTGCTCAGGCAGCGAAGAGTGGGTATAGCAAATAGAAGCCAACAGCTTGTCTTCAGCTTCAGGATCGAAATCGACAAGCTCAACTTCAGACGCGACATCGACCGGCGCATCGCCGAAGAGATCATCGACGATCGCCTTCGTGCCGGTCCGTGTCTCGGTCAGATAGCTACTCCATCGGCCACCCCGGTCGGGAATATCGACCCTGCGCAGGAAGCTCGGAATGACCTTGCGTAGCTCGTGCAGCATGAGGTCGGCGTAGTCGCGAGCCTCGGGCAACGCACTCGCTCGCATTCGGAGGAGGAGCGCTTCAAATGCCTGGCCGGTGCCGTAGATACCGACGTTCGACGTCGCTGCCGCCGGCAGAATGCCGCGGACCGCATCGAGCGCTTTCGCCTTCGTGGCCATACGGTAGACGAACTCACTGTTGTCACCCCGGGGCACCGTGTTACGGACGAACTCGGTGACCGTGTCGGCACACTGGCTGTAGCTGTCGAAGATTCGGTCGAGGTCACCGACGTAGCGCGTACCAAGCGGGCCTGCGAGTACTGCGGGGTCTCGGTAGTACCGGTATCGGCCGCCGAGCCGCGAGTCATAGGCGATGTAGCGGGTGCTCTGCTCGAGGTAGCTCATGAGCCGGCCCCACTCGAGCACCTTGGTCAAGATATTCGACGCCTGTTCACAGGCCAGGTGGACTCCACCAAGCTGGGCGACCGAGTCGTCTCCGTAGTCGAAGAACACTCGCTCGTACAGTTCCTCTGCACGATCGAGGCCGATCGTGGCGTCAACCGAGAGGTCGCCGGAGATGTCCAAATCGCCGACGAATTCGTCGAGGAACAACCTCCTGAGCGACTTCGGACTTCGGCTGTACCGAGCGAACAACGCGCCCTTTACGACCTCTGGAAGATTGACGAGTGCGAACACTGGCCCATCAAGGTTCGTGAAGTACCGACGAAGAATGTCGGCCTCGTCCGATGTGAAGGACTCTGGGACGTAGACGGCCACGGGCGCATACTCTACGACGGCGAGAGCGCGACAACGGGTATTCCCAGGATTGTCAGGCGCGGTGCGGGCCCAGTGGTGGAGTTCATCGAAATCGCAATCATCGGCGTGACCCTGCTTGCACTCGATGCGGTCTCTCGACGACTCGACTCGTCTGCGTGATTTCTTTCACCGTCACACTGGCGGTTTCCTGCACGGAGCCACCGCTGCGTCCGGGGCGCCAGGCAGCCTCAGCCGTAAACAACGGCGGCGTCCGGTTCGACGACAACCTGCAACGAGCGGGCACGTCCACTGGGTCGTCCGTCGACGCAGATTTCGAGGGCCCGATCAAAGGTCCAGCTGCGTTCACGGAACGAACGCGTCTCGATCGATGGGTGCGGAACGTGTCCTCCGGTTGGCAGTCGCCGACGAGCCTCCCACCGTTGGCGCAGCCCGAATTCGCTTCCCCATTCGACGCTCTCGGCCCGGCCGTCGTTCGGATGTCCACGCGACACGACGTGCCAGTCGCCGAGAAACTGCGCATTCATCACCATCAGTACCGGCCCCCGCCACCAGCCTCCACTCCATCTCGGCAACTGCACAGTGACGTGCGCGACCGCGGTTGCTTCACGCTCGTCGTTGAGACGAACTCGCAGCAGATCGATGGAGAATTCGAGCAGCGACGGACGGTCGTCAAGTGGTCGCGCCCCGATCGTCCGATGTAGGTCGCCGCCCGTAGGAGCAACTCGCGCACCGACATCAGCGGTCAGGAGGCGGCCGACAACCTGATCCGAGTCGGCGGACTGAAGATCCGACGGTCGAGCGACCTCGATCCCCCAGGGCTTGCCCTTCTCGATGGTCACGAGGTAGCTGGCTGCTTGGTCTCGTCGTCGCGCCTGTTGGTCGGTGCGGCGCTGTCTGACACGACCCCCCGGAATGCAGCTTCGGCGGCTTCTCCTGCTGCCCGACGAGTCCCACGCATCGGAGCGACAACCGACAGTTGCCTGAGGAGGTCGATGAGTTGGCGGGTCGTCCTGACGAAGTCACCGCCGGTCATCTCTTCGTCGTCAACAACTTCGGCAAAACCCTCGCCGGCGACCCAAGCGTAGGCAATCGCCGCGAACGTCGGATCGGGACCGCGATGCTCGGCAACGTCCGCAGCGCGCTCCTTGGCGTTCAGGTCCTCGCTGAGCGCGGCCATACGATTCCAGCGGGACCGCATGTCATCAGAAGAGAACCAGGGGCGCGGCGGCGGCTCTGGGCTGCGGTGTTCGTAGACCACTGTCGACACGAGCGCAGCCAAGTCAGCAGGGCTCAAGCCGTCGAACAGGCCAGCACGGAGCGCCTCAGCAACGAACAGGTCAGACTCGTGGAAAATCCGCGACAACATTTCTCCCGCCTCGGTCAGCTCCCACATCTCGAGGTCTGCGTACCCGAACGTTTCGAGTACCACCAGAATCCGGTCGAAGTCGCGAGCCAGCGTGGAGGTCTTGCCGTCGACGCGGCCCACAATCTCGGCGACCTCGCGTTCGGCCTTAACTGCTGAAGCCATCGCACTGAGCCGCTGCTTCAGGTCGGGGTCTCGGGCAACCGGGTGCATTTCAGCGCTCATCGGCGCGGCTCTGCCCTCGCTGCGGATCTTCGGCGCGGCCTGCAACTTCGCCTTTCGCAATCGGTAGGCGACTTCCTTGCGGTATTCCTTGCGATTCGGTGCGAAGTTCGGCGGCAACTTGATCGAGCCGATCGCAGAGGGCGGCGAGTCGAAGTCTTCTGCCATTGCCTGCAGCAGGTCGCCGCCTTTACTCACGAGCGACAGGCGCGAACCCGACTTGCGGGTCGCCGATGCCACGACGACCGCAGGGCCCCGGTGCTTGCCTTTAAACAGCTGGATCACTACACCCGGCTTGAGCTGCTGAATCGTGTCATCGACGTCGTCGCCCCGTTCGTAACGACGGTCTCGACGGGACGACTTCTCTTGTGCTCGGAGCCGTGCGTACTCGTCGATGTCACCGAACGGGCTCGTTGCCTGTGCGCGAAATTCAGCAGCTGCAGCGCGTCGCCGTTCGAGCCGCGCCTGCATCTTCACGATGTCACGGTCTGCCTGATACTGGGCGAACGAGAGATTCAGTAGGTCGTGCGCTCGTTCGCTCTCGTAGGTGCGAATCAGGTTGGCGGCCATGTTGTATGTCGGTCGGAAAGCCGACCGCAAATGGAATTGCGAGCTGCCGGCAAGTTGTGCGACATCGTCGAAGCGGATCCACGGCGACCAGAGGACGACGGCGCTCCCACGGTCGTCGATGCCACGTCGGCCTGCCCGGCCCGTGAGCTGTGTGTACTCCCCTGGCGTGAGTTGCTCGTGATGCTCGCCGGTGAACTTGGTCAGCTTCTCGATCACGACGCTGCGTGCTGGCATGTTGATGCCAACAGCGAGCGTCTCCGTGGCGAAGACGACCTTGATCAACCCGGCGATGAAGCATGCCTCGACAACTTCTTTCATCGGCGGCACCATGCCGGCGTGGTGGGCTGCGACACCTGCATCGAGTTGCAAGAGGAACTGGTCGTAACCGAGGACGGCGAGGTCGGCTGAGTCGAGCCCACCAAGGCGGGCATCGGCGATAGCGCGGATCGCCCTCCGGTCTTCGTCCGTTGTCAGGCCGACACCGAACTCGACGCACGAGCGGGCCGCTTCGTCGCACTGGTTACGGCTGAAGATGAAGAAGATCGCCGGCAACATGTCCTGCTGATGGAGCAGCTTGAGCGTCTCGACCCGACCGGGTGGCACAAGCTTGCGGCGGTGCGCTCCCTTTGGGTGGCCGGACTCGCTGCGGTCGTTGCGATCTTCACCGCGTCTGGCGCCGGGCCCGCGACGGATCGCCGATTCGTCGAGCCGCACCGCGTCACGATTGACAGCGCCGTTGACGAACGTCGGCAACAAATGCAAACGGTCTTCGTTGCGATCCTTCGCGAGATACTGGTTAGCCAGCTCGACAGGCCGCTTCAACTCGGTGACGGCGTGCGTGGGGCCGCGTACCGTTGAGATCCAGTCAGCGAGCTGCTGGACGTTGCTGACCGTGGCTGACAGACACACCAGCCGAACATGATCGGGCAGGTGGATCATCACCTCTTCCCAGACCGGCCCACGGAACGTGTCTTGCAGGAAGTGCACCTCGTCGAGCACAACGAGCCCGAGATCTGAAAGTTGGCCTACGCGGCCGTAGATCATGTTGCGTAAGACCTCGGTGGTCATCACCACGATCGGAGCGTCACCGTTGATCGAGTTGTCGCCGGTAAGGAGACCGACCGCGTCCTCACCGTGCATGGCGACCAGATCGCGGTACTTCTGATTCGACAGCGCCTTGATCGGTGCGGTGTAAAACGCTCGCTTGCCGTCACGGAACGCCGCTTCGATGCCGTACTCGGCAACGACGGTCTTGCCACTGCCCGTTGGAGCAGCGACGACGACATGCTTGCCATCGTCGAGCGCGTCGAATGCTTCGAGCTGGAATCTGTCAATCGGGAAGTTGTAGCGAGCGATCAGGTCAGCTCGGTCGGCACGCACGGTCAGACGGTCGGACGCTTGCGGAGAACCAGCCAGCCCACCAAAATCGCCACGAAGTACAAGAACATCATCGGCAGCGCAAGCATCATCAGCGTGATCGGGTCGCCTGACGGTGTGATCACGGCTGCGAGAATAAACACACCGATCGTGGCATACCGCCAGCTCTTCAAGAGCGTTCTTGGCGACACGACATTGACCAGTTGCAAAAAGACAAAAAGAACAGGCAGCAGGAAGCCGACACCAAAGGCAAAAATCATCAGCCCGATCAGGCTGATATAGCTGCCTACCGTAAAGATCTCGCTGACATCCTCACCAGCCCAGCTGATCAAGAACTCGAGTGCTCGGCCAACCGTGATGTACGCGAGGCTGCCGCCCGCAGCGAAGAGTAGAACCGACGACAGGACAAACGGAACCGCATACTTGCGCTCCTTGGCATGCAACGCCGGAACCACGAAGCGCCAAATCTGCCAGAGAATGATCGGCAGTGCAGCAATGATGCCGCCGTACATACCGACCCGGATTCGGGTCGAAAGCCCCTCGGTCGGTCCGGTGATGAAGAGACCGTCCGCGTCGCAGAAGTCCGCGCCGCGCGCATCACAAAGATCCCGGTACGGCTGCAGGAGAAACCCGAGCACCTGATCGTAGAACGCAATAATGACGACCATGCCAATCAGGACAGCGAGCGCCGCTCGGATGATCCGGGTCCGCAGTTCGGCGAGGTGCTCGGTGAGTGTGAGGGTGTCGTCGACCCCGGCT
The DNA here is from genome assembly GCF_041688325.1 of Ilumatobacter sp. Classification (GTDB taxonomy): domain Bacteria; phylum Actinomycetota; class Acidimicrobiia; order Acidimicrobiales; family Ilumatobacteraceae; genus Ilumatobacter_A. The sequence continues at coordinate 8,511 of NZ_JBDNIJ010000015.1, forward strand.
TCGGTGTCGTCAGTCACGGCGCTCATCCTGCAGATACATCGGCGTCTGCGGCAGTACCGTCGGCAGCCATCGCTGGCTGGTCGGCTGCGTCGGTCATGTTGTCGACTTCATCGGCCAGCACCTCGGGAACAACTGGTTCGATCGGGCCGCGCGCATTACCCGCGGCGATCTGGTTGATGATCACAGGCGGCCCATCGTCAGGCTCGTCATCAGCGGTCGCATCGCTGGTGGCCTGGTCGCTCTCTGCGCTGTGTGGCGTTGCAACAGCCGACGCTGTGTCGTTGTAGGCCGGGTCGGCTGATTCGAGTGCAGCTTCGGTGATTGGGACATCGGTGATGGCCGCTCGGTCGGCTGACTTGGCTGCTTCGCGCAAGGCACTGTCTTGGGCAGCTTGCTCGGCGATCTTGTTCGGGTCCGCAGCGTCTTGAACTAGCCGAGCGGTTTCCTTCATCTCACGGATTGGCTCGTCGAGAACGGACCTCAGCTCAGCCTGGAATCCGTTTCCCATCTTCTTCAGCTCGCCGTACGTCTGAGCGAACTTTCGGACCGCATCCGGCAACTTCTCTGGGCCGAGGATCACGAGTGCCAACAGCAGAATGACGATGATCTCGCTGCCCTGGAGGTTGAACACGTTTTTCAGTCTACGGGACTGGCATCATCTCGTTCAGTGCAACAACGTCTCCCATCTCGCCTCGACCCGCCGATCGCGTTCGCCCATCGAGGAGCGCGTGCCCATGCGCCCGAGAACACCCTTGACGCATTCGAGCTGGCACTGAAGCTCGGCGCATCCGGACTTGAAAGCGATGTCTGGCTGACGGCCGATGGTGTGGCTGTGCTCGATCACGACGGAGTGGTGAAGCGGGGGATTCGTCGCAAGCCGATCAGTGGCGTGCTGCGCTGCGACCTCCCCGAGCACATTCCCACCCTGATTGAGCTCCTCGAACACTGTGGAACCGACTACGAACTGTCACTCGACGTGAAAGATCCCGACGCCGCCGCAGTCATCGTCGATGACGTTCGTTGCGTCGACCCGTCGATGCTTTCTCGAACGTGGCTGTGCGATCCCGACTTCGAGCGATGTGTTGCCTACCGTCCTGAGTTCCCTGACGTCAAAATTTTGAATTCGACGCGCCTTGGCCGCCTCAAAGAAGGCCCCGAACGTCGAGCGGCATCCTTGGCCCACCACGGCATCGACGGCGTCAACATGCATCGCACCGACTGGAACGGCGGTTTGGCAGCACTGTTTCACAGGTTCAACCTCTATGCGTTCGGTTGGGACCTGCAATTCGACGACCAATTGGAGACCGCGTTCCGCATGGGCCTCGACGCCGTCTTCAGCGACCACGTCGACATCATGATGGACGCCTTTCACAAGGAAATCGGCGGCCCCCTACCCGAGTAACTGTCACACCGAGGTCAGACCAAGGTGTGACGTTCTTGTCACGCTCCGGTCTGACCAAAGTGTGACGAAATCAGACAATCGCTTTGTTGACGGGACGCCCAGGTCAGTCGATCGCATGGCGAAGCCGCGCTCACAACCACTGCCAATGGGATTTCGGCCAAAACACCACGAAGGCACGGCCGACGAGGTCGTCTTCGTTGATCGCTCCCAAGACGCGACTGTCTTGGGATCCGCCACGGTTGTCGCCGAGCACGAACACAAAGTTGTCCTGAACGACCTGAGACGGGATGTCTCCGCCGCATTGCCCTGGGGTCCGATCCACCTCGTCGAGATACGGCTCATCGAGCACCTGAGATGTCGAGCCGGTCGCTGTAGTGATCCGCACGACGCATCCGGTCATTTCGATCGTTTCGCCGGGCAAACCGACCACTCGCTTGATCAGGTCGCGTTCAGTCGTGTTCGTCAACTGGTGCAGGACGACCACGTCACCGCGATTCGGGTCGTGAAGTCGGTAAGACAGCTTGTTCACGAAGATGCGGTCGCCAGTGTCGAGCGTTGTTGCCATCGACTGGCCTTCCACGACGAAGTGGGCCAACACGAAGCCACGGACAACGAACGCCACAAGAAGCGCAACCGTGACGACGACAACCCAATCAAAGAAGGCTCGAGCGCCTGACGACGCGCGGGATGATGGGCGGCTCGAGGAACCGGTGCGCTCACCACGTGATGTTGCAACCGCAGAGCGATTTTGAGAATCGTTCGACCACGGGTCATCGACTGACCCGCTGCTCGGCGTGCCCGAGGGCGGAGGCGGCAATTGCCCGTCGTTCTGGATTGTCACGAAAGCTCAACGGTACCTGCCTACGGCAGCCGATCGGCGGCAGCAAGACACAGCCTCACTACTCCCGTAGTTTATCCGTGCATCTATCCCGGCACCGAGACCGGCACCTCAATCCAGTGCCGACCTCGATGGTCAGAGCGTTTCGATCAGCCGGTCGACGCGTTCGTCGTGGCTCTTGAAAGGGTCCTTACACAGCACGGTCCTCTGCGCCTGGTCGTTGAGCTTCAAGTGCACCCAATCGACCGTGTAGTCACGATTCTTCTCCTTGGCGCGCTTGACAAACTCGCCGCGCAAGCGGGCACGGGTCGTCTGCGGCGGCACGTCGATCGCAGTGTTGATGTCCTCATCGGTACAGATTCGCTCAACGAGACCGCGGTCCTGCATCTTGTAGAACGGGCTGCGGCTCCGTGAGACGTCATGGTATTGCAGGTCGAGCAGTTGGACCCGGGCATGGCCGAGCGGCAGATCGTGCCGCTCCCGGAATCTTTCGATCAGGTTGTGCTTGATCACCCAGTCGACTTCTCGGTCGAGCTTGAGCGGATCGTCTTCGATCGTGCTGACGCAGTGTTCCCACATGTCGAGGGCCTTTTGTTCCAACGGCGGAAACCCTGGTCCGTCGGCGTAGCGCAGCGCCCGATCGAGGTACTCCCGTTGGATGTCGAGCGCGCTGACTTCCCGCCCGTTTGCGAGGCGCACAGTCTGGCGGCAGGTGATGTCGTGGCTGATCTCACGAATCGCCCTGACCGGGTTCTCAAGGGTCATGTCGCGCAAGACGACGTTGGGGTCTTCGAGCATTCGCAGCATGCATGCCGCAGCGCCGATCTTCAAGAAGTTCGTGTACTCGCTCATGTTCGAGTCACCAACGATCACGTGTAGCCGTCGGTACTTCTCGGCATCGGCGTGAGGCTCGTCACGGGTGTTGATGATTGGACGGCTGCGCGTGGTGGCCGACGAGACGCCTTCCCAGATGTGCTCGGCGCGCTGTGCAATCGAAAACTTCGCGCCGCGAGCGGTCTGCAGCACTTTGCCAGAGCCCGCGTAGATCTGACGGCTCACGAAGAACGGGATCAACACCTGGGCGTACTTGCTGAGGTCGGCATCACGGCTCGTGCAGTAATTCTCGTGACAGCCGTAGCTATTACCCGCAGAATCGGTGTTGTTCTTGAACAGGTAGATCGTGCCGCGGATCGACTCTTCGGCCAGCCGTTGCTCGGCCGATTCGACGAGTTGCTCCAAGATGCGTTCGCCCGCCTTGTCGTGGACAACACACTCGTAGATCGAGTCGCACTCTGGTGTTGCGTACTCGGGGTGCGATCCCACATCGAGATACAGCCGAGCTCCATTCTGCAGGAATACATTTGAGCTGCGGCCCCAGGAGACCACCCGTCGAAAAAGATATCGGGCGACTTCGTCCGGGCTCAGACGGCGTTGGCCACGAAGCGTGCACGTGATGCCGTACTCGTTCTCCAGCCCGTAGATCCGACGTTCCATCATTTGCTCCCCACTTCGGTCAACCTAATGCAGGTCATCCGGCTCCGGCATGTCGGCCGCAGACTCAGTGAACGCGCGAGTCAGGGAACAATTTGAGAAAATTCTCGGTGTAGAAGTTCGTTCGGACCCGCTCGCTGCGATCGCCGAGCGACTTCTCGAAACGGCCAATCGGATCCTTGCCGCCTTCAACGTGCGGATAGTCGCTCGAGAAGAGATAAATGTCGTCGTAACTGGTGTCAGTCAGCATGCCGATGTCTTCGAAGGCGAACGGCGTGAAGGCCATCTGCTCCCGAATCGTCTCATTCGGAATGCGCTTCAGTTCGGCGAGGTATTGGTCGACGCGACTCCACGACCGGACCACCCAGTCGAGTCGAGTCAGCATTGCCGGGACCCAGCCGGCGCCCAGTTCGACCGCGGCACCACGCAACTTTGGAAACTTCTCGAAGATGCCATCCATCAGCAGTACCGAGAGGAACGTTTCAGGGCCCTGGTGCATGACGGCCATATCCTTACTGCGAACGTTCTCGCCGCCGCCCATCCAGTCGCGCACAGCAGCGCGACCCGTGTTCGTCCAAACCGGGTCGAGCTGTAGCGGTGCCCCGCCGACGTGCAGGACGAATGGCCGGCCCGAGTCGGCCAAGCGTTCCCAGAAGGGGTGCAGGTCGACGTGGCTCGGCGACCGTTCCCCTGCCGCCATGTGGGGCACCCACACGGCTTCGAGGCCAGCCTGGAGAGCGAACTCGAGTTCGGCGACGGCCAGCGCTGGATTGTTGAGTGGCACGACAGCAACGCCCATCAGCCGGCTGTCGTTGGCCACGAACTCACTCATCGCTCGGTTATGGGCGCGGGTAGCGCCGTATCGAACGTCGTCAGGAAGATTCGTGCTTGGGTGAAACGGTGTGACGACGCTGTGCGTCGCGAAGACCAGTTGCTTCTTGAAACCGAGCATGTCCATGGCCACCGATCGGTCGTCGCGGTCGAAGGCCCCGAGCGCTTGGATCTCCTTCGACTCAGCAATGAGCTGATCGCCGAGCGCCACCTGCGCCTCGACGTGCGCAACGGTGTGCTTGGAGCCGTTTGCCACGATGGCGTCGACTTCTTCGTCGGTCACCAGCGAGGCGGAGTAGTTGACTGGGCGGATCTGATCGCGGATCGCCGGGTCGGCATAATCGATGAGGAAGTTCGGCAACTCCATGATGTGGCTGTCGGCGTCATAGAAAGCACGGCTGGACGGTGCATACGTCATGCTCCGACAGTAGCTGGTACCACGTTTGCGTCGAGATGCGCGTTGGACAGTCCGCAGAAACTTCGACGCAAACGTCAGTTAAGCGAGCAGATCGGCGAGGGCTGTGGCGTCGATGCGGGCGAAGCAGCGCCGCTCATTTCCACGCGCCAGCTCCGCCACTTCGAGATCGCCCACTTCGATCTCTCGATCTGGCCCACTCAATGCTGCGAGACCGAC
>NZ_JBDNIJ010000097.1:0-2493 GCF_041688325.1 Ilumatobacter sp.
ACGAGTCAGCCGGATCTGCTCGTTCTGGACGAACCCTTCGATGGGCTCGATCACGATTCGCTGGCCTGGCTCCAGGATCATCTGCGTGTCCTGGCAACCGCAGTGCCCATGGTCATCGTGCTGAACCGGTTCGATGAGATTCCGGAGTTCATCACCCACGTGGCGTATGTCGAGGACGGACACCTGTCCCATCGGGTGGAGCGGAGCGACGAGCCTTCGATGGCCGACCTATATCAGCTCCTGCATTTGAAGACGAGCGATCTCGAAGTGCCGAAGGCCGATCCTGCTGATCGGCTGCCTGCCCTCAACCCCAGCGACCCTCTGGTCCGGATCACCGATGCCGCCATCCGCTACGGAGAGAACACGATCTTCGAAAACCTCGACTGGACGATCGAAACAAATCAGCATTGGCAGTTGAGCGGGCCGAACGGCAGCGGCAAAACCGGTCTCTTGTCATTGATCACTGGCGATCATCCGCAGTGCTATGTCAACGACATCTTCGTATTCGGGTTTCAGCGCGGCACGGGCGAAAGCATCTGGCAGATCAAGCAATACATCGGATACGTCTCGACCGCGCTTCAGTGGGAGTACCGGGTCGGCACCGGGCTGAGAAACGTCATCATCTCCGGCTTCTTCGACAGCATTGGTCTGTACAGCAAGAGCACCGACATGCAGAAGGCAATTGCCGATGAATGGCTCGCGCTGCTGGGGATGTCGGAGCGCGCAGATGAGCCATTCAACGGCTTGTCGTTTGGCGATCGGCGCCTCGTACTCATCGCCCGTGCGATGGTGAAGCACCCGCCGTTGCTGATTCTCGATGAACCGTGCCTTGGCCTCGACGACATGAACCGTCAATTGGTCCTCGCGCTGATCGAACGCATCTGCGCATCCAACGAGACCGCGGTGTTGTACGTCAACCACCGGTCACAAGACGCCATCCGCGGCATCGACAATCACCTCACGTTGAGTAGCGAGGCTGAAAGCTAGCCCTTCGCCGATGCCGTTGGTGGCACCCGTGCGGGCGTCATCGAGACCACCTTCACCGAAGAGACCGAAACCGACCTGTTCGGTGAGCAGGCCGTGCTCTGTGGTGGCGTCACCGCACTCGTTCGCGCTGGCTTCGGATGCCGACACGAGGGCCGGTCTCCATGTGGGGCTGGCCCTCGTCGCGCCGCCACCCGAGCGATGAAGTAGCGGACCGCCTGAGCCGGCTGAAAACTCACTGCTTTGATGTGCGCTTGATTGTGGATGGCTGGGTCGTCGGTGCCCGCTTGGGAACTGTGGCGGGGATGGCGAAGGCGCTGAGGGCGAGGATGCCGATAATCCAGTGCAGCCCGGCGGTCGGATCGTCACCCTTGGCGAGGAGGCCGACGATGAGGAATGCTGCAGCCGAAATGAGGCCGACACCGAGGCTGCGGAAGCTGGTCGCGGTCGCTCGGGTCGTCGATGGCGCGGCCGCTTGGAATCTGGCGTCGGCGATGACCCAGGCGGCCTGCACTGGTGCGTAACCGATGCCGATGGCCATCAGTGCCCACGGTGATTCGATGGCAATTGCAACGGCCATGATCGCAGTCCCGCCGAGCACGAGCGATGCGAGTGTCGGGCTGGAGATGTCTGGCCGACGTGCGGCGAGTTCGCCGCCCGCGATGAGGCCGAGCCAGACGACGAACACGATCAGTGGAACGGTGGCATCAGACGCTCCGTTGAAGCGCGCCACAAGGGGGATGTATTCGTCGACCACCATGAGTCCGCCGATGGCCGACCCAATCAGCAAGAGGCGGAGCAGCACCGGGTTGTGGCGCGCTGCAGACGAGCCCGCTCGCAGGGCTCCCCACCATCCGCTGGGAACGCCCTCCTTATCACCTGTCGTCACCCATCGAACATCGGGGAGGCGGAGCACGAGAGCGATCGACACGCCGTGTACTGCGACGTTGACCCAGCCGACGGCTTCGATCGATGCGCCCAACCCGATGATCGCAGCGGCGAAGAAGGTGCTGCCGGCAAAGCCGAGGTTGTTGGACTGATCGATGCGGGCCATCACGACGCCGTAGCGGGGAGCTTCATCAATGGCGTCGAGTTCGTCGTGGATCAGCGCTTCCCATGTACCGCTGACCAGCGCAGCGTGCATCGACCAGAGCACGGCGCCGACGATCAGCCCGGGGAGCGACGGCGAGATGAGCCAGATGGCGATACCCGTTGCACGGAGGGCACATGCTGCGCCCAGCAGTAGCCGTCGGTCGACGATGTCGGCCAGTGCTCCACTGGGCAGCTCCAGGACAAGCCCCAGTACCGCCCAGAGGATGAAGACGAGCGACAGGTCGGCGATCGAAATGCCGTTGTTGTTGAACCACAGGGTGAACAACGCGTAGATCGGCGCGAACTTGTCGACGAACGACAAGAGGTACAGCCTTCGCTTGAGCCCATCGAGCGCCACATCACAAACTTACGGCGCATGTTTGCGATTTCGTTCCGACTCTCGCAGCCGCAGCCGCA
>NZ_JBDNIJ010000446.1:0-12093 GCF_041688325.1 Ilumatobacter sp.
ATCTGTTTGGAGAGGACCGCGGCGGCGTCGGCGGAGAGCTTGTCGTCGGTGATCAAGACGTCGGCGTCGCTCAGGTTTGCGAACGAACTGAGGCCAGTGACGCCCCACTTGCTGTGATCCGCGAGGACAATCTTGCGCCCTGATGCCTGAATGAAGGCGCGGTTTGTATCCGATTCCAAGATGTTCGGTGTGGTGAAACCGGCCCGTTCGCTCATGCCGTGCACGCCAATGAACAGGGTGTCGACGTGCAGTGCAGCAAGCGCAGTGGCCGCGATTGGGCCAACGAGCGCGTCGCTGGGCGTTCGCACACCGCCGGTGAGGATGATGTTTCGATCGGCCCGCCAGAACTCGTTGAACACTTCGGCAACGCGCATGCTGTTGGTCACGACGGTCAGGTTGGGGATTGCTGCGAGTTCGCCGGCGAGTCGCCAGGTGGTGGTGCCGGCCATCAGGCCGATTGTCGCTCCGCCCCGCACGAACTCGGCAGCGGCACGGGCGATGGCTTGCTTCTCTGCGGTCTGCGTATTCGACTTGGCGTCGAAACTGGGCTGATCGGCGGCGTGGTCAGTCGAAATCTTGGCGCCGCCGTGCACTTTGACGAGAGCACCGGCTTCGTCGAGCACATCGAGATCTCGCCGGATGGTCATATCGCTGACATCGAGCAGCGTGGCGAGTTCGGTGACTCGAACAGAACCACGTGTTCGAACTTCGGACACGATGAGCTCATGTCGTTCCTGTGCCAGCGAACGGGCAACGGGGAAGATGCTGGTCGCCGAGCGCATGCCGATGGTCATGTGCGCCATGTTGCAACGTGAATGCCTCGAAATCAACAGCTCTGCACAGAATCTGTCTGAAATGCGCGCAGATCAGGTGGATGTTCGAACATTGAGATGCCGCGATTCGGACATCGATTCGGACATCCCGAGTGTGAGCCCACCGGTGCCGGTTCTTTAGAATGCGTCACTGTGATGATTCGCCTCTCCGCCGGTGCCAACACAAACGCGGCGACCGATGTCGTCGTTGACACCTCAACTGGAGCCCCCACAATCGTGCACTGGGGGGCATCGCTCGGTGCTGACGTCGACCTCAACACCCTGCTTCCGGCGCTCAGTCGACCGCTCGTGCACGGGACGTTTGACGAGATCGCACCGATTTCAATCGTCCCTGAACATGGCTCGGGGTTCACCGGACGGCCCGGTCTGCTCGGTCGGCGTGGTGGCGGCAAGGCCTGGGCGCCTCGCTTCTCGAACCCGACACACACCCTCGACGCCAACACGCTGTCGGTCGACTCCACCGATGACGTCGCGGGCCTCGCCCTCAACGTCACCATCGTGCTCGACGACGTGCTGCACGTCTGGGCCACCATTACCAACGCTGCCGATCGCCGTTACAGCCTGGACGGGCTGACCATCACGCTGCCGATTGCCGAACAGGCCAGCGAGCTCCTCAGATTCGACGGTCGTTGGTCCCGTGAGTTCCATCCCGTCCGCAGCGACTGGACCGACGGATCGCTGCTCGTTGAGAACCGGCGTGGTCGAACCTCACACGAGTATCCGCCGGTGATGTTCTGTGGGCAGCGCGGCTTCGGCGAGTGGGGCGGTGAGGTGTGGGGTGCACACGTTGCGTGGAGCGGCAACCACACGATGCTCGCCGAGCGGCTTCCCGACGGGCGGCGCTACATCCAGGCCGGCGAGTTGCTGCACCCAGGTGAAATTGTCCTCGAACCCGGCCAGTCGTACACCACGCCGGAGACCATTGCGGTCTACTCCTCGAACGGTCTCACGCCGGCAACGCACGGCTTCCACCGCTCGTTGCGCGCCCGGTCGAATCATCCCGTGAAGCCGCGGCCGGTTCTGTTGAACACATGGGAAGCGGTCTACTTCGATCACGAGACCGAGAAGCTCAAGGCACTCGCCGACGCCGCTGCTGACCTCGGCATCGAACGGTTTGTCCTCGACGACGGCTGGTTTGGCTCCCGTCGTGACGACAAGCAGGGCCTCGGAGACTGGTGGGTCTCGGAGAACGTGTACCCCGATGGGCTCGAACCGCTCATCAGCCACGTCACCGGGCTTGGTATGGAGTTCGGTATTTGGGTCGAGCCGGAAATGGTCAACCCCGACAGTGACATCTTCCGCGCTCACCCCGACTGGGCGTTGACCACCGACGGATACGAACCGGTGCTTGGCCGCCAACAACTCGTGCTCGACCTCGGCAACCGCGAGGCGTTCAAGTTCATCTATGGCTACCTCGACAAGCTGCTTTCCGATCACGACATCTCCTACGTGAAGTGGGATATGAATCGTGACCATATCCAGGGGTCGAATCAACACGGGGCGGCCGGGACGAATGCGCAGACCATGGCGCTGTATCACCTGATCGACAAGCTGCGCCACGCGCACCCGAACGTTGAGATTGAATCGTGTGCATCGGGCGGCGGCCGCATTGATCACGAGATATTGAAGCGCACCGAACGTGTCTGGACGAGCGATTGCAACGACGCGCTTGAACGTCAGATCATCCAACGCGGTGCGTCGATGCTCATTCCACCGGAGCTCATGGGAGCCCACATCGGGCCGACCAGATCGCACACAACAGGGCGCACACAGACGCTGTCGTTCCGAGCGGCCACGGCGATGTTCGGCCATCTCGGTGTCGAGTGGAACGTCACCAAGCTGACCGACGAGGAACGCCTGGCACTCCGTGCAGTCATCGCGATGCACAAGGAGCATCGCGAGCTGTTCCACAACGGTGACTACGTGCGCTTCGATTCGGACGAGCAGTTCAATGCGGTCGGGGTCTATGCGGCCGACCGGAGCGAAGGTATTGTGTCGTTCGCCCAGCTCGCCACGGCACCGAGCCAGACGCCGCCGCCGCTGCGGCTCCCTGGCCTCGACGCGGACGCCGTCTACCGCATCGAGCACCTGGGCATCCCGTACGAGAGGTGGGGCGCAGCGCGGATCCAGCCGAGCTGGTTGGCCGACGGCGTACTTCTCACCGGCCGGCAGCTCTCGGCCCACGGCGTGCAGCCTCCGACGCTGCACCCTGAGTCGGCGGTGCTCTTCAAGCTCACACGGCAGTAGCTGCTTGCCACGAAAGAGCCCAGCTCGCAATTGCCGCAATCGTCAGGTCGTCGCTGACGGGCTCGACGCTCTACGTTGACGAGGTGAACACGGCGCTCGTCGACTCACGGCGGGCCTGGCTGACCGTCGTTGCAGCATTCCTGGCATCGGGCGTCACGCTCGGCGTCGCCTACAGCTTCGGAGCCTTCTTCGAGGCGATGAGTGAAGAGTTCGGTGCAGCGAAAAGCGCAACCGCCGTGATCTTTGGCATCACCACGTTCCTCTTCTTCTCGCTCAGCATCATTACGGGCCGACTGTCGGATCGGTTCGGCCCGAGGATCGTCTTGGTTATCGGTGCAGTGGCGATGCTCGCTGGCTTGCTCGCCACGAGCCGCGTGCAGTCGCTCGGCCTGGGTTACGTCACGTACGGAGCAGGCGTCGGCATTGCCGCAGCCTGTGGATACGTGCCGATGGTGGCTGTGGTCGGCGGCTGGTTCGTTGAGAAACGAGCTGTCGCTGTCGGGCTGGCGGTTGCCGGAATTGGTGTGGGCACGTTGGTGTTGTCGCCAGTGTCCGCCGCACTGATCAATCGGTGGGGCTGGCGAGATACGTACGTCTTTTTCGCAATCGGCGGCGCCAGCATCCTCCTGCTGTGCATCCCGCTGGTCGACCGCCCACCGGGTGACGGAACGCCTCAGCCGTCTCGATTCGCCGATGCACTGGCGAGCCCAGTTTTCCGCCGCATCGCGATGTCTGCAACCGCCCTGGGGTTGGCGCTGTTCGTCCCGTTTGTCTTCGTCGGTCAGTACGCAAAGGAGCGGGGTATCGGCTCGGTGCAGGCCGCCGTACTCGTCGGCGTTCTGGGTGGTTCGAGTGTCGTGTCACGGGTGGGGTTCGGCTCGCTCGTCCGGCGCTTCGGATCGTTCCGGCTGTATCGGTCGTGCCTGGCGGTTCTCGGTGGCAGTTTCCTGATTTGGTTCGTTGCCGGGAGCTCGTACGCGATGCTCATCGCGTTCGTGCTCGTGCTCGGCATCGGGTACGGCGGATTCGTCGCACTCAGCCCGATTGTCATTTCCGACCGATTGGGCGTCGCCGGGCTCGGCTCAATCCTTGGCTTGCTGTATACCTCTCCAGGTGTGGGTGCGCTCATCGGAACGCCGTTCGCCGGTTGGGTTATCGATCAAACGGGCGGCTACCGGTGGACGATCGCCGTCTGCTTTGGGTGCACCTGCGTGTCGGTGGCGTTGCTCACCGGGTTGCCGGTCGACACGTCGGGACGCCTCGAGCGGGCACCTAACGCACGCGGCTGACTCAACTGATTGTCGACTGGAACTTCCGCATGAGCCACGGGCCGGCCTGGACTGGTTCGTGCTTGGGTGTACTTCCCGGCTCGACGCATGTCGGGAGGCACTCGATCATGGCCTCCCAGTTCGCCATGTGGAAGAACGCCATCGACTGACGCGCTGAGGGGTCGGCTGCGGTGACGCGATGGACGGTGGATCGCCAGCGATCGTTCGTCCACTGGGCGATTGAGTCGCCGAGGTTGACGACAAAGCTGTCCGGTTCAGGAGCGATGTCGATCCACGACCCGTCTGACGATTCAATCTGCAGGCCTGCCACGTCATCGGTCCGCAGAATCGTGAGCGTGCCGTAGTCGGAGTGTGCCCCGGCGCGAAGTGCACCGGGTTCGACCGCACTCGTGTCGATAGCCGGATAGTTGAGCGCGCGCATCGAAGTGATCGGCCGATCGATCAGCGGGTTGAAGAAATCGGCTGGCAGGTCGAGTGCGATGGCCATCACCGACATCAGGTGTTCGCTGACCGCTGCGAGGGCTCGGTAGTAGGCAGTCCACGACTCGCGGAGGCGCGGCGGATGCTCGGGCCACAGGCTGGCTGAGCGGATCCAAGCATCGCCCCTGGATGCCGGAGTTGGGTTGGCTGCGCAGTCGGGGCCGACCGACAGTGATTCCTTGAGGTCGGGTGGAGGGGACTCGGCTCCGGTCGACTTGGCGAGCGACTCGAACCCGAATGGTGAGAAGCCGTACGGGTAGCCGGGCTCAGGGAACTCGATCCTCCGCTTTTCAGCGTCGGCGAGCGCGAAGAATTCGGCCGCATCGTTCCATGCCGCATCAGCGATCGACCGTTCGATCGACTCGAGTGGGATGCAGAAGAACCCAATTTCCTCGCATGCCCTCACCAGGGTGCGGGCTTGCTCGCTGATCGGTGCCGTCAGATCGATCACGTCCAGCTGCATCTGCGACTCCATTCGGAAACGATATGCGCGTGACCCGCCGCCGTTGCGATTTGTGGAGCGCCCCTCCCAAACATCCCCTCCCAAACATCCCCTCCCAAACATCCCCTCCCAAACATCCCCTCCCAAAATGGAGACCGTTGCGACGCGCGTGTGAGGTGTTTTGGTCCCCATTTCGGTGAGATGTACCGAAACCGAGGCGATCTCGACGCGAGACTGAGGTGAAACGGTCTCCATTTTGGGAAGGGCGTCGGGATAATGAATTTCGGTGGGCGCGGGTGGGGGATAGCCTCGGTCGAGTGCCAGATGTCCCCAAGATCAGCGCCGCAGACGTGAGCAAGGTGGCCACCTTGGCCCGGCTCTCTCTGACCGACGACGAGTTGACCACTGCGACCGCCGAACTGGCGGCGATGCTCGACCATTTCGCCGACATCGATGCACTCGATCTCGACGGAGTCGAGCCGATGATGCAACCGACGCCACTCGCCAACGTGATGCGCGAAGACATTGAGGGGGAGACGCTCGATCGTGACGAGGTGCTCAGTCAAGCGCCCCTCACAGAAGACGGTCGCTTCCGCGTGCCGCCGATCATCGGGATCCAAGACTGAACGGTATGAGCAGCATGAGTGATCAACCGACCACCGCCGTGGACCTCGCCAACAACGTCCGTAACGGCGTCGCCAAGGCCGTCGACGTCGTCGACGAATACCTGGCCCGGATCGATGAACGTGACGGCGAGATCAATGCCTTTAACCTCGTGCTCGCCGATCAGGCCCGCGAGCGCGCCGCAGAGATCGACGCGATGATCTCCGTTGGCCGCGACCCGGGCCCCCTCGCCGGTGTCCCGGTCGCACTCAAGGACAATCTCTGCACCCGCGGCATCCCAACCACGTGCTCGTCCAAGATTCTCGCCGACTGGAAGCCGCCCTACGACGCCACCGTGGTCACCCGGCTCCGTGACGCCGGTGCAATCTTCGTCGGCAAGACCAACCTCGATGAGTTCGCTATGGGATCGAGCACCGAGAACTCTGCGTTCGGCCCGACCAAAAACCCGCACGACACGACTCGCGTACCGGGTGGCTCATCGGGTGGCTCTGCTGCAGCCGTGGCCGCGAATTTCGCCGCCGTCAGCTTCGGTTCGGACACCGGCGGATCGATCCGCCAACCCGCAGCACTGTGTGGCGTGGTGGGCGTCAAGCCGACCTACGGCGCAGTCAGCCGACTCGGGCTCATCGCGTTCGGTTCGAGCCTCGACCAGATCGGCCCGTTCGCCCACACAGTGCGCGATGCAGCTGTCGCGCTCGAAACGATCAGTGGCCATGATCCGGGCGACTCGACGAGCATTCAGCAAGGCCCACTCGACCTCAGCGACACCCTCGACCTTGGTGTCGCCGGCCTTCGGGTGGGACGCATCACCGACCTACCGAAGGGCGCGAGCCCCGACGTTGAGGAACGCCTCGAGGCGGCCTTCGATGCGCTGCGCGAGGCCGGGGCCGAGATCGTCGATGTCGAGATGCCCGCATTCAACTATGGCCTCACCGCCTACTATTTGATTGCGCCTGCTGAGGCGTCGAGCAACCTGGCCCGTTTCGACGGCGTCCGATTCGGCATGCGCACCGCAGCGCCTGACACGAACTCGATGTACACGGCGACGCGCACTGATGGCTTCGGTGCCGAGGTGAAACGCCGCATCATGCTCGGTACGTATGCACTCTCTGCTGGCTACTACGACGCCTATTACGGGCGAGCGCAGAAGGTCCGCCGGCTGATCGCCAACGACTTCGCCGCGGCCTATGCCAAGGCCGATGTGCTGCTCACGCCGGCTTCGCCAACTGTTGCGTTCAAACTGGGCGACAAGGCCAGCGATCCGCTCGCCATGTATCTCTGCGACACGTACACGATCCCGTCGAACCTCACAGGCGACCCGGGTATGAGTGTCCCGTTCGGTACCGGCGAACACGGCCTGCCGGTCGGCGTGCAGATCCTGGCCCCGGCGCTCAAGGACCACGTGATGTTCCAGGCCGCAGCGACACTTGAACGGCATATGCAGAACCTCCAGGATCAGAACGTGAGCGCATCATGAGCATCACCTACGTGAACGACGACGGCTACTGCCCGTCGAACGAGCAACACGCCCGATGGGAGCACGAGGGCTACGAGTTGGTCGTCGGCTTGGAGGTGCACGTCGAACTCGCCACGCGTACCAAGCTGTTCTCGTCCTCACCGAACCGCTTCGGTGACGAGCCAAACACGAACATCGACCCGGTCACGCTCGGCCTGCCCGGTGCACTGCCAGTGCTCAACCGGCAGGCAGTCGAGTTGGCTATTCGCCTCGGCCTCGCCCTGAACTGCACCGTCCAGAAGTCGACGTTCGCCCGCAAGAACTACTTCTACCCGGACATGCCGAAGGCGTACCAGATCAGCCAGTACGACGAGCCGATCAACATTGACGGCTGGCTTGACCTGCCCGACGGTTTCCGTGTTGGCATCGAGCGCGGTCACCTCGAAGAAGACACTGGCAAGTCGACCCATGTCGGTGGTGCCGGGGGTCGTATCCACGGTTCTGACTACTCACTGATCGACTTCAATCGTGCCGGTGTTCCACTGGTCGAGATCGTCAGTCGCCCGGACATTCGCCATCCCGAGCAGGCCAAGGCGTACGTGACCGAGCTACGCGGCATCCTTGTCGCTGTCGGTGCTTCTGATGCGAAGATGGAAGAAGGCTCGATGCGCGTCGATGCCAACGTTTCGGTCCGCAAGCCAGGCGCCGATTTCAACACGCGTTGCGAGATCAAGAACGTCAACTCGGTGCGCTCGCTCGGTCGAGCAATCGAATACGAGGCGCAGCGTCAGGTCATGCTGCACGAAGCGGGCGAGCCCGTCGTGCAGCAAACGCGTCACTGGGACGAGAACGACGGCCGTACCCACACGCTGCGTTCGAAGGAAGATGCCGACGACTACCGGTACTTCCTTGAACCCGATCTCGTGGTCGTTGACCCCGGCACCGAATGGATTGAAGCGGTCCGTGCGGCACTGCCCGTGCTCCCCGCAGAGCGTCGGGCCGGGCTCGCCGCAATCACGGGTCTGGCGGCCAATTCGGAAGCAATCATGGTCGTCACCGAACGCGGCCACGACAGTTTCGTCATGGACGTCGCAAAGCACGGCGGCAGCCCAGAGATCGCACTCAAGCATCTCCAACAGTCACCCGAAGCTGCTGGCGTTCCTGCAGAAGACGTCGCCAAGCTGACCACAATGGAAGCGTCAGGCGGGCTGACGGCCACGCAGGCCAAGCAGGTTCTTGCAGACATGGTCGCGGCAGGCGGCGGCGATGCGGAAACGATCGCGGCCGACAAAGGCTTCGAAGCAATGGACAACTCCGAGCTTGAGTCGATGGTCGACGCGGCAATCGCGGCTCAACCTGGCGCGTGGGAGAAGTTCTGTGCCGGTGAAGGCAAGGCCATGGGCGCGCTCGTCGGCTCCGTCATGAAAGCCTCGAAGGGCCAGGCCGACGGTAAAGCCGTCACGGCGCTCCTCAACGCCAAAAAGAGCTGAACGCGTCAGGTTGCAGCAACCTCTGCTTCGTATCGAGCGGTTGCCTCGTCGACGGCCGCCAGCTGCTTTTCGGCGAGCTCGGGCCGTGATTTTTCCGCACGATCTGCTGCGCCAATCAAACTCCCGACACTGCCCTGGAAACGCGGCATGACGTGGCGCGCAAGCAGCTCGTAGCTCTTGCGTGTCGCTGCGGTGTTCGCCCAGTTGTGGCTGAGCGTCAGGTACGCGCCGAAACCACCGTTTGACTGCTCGAGGAGTTCTTCGATCTGAGCAATCGCCTGGTCAGGCGTTCCGATCACGCCGAGCCCGCCGTTGACAAAGTCGACCATTTCGTCGATGTCGCCACCTTCGACCGCCATCTGCGGAAACGCAGCAACGTTCTGGAAATAGCGGAACCATTGCGTGATCCCGTACTCGACGTCTTTGCGAGCTTGTTCTTCGGTTTCAGCGATGTGCATCAGCCCGACCAGGCGCCACTTGTTGCGGTCAGCGACCTGACCGTGCTGGGCAGCGACGTCTTCCTGGATACTCCAGTGATGGGCCAGCACGTCCATCCCGATGGCTACCGTGGCGCCGAGTGACAGAACGCCGGCACCGTACTTTCCGGCCAGTTTTGCACCCGACGGAGACGCGACGGCAGCGACGGCGATGTCGAATAACGGTTCGGAGTAGGGCCGCAAGTGCAGCCGGGCATCTTTCAGTGTCAAGCGATCCGACGAGTAGTTCACCGGCTCGTCGGTGGTGAGGAGCTGCATGACGATCGCCATGTATTCCTCGAGCAGCGGCCGCATTTCGCTGGGCTCGAGCCCGAGCATCGCGGCGTCGGTCGGCAGCGCGCCGGGGCCGACGCCGAGCATGATTCGTCCACGTGTGAGGTGGTCGAGGAGCACGATGCGCTCAGCGGTCCACAGTGGGTTGTGATACGGGAGCGACACGACGCCGGTGCCGAGCTTGATGCGCTTGGTTCGCGCCGCGGCCGCGGCGATGAAGATCTCGGGTGACGCGATGATCTCGCTGCCCGCCGAATGATGCTCACCGATCCAGGCCTCGTCGAAGCCGAGCTCGTCCATGTGGCGAATCAGCTCGAGATCTTGCTCGAGAGACAGAGTCGGGTTGTGCTCCGGGGGATGGAACGGGGCCATGAAGGTGCCGAATCGCAGGCGCATGAGTTGTCTCCTCGAGAGCGCTGCGCGCTGAGAGCCCGCAGCAGTTGGTGATAAAAAGTTTGCTGGTGAGAAGCGTATGTGCCCATGTGAACCGCGGTCGAGTCGGAGTGTGTGGGCTCGGAGTCGCTGCTTTTTGCGACCGGTCAGCGCGGGGAGTCTGATCCGAAGTAGTCCGCTTGGACAATCGCGTGACGACCTGCAATGAGGTTGCCCGGCACGGCTTGGATTCGTCGGTTCAACTCGGCGACCTTGATGTTGTGAAAGCGGCGTGCGGCGCCGATCCGGTCTTCGGTCATGGCGAGCTCGTGTTGCAATTCCAGGAAGTTTCGCTGGCTGTTCAGCGCGGGGTATGCCACGCGCAGTGCGACAACGGCGCGTGCGGCTGCTTCGAGATCGGCTTCAGGGTCGGAGCGCTTCGCTGCACTGTGCTCGGTAGCTGCGGCTCGTCGATCCGCCTCGATCAGGTCGAGCAGCAGTCGCTGCTCGTGCGCAGCAGTCGCCCGGATCGCGTTGACAAGCCCCGGGATCAACTTGTGGCGCCGTTCCAACTCGGCGTCGACCACAGCCCAGGCATCACTGACCTTCTGACGGGCGGTGACCAGCCCGTTGTACGACTTCGCGTACGCAACGGCCCCAACGCCGGCCGCGATCGCGATGAGGACGAGAACAGTGACGATCATGACACGGGGTACAGGCTGCTCAGAACGCTGGGCATGTGAGCTCGAACCGACTGGCCCCAATCGAGGAATCCGAACATTTGCTCCATGTCAAGCTTTTCGGACACGCAGAGGAGCCAGGGACCCCACAACTCGAACTTGACCGCGCCGCCTCTGCTGTCAGGCGAGAGGAGCCATGCCAACATGTCCTGATCGAGCAATGCCACTGCGAAACGCTCGTCGTTTCCGGTAACGCGAAATCGATCGTTGAATACTGTCGATTCGACCTCGATGTCGCGGATGCCGACAGCCCGCCCGATGCCCGACCAGAAACCCTCCGGGCCGATCTTTGTGTGCGGCGCAGCGAACGGCAAGTTGACCAACGCGAGCGTGCTGAAGTGCGTCGTGCTGTCGTCGCCCGAGCCGGTCGTATACCTGTATTGAAACACGCTGTCATGTTCGCCGGGCCGCCAGAACTGGAATGAGACCGTCTTCGAGCGCCCGATCGTCAACTGATCGAACTGTTGGCCCGGAGGACCCTTCGAATCGGTGTCGACCTCGAATCCGTACTCTGCTGCCAACCGTTTGGCCTTGGCGACCTTCTGCTTCTTGTACTGGGAAATCCTGTGAAAAATCGTGACAGCGATCACGACGACGAACAGGAAAAAAAGGGTAGCGACCACGTCAGCGTGCAGCGATGAACGCTTGGAGGACGCGCAGCGTGACGTTGATCGTGACAGCCACGACCTCATCGTTGCCCGCCTCACGCGCCACGAAAAGTGTGTTCTGCGGCGGGTCGTCTTGGCCCGGATCGAAGATGATGATGAGCGGACCCGACGACGCGTCGATGTCGACAAGCTGCTCGCGAAAGCTCGTCGTGAAGCCGTCGCGGCTCAGGTTGAGATCGTCGGTGTCGACGATGAACGCATCGTCGAAAGGCCTATGGCCAGAAGGGCGGACTTGCTCGACGAGGTTGAGCAAGTTCGGTGCGCGCCGCGATTGGAGCGCGATCCAGCCGCCGAGATGATGTTGCAGCGACGCAGCGCCAACCGCCAGCACGTTGCCGTTGGCGTCTTCACCGCGTTCGAGGCGGACGCCATCACGTGAGTGGACTGCTTCGAACGCATACGAATCGAACGCAACGGACGTGATTGAAACCGCCGAGGAGGACACGCTCGCCACTGTATTCGGTGTGGACCAACCGGAAGTGGGCTCGGTGTGGGGCGTCCAAGTGAGACCGGATATCGAAAGCACCGTGCACCGGGGCTAGTGCGCGCAGCACCAGGTTCCAGTTGGATGCTCCCGAGTATCCTCGCCACCATGTCAGCTGACGATCAGAACACCCCTGTCGACATCAAGCCCCGCTCACGCGACGTCACCGACGGCATCCAGAAAGCGCCATCACGCTCA
>NZ_JBDNIJ010000098.1:0-51647 GCF_041688325.1 Ilumatobacter sp.
CGAGGTGCCAGGACATTCAGGAGAAGCCTGGCTTCCGAGGGTTGAGCGCCCACACCCAGATGACTCCTTCGACGGGGGCGGCGCCCGACGTTCTCACCGTGGACTATACGGATGAGCATATGGGTTAGCATATGGTTATGGCTCGACGTGAAGTACTGGTACAGCTCGATGATGATCTCGTCGAACAACTCGATGCGTTGGCAACCGATCTCGGCACGAACCGTTCAGAACTCATGCGTCGAGGTGCTCAAGCGGTCCTCGACGCCGAGGGGCTCGCAACTGCGGATCGCCAGCTCCGTGTCGCGTACCTGCGCAGGCCCGCCGACCCAGCGCTCGTTCAATCAGCACGACGACTTGCTGCCGAGTCCGCTCCGGCGTGGTAGCTCGCAACGATATCTACTGGGCAGACCTTGGTCCTCCGGCGGGCCGGCGGCCGGTCTGTGTGCTGACCCGCGACGCTGCAATCGACGTGCTGGCTTCGGTGACTTGCGCACCCATCACGCGGACGGTTCGCGGCATCCGGTCTGAGGTCGAACTCGGACCCGAGCATGGGCTTCCCGAAGTGTGCGTCATCAGCTGCGACAACGTGATCACGGTCTCCATCGACGACCTGGACGACGAGCCCGTCGGTCATCTCGACGAGGTCGCCAGAGCTCGTCTCGACCAAGCACTGCGGTACTCGCTCGACATCATCTACTGACCGACCGTCGGTCGCGTCAGGCGGCGAGCCGAAGCTCGCCCTCGACCACCCGGAGGCGTACCACGTTCCACGTCGACCTTTTGATCATCGCCGCGTCGATGGCCGATTTGGCCTCCGCTGACAGAGCCGGCTGATTGCGAAGTCGGGCACGGATGATGTCGGTCCGGGTGCGTTGTCCGGTGGGGCGCATGGTGCTGCCGTCGGCGCGTGTTGTTTCGATGTGGTCGGTGGTGATTCGGGTTCGTTGGAGTTTTGTTCGGTGTTTGTGGCGGTTGTGGCTGGAGCATTCGAGCCCGGCGTTGGTGAGTGAGGTGTGGCCGGTTCCGTTGGCGAATTCGTCGAGGTGGTCGACTTGGCAGCGTTCGGCGGGGATATCGCAGCCGGGGTGGGAGCATCGGTGGCCGAGGAGTTTGGCCATGGCTCTGATGGGGCCGGTGAAGAGTCGGCGGGTGCGGCCGTAGCTGATGGGCATGCCGGTGTTGTCGGTGATGACGGATCGGACTCGGCCGTGGATGAGTGAGCGGACGAGTTCGTCGTTGCTGATGGGCGAGCCGGAGGCGGTTTCTTTGCGGCGTTGCGTTAGTGGTGGGGCGGTGAGGCCGGTGGGTGTTGGTGTCAGGCCGGCTGTGGCGAGTGCGAGTTCGGTGTCGTAGCGCGATGCGATGATGTTGACGATTGTCGGGATTGGCCCGACGGTGAGGCCTGCGTCGGTGGCGGCTTGTGCGGCACGGAAAATGTTTTGTAGGGCGTCGCGTCGGCGTTGTTTGTCGGTGCGTTCAAGGAGTGATGTTGGGGCGTTGGGTCCGTAGGTGGCGTCGCGGGTTGCGCAGTCGAGTTGGAATTCGTGGTCGACGAAGGCGTCGAATATGGCGACCATTTCGGCGGTGTTGAGTGCGGTGCCGCCGGTGGCGCGCATGAACAGTTCGCCGCCGGCGTCGATGACGGTGGCGTCGCGGTGCTCGATGTTGTTGGCTGCGCGTTGTTCGGCGCCGTTGGTGTCAGCAAGTGTTTCCCAGCGCAGCCCGACGATCCGGAAGTCTTCGTATTTCAGTTGTTCGGCGGCGTCGAGCAGCGTGGTGGCGGCGTCGGTGGTGGCCGTGAGTTGGTCGCCGACGCGTGGGTTGGCGCGGAGTCGGCCGAGTTCATTGGCTTGGGCGGTGCCGATGTGGCCGTTGAGGAGTGCGTTGCCGGCGCCGGCAACAGTGTCGAGGAGTGCTGCGACTTTGATGGTGCTGGCGGCTTGACTGTTTGACCAGTTGAGGTTGGCCCGCAGGAATGCTTTGACCGATCGGTGTCCATCGTCGTGGAACAGGCCGCGTCGTTCGACTTCACGTGTGATTGCGGCCTGCTCGGCTGCGAGCCGGCGGGCGTCGAGTTCGTTGGTTCGCAACCGTTCGATGAGTGCCGGATCGTCGGTGACGATCAGCTCTTCAACGAGGGAGGAGAACATGAAACAAGTATAGCGAACATATGTTCCATATACTCTTTCTGACCAGGTATTTCTTTCCTCTCAGGACGCTCAGTCTTGCGCTGCGCCGGGCGAGTCGACTCCGAGGGGGAGAGCCAAGTTTCTGGTGCTTCGTCGCAGTAGAAGCGCCTGCTCGTGACTTCGAAAGATTGACCGATGATGGACTCGTTTTCCCACACTCGGAGGAACAAAGACAGTCAGCAACTCTCGATCTCGACGACCGTGCCGTTCGCTCCAACCTCGAAGTACAGGGAGCGGTTCGAGGCGAGATGCGATACCTCGATCCATGCGCACCAACCGAGGTCGGCATGCTGCACGAGCTCTCTTGGCTTCGCTCCCAACACGTCGAACACCGGATCGCTTGAGCCGTCAAACCCCCAGAATGCCATGTCGTCGGGATCGATGACTGCGGTTGTCGCCATCGCGCGAATTCGGGATACCTCGTTATTGACGCTCCGGTGACCGATGACGCCGATAGCGAGCGATGCCAGTAGAGCGGCAGCGCCGAGACCGACGATGATTTGAAGTCTCTTGGATCTGCCCGCAGCGTCGTCTTCGATTTGCTCAAGGTCGCACTGCGATGGCCGCGTGCATGGTGAGCGACATGTTGAAGCGTTGGCGTCGCGCCGCTTCGTGAATCTTGCCGACAAAACGAGACACGTCACCGGCTTCGAGTTGGCCCTTTTCCACGAGGTCTTCGGCGAGACTCGTCATTGAGAAGCACCCGTCGGGTGCCGGTGACTCATCTGGGTTCCACCGAGTCCAGATCTGAGTGTCCGTCGTTTCCATCGTCACCTCACAGCCCGCAGCGGTTGCGAGTGCGGCGAGTCGTCGCCCGATATTGGACGGTCGATTTCGTTCGGCGCGCAGCCCATTGCGAACCATTTTCGTGATTTGCGGGTCGCCGACATCGAGGTGCAACGTCGGCTGGTCGGCCTCGTCGAGCGAACGTGGGTCACCCACCGAGAACCGAACGGCACACGGCACCTCGCTGCTTCGTTGACGTGCGACTTCCAACATGGCAGCGCTCGCGTCGACCCCGACCATTTCTCCCGCGGGACCCAGATCGAATCCGAGGGAGATCGCAGCATCGCCGCACCCGCAACCGACGTCCAGAACTCGTTCCCCATCGACGAGGCCGAGCCGCTGCTGTTCCCACGCCCGCAATCACCAGCGGCCGAGCGCGAAGGTTTCCGGCCAGCGGCTACGGCTGCGTGCCGCGGAGGTACTTGCCGACGATGCCGCGGCGGATTTCTTGGGTGCCGGCACCGATCTCGAGCAGCTTGGCGTCGCGGTAGAGGCGGTTGACTTCCATCTCCCACATGTAGCCGGCGCCGCCATGGATCTGCACTGCCTCGTCGGCGGCTTCGCGCATCATTTTGGTGGCATACAGAATCGCCGCGGCGGAGTGTGCATGGACGGCGCCGCGACCGGCTTCTGACTCGTCAGCTTCGGCACACATGGCGAGCACGCGATAGACGTATGCCTTGGCGATCTGGACGCCGACCCACATGTCGGCAAGCTTGAATTCGATTGCCTGGAAGTCGATAATCGGCTTGTCGAACTGCTTGCGGGTGAGGGCGTAGTCCAAGCTCAATTCGAGGCATCGCTCAGCCATGCCGACGGCGGCCGGTGCGAGGAAGATGCGCTCGACATCGAGCCCGCTCATCACAACGCCGACGCCGCCGTTCAGTTCGCCGACGATGTTCGCGGCAGGTACTCGGCAGTCGTTGAAGACCAACTCCGCGGTCGGGCTCCCGCGGTAGCCCATCTTGCTGAGCTTCTGGGCGACTGCGAATCCGGGGGTCTTGGTTTCCAGGACGAACGCGGTGATGCCGCGATGGCCGGCAGCGAGATTGGTCTTTGCGTAGACGAGGACGATGTCGGCGATGGGGCCGTTGGTGATGTATGTCTTCGAGCCGTTGAGGATGTACTCGTCGCCGTCCTTGACCGCTGTCGTAGCCATCGAGCCGAGGGCGTCGGAGCCGGCGCCGGGCTCGGTCAGGCCGAGCGCACCGATGATCGAGCCGTCGCACATGCCGGGTAGATAGCGCTGCTTAATGTCGTCGTTCGCGTTGCGCAGGATGTTGTTACCGCACAGGTTGTCGTGAGCGCCCCAGGTAAGCATCGCCGACGCGTTGTACTTACCCATCGCCTGGCAGATGAGACCCTGCTCAAACAGGCCGAGGCCCTGGCCCCCGTACTCCTCCGGCATGGTGATCCCGAGGTAGCCATGCTTGGCAAACAATTGAAAGAGATCGTCCGGGCACTCCTCGGTGTTGTCCATCTCTGATGCGAGCGGGAGGAGTTGCTCGCGGCTGAAGCGCTCGGCTTCGTCAAGAATCTGTTGTTGGACATCGTTCAGTTCGAAGGCGCCGGGGGTGAGGGTGGTCATGGTGATCTCCTGATCAGAAGGTGCCAGCTGCGGGGCCATCGGTGGCGCCGCCGGCAAAGGCTTGAGCGATGTTCATCCAGGCGGTCGCAACATCGCCGGTGACTGCAAGGTTGGTGTCGTCGACGTGGCGACGCTGGGTAGTGACGAGACAGAAGTCGACTGCCGCGCCGGTGATCGTGTTGGCTGCGTCGTCGGGGCCGAAGTCCCACGTGGCGCCGGACGGTGAGGTCAGCGACACGTGGACCGGAGCTGACGGCGCCTCGAGTCGGCGATTGATGTAGCTCCACTTGTGTGTGATGAAGCCGAGTTGAGCAATGTGGCGGATGCGGTCGGTGTGTGGACGTTCGGGTGCGTTGATGTCGTTCTGCTGCAATGTGTCGACGATGTCTTGGCCGTGTGCCCACGCCTCCATGAGGCGGGCCGTGAGGAAGGATTTTGATCCCATCGACGGGCCGTACCAGATCACGCGATCCTGCTCGCCGAGCGATGCCGAGGCTGCGGACAGCACGCCACGGTTGGTGCGCCACGCGTGGAGCAACTCGTCTGGAGACATTGCCCGGTAGTCGCCAAGGGTGGCGAGATCCATCGCGTCGTCAGCGGCGTCTGGGCTCATCGTCCCCATCAGCTCGCCGGTGAGTGAAGTGAACTGATCAGGGTCGCTGATGGCCAGCGCCGCGGTCCAGTCGAAGTAGGTGAGGTGGCCGATCTGGTCGGCGATCGACCAACGCGGGCTGGGGGTGGCGAGCGCCCAGGCTTCAGGCTCGAGGTCAGTGATGATCGAGTCGAGTGCGTCCTGTTCGGCGATGAGATCGGCGCGAACTGTTTCGACTGTGGGGGCTGCGTCATTCATGTGGTCAGGTTCTCAGTTCTTGTCGTTGCGAAGCGAGCGGAGCACGATGTCGGTCATCTCAGCGCTCGCCTCGTCGCGGGTCATGTGCATGTCGGAGAGGATGCCGGGTTGGCTGAAGTAGAGGCCGCTACCGGCGAGCATGCCGGCGGCGACAGCGGGGGAGACGTCGCGAAATTCGCCCGCTTCGATTCCCATTTTGATGAGTCCCTCGCTGACCGACATCACGTATCGGAAATGGCGATCGAGAAGGCGGCGGGCCGCAGGGTCGTCATCAAGGTCGTCGGCGAACGCTGCGGTCAGGCGTTGCAGTTCGAGGGCGCCATTGATGTACGAGCGGACCTGGTCGGCGATCGGGGCGTCATGATCAACCGAGTCGAGGGCACTGCGCCCCACTCGGTGCAGGAACCGGTCGAGCACCATGAGCACTAACGCGTCTTTCGAAGGTGCCAGTTCGTAGAGCGTTCGGCGTGAACAGCCGACAGCGCTTGCGAGCGCGGCCACCGTTGCGGCGGAGAAGCCGCGTTCCAGGAACTGTGTCTCGAGTTGATCGAGTATCTCGCGGTGCCGCGCTCCCAAGCGTTCTTCAGCCCGTCGCGGCAGCAACGGTTGCGGTGCGGTACCAAAAGCCATCATCTGGTACCGTAACATCTGTTGGGTCGCCTCGCGAACTGTCGAGTCTCCGGCAACAAGTGCGCAAAGCAGTCGATCAGAACAGGGGAACGCATGGCAATCGGCAGTGTGATCAAGAGCCGTCTGGACACGAAGTCAGACGACTACAAGGCGAACCTCGCAGAGATGCAAAAGCTCTGGGACGTGGTCGCTGCCGAGATGGCGAACGTGCCCGGCATCGGCGGCCAGCGCTACGTCGACCGCCATCGCAAGCGCGGCAAGATGCTCGTGCGTGAGCGCATCGAGAATCTGATCGATCCGAACACACCGTTCCTCGAACTCAGCCCGCTGGCTGCGTGGGGGACCGAAGACCCGATCGGTGTCGGCATCGCATCGGGCATTGGCACGATCGAAGGCGTCGAGTGTCTGATCACCGGTACCGACATGACTGTGCGCGGTGGTTCGGCCAACCCCACCACATGGAAAAAGAGTCAGCGCTTCACCGAGATTGCCAAGGAAAACCGTCTGCCGGTCATCAACCTGAACGAGTCCGCCGGCGCCGACCTGCCCCGCCAAGCCGACCTGTTCATTCAAGGTGGTGCGAGTTTCCGTGACCTCACACAGTTGTCGCAAATGGGCATTCCCACCATCACAATGGCGTTCGGCCCCAACACAGCTGGTGGCGCGTACACGCCGGGCACGAGCGACTACACGGTCTTCGTCAAAGACAGGGCAACCGCTTACCTTGGCGGCCCGCCGCTGGTGCAGATGGCGATCGGCGAAGTGGTTGACGAAGAGTCACTCGGTGGCGCTGATATGCACTCTCGCACATCGGGTCTCTCCGATTTTCTGGCGCAAGACGAAATGGATGCCCTTCGCATCACCCGCCAAATCGTGAAGCATCTGCAGTGGAAGAAGCTCGGTCCGGGTCCGACCGAATCCCCCGACGAACCGATCTACGACCCGGCCGAATTGTTGGGCTGCGCCTCGGCCGATGTACGCATCCCCTTCGAGATACGCGAGGTCTACGCCCGGCTCCTCGACGGCAGTCGCTTCGAAGAGTTCAAGCCGCTGTACGGCGACAAGCTCGTCTGCGGCTGGGCGTCGATTCATGGCTTCCCTGTCGGCGTGCTCGGCAACAACGGCATCCTCTTTTCGGAGGAGGCCAAGAAAGGAGCACAGTTCATCCAGCTGTGCAACAAGACCAACACGCCGCTCGTTTTCTTGCACAACATCACCGGTTTCATGGTCGGCTCGAAAGCCGAGCAGGGCGGCATCATCCGTAACGGAGCCAAGCTCATCAACGCCGTGTCGAACTCGACCGTGCCGCACTTCAACTTGATGGTCGGGGCCAGCTATGGCGCCGGCAACTACGGCATGGGCGGCAAGGCCTACAACCCCCGCTTCATCTTCACGTGGCCCAACCATCGCATTGCCGTGATGGGCCCGAAGCAGCTCGCTGGCGTGATGGACATTGTTGCTCGCAACAGCGCTGCTGGTCGCGGGGTCGACGTCGACGAGGAGGCGCTGCAAGCACAGACTGCAGCACTCGAAGCCCAGATCGAACACGAGTCGACGGCGCTCTATTCAACTGGCCGATTGTGGGACGACGGAATCATCCATCCGGCTGATTCGAGAACTGTTTTGGGCATGGCCCTGTCGGCGGCGCACAGCAACGAAGTTGTTGGGGCCACGAGCTACGGCGTGTGGAGGCACTGAGATGATTGCATCAAACGAATTGACCGGGTCGAGTGACCAGTGGGCTCCACCTGAGGGTTCTGAGCCAGTGCCGCGGCGGCCGATCAACAAATTACTCATTGCCAACCGCGGCGAGATCGCCGTCCGGATAGCGCGCACCGCGCACCGGCTCGGCATGGGGACCGTCGGGGTGTACTCAGAGCCTGATGCCAACGCGCTGCACGTCGACAGTGTTGACGTTGCCGTGGCACTCGGTGGCGAGACCGCGGCCGAGTCGTACTTGCGCGGCGATGCAATCATCGCTGCTGCGAAGGCAACCGGCGCCGATGCGATCCACCCGGGCTATGGCTTTCTCGCGGAGAACGCCGCCTTTGCCCAAGCCGTCGAAGACGCCGGCCTGATCTGGGTCGGGCCAACCCCCGAACAGATCACGCTGCTTGGTGACAAGGTGGCTGCCAAGCGCGCCGCGGTGGATGCAGGCGTGCCAACCACGCCGATCTGGGAAGTCGGCGGCGATGGCGCAGTGCCTGACGGCGTGCCCATGCCGGCACTCGTCAAGGCCGCAGCCGGGGGTGGCGGGCGTGGCATGCGCATCGTCACCGAGCCCGAGCTTCTGGCCGAATCGATTCTCTCTGCGAGTCGCGAAGCCAAGGCTGCGTTCGGCGACGGCGCAGTGTTCATCGAGCCGTACATCGAACGCGGTCGGCACATCGAAGTGCAGATCATGGGCGACCAGCATGGCCACGTCATCCATCTCGGTGAGCGCGAGTGTTCGATTCAGCGCCGCAACCAGAAGGTGATCGAAGAGTCGCCGTCATCTGGGATTTCTGCAGCGACGCGAGCCGCAGTCTGCGAAGGTGCCCTCGCCCTGGCCCGCGCTGTCCGGTACGTCGGTGCAGGCACTGTCGAGTTCCTCGTCGGCGAGTCTGACGACGGTCAGGTCATCAATTTCCTGGAGGTTAATACCAGGCTCCTGGTCGAGCACCCGGTGACCGAAGAAGTGACCGGCTTCGACCTCGTCGAAATGCAATTACGTGTCGCCTCGGGTGAACCACTCGGGGTCTCGCAAGACGACGTCACGATCACCGGCCATGCCATTGAGGTGCGCGTGGTCGCAGAGAATCCAGCGACGAACTGGATGCCGTCGACCGGTGAGATCACTGCGTTCGACGTCAGCGACGATGTCCGTACCGACACCGGCATCCGTGCTGGTGCGGTGATCTCTCCGAACTACGACTCGCTCCTGGCGAAGGTCATTGCATACGCACCGACCCGCCACGATGCGGCTCGCATGCTCGCCCGGGCACTTCGCACATCTCAGGTCAAGGGTGTCGACACAAATATCGACATGCTCGTGGCGACGCTCGGCGAACGCGACTTTCTCGCGGCCAACACGCCGACGGCCTATCTCGGTGAGCATCCCGACGTCCTCACGCCGGCGGGTCCCATCGGAGATGACCGGTTAGCACTTCTGCTGGCTGCGGTGTTCGCCGAAGAGCGACGAACGCGTGCGGACGACAAGCATCACGGTTTCGCACCCTCCGGTTTTCGGACCCTCCGAACCCAAGGCCAACGTCAGACGTGGACCGACGGTGCAACCGACCATCAGGTCGAGTTCGTTGTCGACTCGCGATCGACAGCGTCGGTGTCAATCGGAGCTTGGCCGGCGCCGACCGATGACGGGACGCTGACGACCGATGAGCGCCGTCGAATGGCGGTCCGCCTGCTGGCCCGTACCGACGAGCGCGAAGTCATCGAGGTTGATGGCGTCCGACATGCCGTCGACGTGGCCATCGACGGCGAGACTGTTCGCACCCGAAGTGCAGCGGGCTCGGTTGTCTTCACCCAGTTGCCCCGATTCGTCGAACACGAGCTTGACGACGCCGGTGGCGGCCCGATCTGCCCGCTTCCTGGAACCGTCATTGCTGTCCATGTCGAAGTAGGTCAAACCGTCGGCGAGGGCCATGTCCTGATGGTGGTCGAGGCAATGAAGATGGAACACAAGATCACTGCAACTGCAGCTGCCACCGTCGGCGAAGTCCGCTTCGCTGTCGGCGATCGAGTCGACCAGGGCGATCTACTCGTCGCACTCGAGGCAATCGAATGAACAATTGCGTATGGGGTCAGGCCCCTTTCGCAACTCTGTGCCCCGGGAGCGTTCACGATGACTGACCCGATCCGCATCGCCAACTGCTCAGGCTTCTTCGGCGATCGGCCGAGTGGCGCGCTCGAGATGGTCGAGGGCGGGCCGATCGACGTCCTCACCGGCGACTGGCTTGCCGAGCTGACGAT
Organism: Ilumatobacter sp.; assembly: GCF_041688325.1. Lineage (GTDB taxonomy): Bacteria > Actinomycetota > Acidimicrobiia > Acidimicrobiales > Ilumatobacteraceae > Ilumatobacter_A. The sequence continues at coordinate 10,013 of NZ_JBDNIJ010000098.1, forward strand.
GTTGATCCTCAGCCGTATCCGAGCAAAGCGTCCGGGGCAGGGTTACGCACGAACCTTCGTCGGACAGATGGAACAGGTCATGGGCACCTGCATGGAGAAGGGCATCAAGGTGGTGTCCAACGCCGGCGGCCTCGACCCTGACGGCTGCGCCGAAGCGGTGAAGGACGTTGCCGACAAGCTTGGTCTTTCCCCGACAATCGCCTACGTGAACGGCGACGACCTCCTGCCGCGCATTCACGAACTGGCCGCGAGCGGAGCGCTTGCACCGTTCGACGGAACCTCCGATGTGACGCGATTGGGCAATCTCGATGCCTACGTCAGCGCCAACGCATACCTCGGTTGCTTCGGCATCGTTGACGCGCTGACGCGCGGTGCCGACATCGTCATCACTGGCCGCGTCACAGACGCGGCCGTTGTGTGCGGCCCTGCCGCCTGGCACCACGGGTGGAAACGCACCGACCTCGATCAGCTCGCCGGCGGTGTCGTCGCCGGTCATCTCATCGAATGCAGTGCTCAGGTCACCGGTGGCAACTATTCGTTCTTCACGGAGATCAAGGGACGCGAGGAGATCGGCGGCCGTGCCCGGTTCGGCTTCCCGTGGGCCGAAGTTGCAGCAGACGGATCATCGGTTATCGGCAAGCACGACGGCACTGGCGGCGAGGTCTCGGTCGGCACCGTCACCTCGCAGTTGCTCTACGAGATCGGGAGCCCCGCGTACCTCGGCCCCGACGTCACAGCGCGCTTCGACACCGTCGAACTCGAACAGATCGCGCCCGACCGAGTGAAAGTGTCGGGGACCCGTGGCGAGGCGGCACCGTCCACACTCAAGGTGGCCATGAATGAGCTGGGTGGCTTTCGCAACTCGTTCACCGTCGCGCTCACCGGCCTCGATATCGAGGACAAAGCCAAGCTGGCGAAGGCCGCATTTTGGGACGCCTGCCCGTATCGGCCAGAAGACTTCGAGTCGGTCACCAGCCGTGTGATTCCGACGAATAAGCCTGACCCTGCAACCCAGGAAGAGGCAACAGCAATCTGGCGCCTCACTGTCAAAGATCCCGACGAACGCAAAGTCGGCCGAGCATTCTCGGACGCCATGGTGCACACCGCACTTGCTGCGATCCCAGGTCTCTACGGCCTCGGCGGCGGGCCTGGCGCAGCGTCGCCCTTCGGCGTCTACCGCCCTGCAACAGTTCCGGCTGGCCTTGTCCCGCAGTACGTCACGATTCTTGGCGGCGACACGATCCAGATCGATTCCACTGTGACGCCGAGGTCTGACCTCGGTGTGACAGTCCCGCCAGCCGACACGAGTGTCACGCTCGGCGTAGACCTCGGCGTGACAAAACGCGTTCCGCTGGGCACTGTCTTCGGGACGCGATCGGGTGACAAGGGTGGCAATGCGAACCTCGGCGTGTTCGCCCGTTCGGAGGCTGCGTGGGAGTGGCTCGACAGCGAGCTGACGACAGGGATGCTGCAGGAACTTTTGCCCGAAACCGCAGACCTGCAGGTCGACCGCCACCGCTTGGCGAACGTCCGCTCACTCAACTTCGTGATTCACGACCTCCTCGACGAAGGCGTCGCAGCATCAACGCGACAAGACGCCCAGGCGAAGGCGCTGGGCGAGTGGCTTCGGGCTCGCCACGTCGACCTCCCGACGTCCCTGCTCTGAATCAGACGCGGATCGGGCGAGCGAAGCGGGCATGCACTGGCTGAGCCCATCGCGCGATTGGTTCACCGATTGGCTCTGCCAGGCCGGGGGCGGCCATCGCTGAATCATCGAGTTCGATGAGCGTGACGTCGTGCAACGTCCACGGTTCATGATCAACGGCGTGAAACCAAAGCCGACCGAATGACTTCGCAACTGTTCCCCACCGAGCAGTGAGGAAGACGTCGAGTTCTGTCGGCTCGATTGCCCCACCGATGTCGATGCTCACGTGTGTGCGAGCAGCCGGTGATCGTGGCCAGCGACGACGTCGAGTTGTGTACGTGACTTTCGGGCCGTCGATGGCAAGCGTCATGTCAGCCCAGAAGTACGGAAATCCGATCAACATTTTCGCGAAGGCAACGACTGGGAGTCGTACGCAATCGAGCGACAGGAACCACACTGCGCGGTTTCCGAGCGAATCAACCACGTACGTGCGCACGTTTGTTTCTTCGAAGTCGGAGACGTACGGAAGCTTCCGGAGCCACGTCGGGCCCGCTCTCCGCATCATGAACGGGACAAGCGACACCCAGGCCTTGCCGTCGAACGTGTCGACGGTGAGCCCATCAGGGAGCAGTGCCTGCACGGCAGCGGGTTCGTACGGCCAATGCAGGAACGTGAGATCGTGCCAGTCGTTGCGCAACCAGCCGCGCTCAATCGGATCTGGGCAGATGGCGGAGAGTGGCTTGAAATCCAACGGGTTCCAGTCAGTCGGCGCGGCGGATCGGGCCGTCGACGGGTTTGCCGAACACCTTCCGGCCAGCTGGATCGTCGTCATCGTCGTCGCGTTCGTCCATCCACTGGCGCAATACGGTCCACGCGTAGATGCCAGTCGAGTGGCCATCGGACCAATCGAGGCTGAGGCCCCAGGCCCCAGCGAGCTCGGCGTCGGTGATCGAGATCGGGCCGCCTTCTTCGACCGACTGGCTCACGGGCTCGCCCTTCTGCCGTCGCGAGTTGCATTCGGCGCATGGGCAGGCGAGACGAAGCGGTGCCAGTTCGAAGCGGGCAATGACACCGTCTCCGAACTCGATCTCGACGTGGGACGCCCGGTCGACTTCGATGTTGAGAACGTCGTGGCGAGCCATCAGCGTCAGGCTACGGCGGTCACACTGTGCCTGGCACAGTGTGACCGGTCAGCCTCGAAGACCAGGCCCGAAGATCAGCCCAGGATCAGTTCGGCGTAGTGCGGGAGCATCATTGCGGGGCCGCTGAGCAGCAGTTCGGTGATGCAGCTGTCTTCCCACTTACTCAACTCTTCTTTGATCTTTCCGGCCGGACCGACGAGCGCGACATCTTCGACCATCTCGAGCGGGATAGATGCGGCCGCCTCGGCCTTTTTGCCTTCGAGGTAGAGGTTCTGGACCTTGTCGGCCACGTCGCCGTAGCCCATGCGTTCGAACACTTCGTAGTGGAAATTCGCACCCTTCGCTCCCATACCACCGGCGTACAGCGCAAGGAAGGGCCGAATCATGTCGGCGCACTCCTGCACGTTGTCGCCCGGCACGATCGACACGGTCGCCGTCACCTCGAAGCGATCCTTCTTGGTCGGGTCGCCCGATGCGGCGAAGCCCTCGTCGAGCTGATCGCGGTACCAGCGGTCTTCCTTCGGCGAGAAGAACAGCGGGAGCCAGCCGTCGGCGATCTCGGCCGACAGAGCGACGTTCTTTGGCCCCTCGGCGGCGAGGTAAATCGGGATGTCATTGCGCAGCGGATGCACTGTTGGCTTGAGGGCCTTGCCGAGGTTGGCACCGCCGTCGAACGGCAGTTGGTAGTGCTTGCCGTCAAACTCGACCGGAGCCTCGCGAGCGAACACCTGGCGCACGATGTCGATGTACTCACGTGTCCGTTCGAGTGGGCGCGGATACGGCTGGCCGTACCAACCCTCAACGACCTGCGGGCCAGAAGCACCGAGCCCGAGGATGAAGCGGCCGTTCGAAAGATGGTCCATGGTGATCGCGGCCATGGCCATAGCGGTCGGTGTACGTGCCGCCATCTGAGCGATTGCCGTGCCCAGCTGCAGCGTCTTGGTCTGAGCGCCCCACCAGGCGAGTGGCGTGAGCGCATCGGAGCCGTATGCCTCTGCGGTCCACACTGAGTTGAAACCGAGCTTCTCGGCTTCCTGCACTGCTTCGAGTGCGCCCTTTGGCGGGCCTGCCGACCAGTATCCGGTGTTGTATCCGAGCTTGAGATCTGCCATGCCCAGACCGTAGGTGAGCAGGGCCCGCAGGAATCAGTCCGGCCTGAAGTGCTTCGCACCGGCCATGATGTGCTCATGGGTGGCGAGAACGACGATCGACTGGTGGTGACGAACTCGGTCCGCATCCCGCAGTACGAGTTGCAGGAGACTTTCTCGGCGTCGGGTGGCCCGGGAGGTCAGCATGCGAACAAGGCGGCGACACGCGTCGAGTTGACACTCGACATCACGACATCGTCAGCCTTCAACGAGTCCGAGCGCCAACGCGTGATCGACAAGCTCGGAGCGGTCGTCCGCGTCGTTGCAGATGACGAACGCTCGCAACTTCGCAACCGAACGCTCGCTGCCGAACGGATGGCCGCCAAGCTTCGCGGCGCGCTATACGTACAGCGGCGGCGTCGAGCAACGAAGCCGACGCGTGGTTCGCAACGGCGGCGGCTCCAGGCGAAGTCGGAGCGATCTGAGGTCAAACAGCAGCGCCGTCGACCGAGCCGCGACGAATAGTTGCGAAAGGGGCCTGACCCCATACGTAATTACGGGGTGAAGGTGACCGGGAGCTTGTCCGGGCCGAAGATCGCGGTGCCCGGGGGCTTCCACTGCACGCCGTCGGCCAGCTTCAGGTCAGGCATGCGGCGGGCAAGGATCGGTAGCGCTTCTTGCAGCTCGGCTCGAGCGAGCCACGCACCGAGGCAGTAGTGGATACCTGAGCCGAGCGTGAGGTGCGGTGAACCAGCTGGCTCTTTGCGGATGTCGAAGGTCTCGGCACCTGGGAACGTGCCTTGATCGCGGTTGCCGGTTGCCGTTGACGGGAAAATGAAGGTGCCTGCAGGAAAGAGAATGTCGCGGTAAACGATGTCTTCGCTTGCGAATCGGCCGGTGCCACGGATTGCACCAAAGTGGCGCATTGATTCCTCGACGGCGCGTGGTGCGATATCGGGATCGTCGGCCAGCAACTTCCACTGATCGGGATGCTCAGCAAAGAGCGCGACCGAGCAGCCGAGCTGATTTCGAGTGGTGTCGGTGCCGCCGATGATCACAGCGTTGACCATCATCAGCAGTTCTTCGGCGTCGAGTTTGTCGCCATCTTCTTCGGCAGCGATCAGGTCGGTGAGCAGGTCTTCGCGCGGGTCGTTGCGACGCTCGGAGATCATCTGCATCGTGTATTGGTTGAGTTCTTTGCGAGCGGCTTTGATGATGTCGAGTTCGTCAAGCACGTTGGCGTTGAACACGCGCAGCACGTCTTCGGCCCAGCGGGAGAACAGCTGCCAATCTTCCTTCGGTGCACCGAGTAGTTCGCAGATGATCGGAATCGGATATGGCTCGGTGATGTCGGCGACGATGTCGGCCGTGCCTGATGCGGCGATCGGATCGATTAACCCGTTCATCACCTCGCGCATGAACGGGCGAAGCCGGTCAGCGGAGCGCGGTGAGAATGCCTTGGCGACGAGGCGCCGAAGGCGAGTGTGGACGTCACCTTCGGCGGCGAGGATCGACGGCTTGTCGCGGTTGCCGATCAGCTCGGGGTCGGTGATGCCACGCATCTCGGGGATCTTCGAAGCTGCGTTGTGCCAGCGCTTGTCGCGCAGGACGGCTGTGACGTCGGCATAGCTGAGGATCGAGTAGCCGAAAAGGCTGCGTGCAATCCACGTGTCGTCGGCGAGCTTCGTCATCGCGGCCAACGCATCTTGGTGCGACATCTCGAAGAGGCTCGGATCGACGACCGGGAGGTCCATCTCGGTGACCAGCGTCGGTGATGTGGCAGTGCCCATTTCCCCACACTAGAGAATGAACGATGCCGATGGTGGGGTCCTGCTTAGGCTTCAAATGGGCTGACCGACGTAGCGTCGAGGGCCGCCGCGACGATCTCATTGGTGTACACGCCGTTGACGGTGTTCAGTCCGTGTGCCAGAGCCGGGTTCAGCCGGGCGGCGCCGACGGCCCCGCTGAGTGCAACCTGCAGCTGGAAGGGGAGTGTTGCATTGGTGAGCGCGTAGGTGCTCGTGTGCGGCACAGCACCCGGCATGTTGCCGACGGCGTAGTGCACGACACCATGCAGCTCGAAGACCGGCTCGTCGTGGGTGGTTTCGCGAGTGGTGGCGATGCAGCCGCCCTGGTCGACGGCAACGTCGACGATGACGGCACGCTGCTTCATCTGCCTGACGAGGTCCTCGCTCACGACGATTGGGGCACGGCCACCTGCAACGAGTACGGCACCGATAACGAGATCGGCCTCCATGACGGTCCGCTCGATCGATCCCTGGTTCGACGCGAGCGTCGAGATGCGACCCTTGTGGATTTGGTCGACGTACCGCAGGCGCTCAAGGTTTTTGTCGAGCACGGTGACTTCGGCTTCCATGCCAGCTGCGATCACAGCCGAGCTCCAGCCGACGTTGCCGGCGCCGAGCACGACGACCTTGGCGGGGCTGACGCCGGGAACTCCGCCCATCAGGACGCCGCGTCCGCCCTTGTGTCGCTCGAGGAAGTGCGCACCCATCTGCGGTGCGAGACGGCCAGCGACTTCGCTCATCGGAGCAAGAAGGGGGAGTGACCCGTCGGTCAGCTGCACGGTCTCGTAAGCAACGCTTGTGGTCTTGGCAGCAAGCAGTGCCTCGGCGACGGCAGGGTACGCGGCAAGGTGCAGGTAGGTGAAGAGCGTCAGATCCTCACGCAGGTACTGGAACTCCTCAGCCTTGGGCTCCTTGACCTTGACGACCATTTCCTGTGCCCAGGCATCGGCAGCAGTTGGCACGATCGTGGCGCCAGCAGCGATGTAGTCCTCATCCATAATCGACGCGCCGACGCCGGCTCCGGCTTGGATGAACACCTGGATGCCGCGCGCATCGAGCTCGCGGACGCCGTCGGGCGTGAGGGCCACGCGGTGTTCGGCGGCCTTCACTTCGGTCGGCACGCCAACGGTCTTGATTACTGGTGCAGTCATGGGCTTCATGGTGCGCCAATTGTCACACTCGTTTACGGCGCGTTTATCTGGAATAATGGCCGAATGGACGAGCAAACCTCAGCCCTGGATGCCATCGACACTCGTATCCTTGGCGAGATTCGTCACGACGCACGAATCAGCTGGCGCGAGCTCGGGGATCGCGTGCATCTCGCGCCAACGTCGGTCGCCGATCGGGTCAAGCGACTTGAGCAGCAAGGTGTGATCACGGGCTACGAGGCCCGGATCAACGCAGCCGCGCTCGGTCGCACAGTCCAGGCGATCGTCGACGTCAGCCTGGTTCCCGGTGATGGCGCGGATGCCTTCGAGCAGCGCATCGCCGCTCGTGACGAAGTCGTGTTCGCGGCCTACGTGACCGGCTCGGCCGACTACAAGATCATCGTCGAATGCGCCGGGGCGCCCGGTCTCGACGCGTTCATTCGATGGGTTCGAGCCGATGAAGTGGTGGCGCGCACCGAATCGCAGTTGGTCCTGCGCACGATCCTCGACTGATCGAGCACAACCTTGCGGTTGTCAGTAACCGAGCAGTCCACTTTCGCCGTTATCGTCGCCTTCGGTGGCAAGCAGAACTCACTACGACGTGCTGGGAGTTCACTCCACGGCAGACGCGGCCACGATCCGAACTGCGTATCGCAGCCTTGCCCGTGACCACCATCCCGACCGTACGGCGCACAGTTCGGCTGCTGGTTCGACGAACATGCCGGCGATCAACGAGGCCTACCGAATACTCAACGACTCTGGCCGCCGTGCCATGTACGACCGCTCGCTCAGCGGCGTGCAAGCCGGTACGCCGCGGTCGATGTCGGCTCCCGGCTTCGAGCCGGAGACAGCCGAACGATGGAACATTGGTGGCGACGTCTACGCCCGACCGGCCCGTATCCCGTGGCGATCATTGCTGGTGTTCAGTTTCATTGCCATTGTCGCGATCGTCGTCCTGGCTCAGTTCGGTCAGCCGGCCGGCCCGCGACCGCCCGATGGCATTCTACGCAACGGCGATTGTGTGCAGATCCTGGAAAACGGCGACGCCAGAGAAATTGCGTGCACCGGAATCGAGGACTTGGTCGTGCGTGCGTTCAACCCGACCTTCGACGCATCGTGTCCTGGCCGTACCGTGCGACATCGCGACCGCCTCGGAATGGGCGTTGCGTGTGTGGAACTTCCTGATCCCGTGAGTCAGGGCTGACCGAAACAGGGGTGTTGCAAGCGCCGAGCGCTGCTAGCTTTGTGCCCCGCACGGGCGATTAGCTCAGATGGTAGAGCGCCTCGTTCACACCGAGGAGGTCACAGGATCGATGCCTGTATCGCCCACCCGTGAAAGTCCTGGTCAGAGCGCACGCTCGGATTGGGGCTTTCGTCGTTTTCGGCTCAAGTCAGAACGTTGTTGCGGCAGGTCCGTAGCGAACTGGCTGCATTGCGCTCAACGGACCAGTTTGACACGGAACTTGCGCCGGTCAAGAGAGGATCGTTTCTGAACCAGCTCGCTGGGGCGGACTTGCGTTGGGCGTCGTAGCTATTGGCGCTCAATTGGCTTGACGCCACAGCGTCGCCTTCGGGCCTGTCAACCGAGGATGGGATTGCACGGGCGCCGACGCAACGTCGGAAAGTGAACGAAGACATTATGTAGAACCCTCCAAGGGTGCATGTGCGGCGCTCGTCGGGGTGTCGTTAACGAACGTGTCACCAGGGGCCAAACTGGGCTGAGGTCAGCTCGGAGCCGTTCGTTGGAGTGTCCGGTAGACGGTCGGCCGGGAGATCGAGAAGACCTCGGCGAGATCAGTGATGCTGTGGTCGCCGGCATCGTGCATGCGACGGAGTTCGGCCTGCTGCTTCGTCGAGAGCTTCGGTTGCCGACCCTTCAGTCGGCCCTTCGCTCTTGCGACGGCCATGCCTTCGCGGGTGCGCATGCGGAGGAGGTCGACTTCGAACTCGGCGAAGGTGGCGAGGATGTTGAAGAACATCTTGCCCATCGGGTCGTTCGGGTCGTGTATTTGGCCACCGAGAGATAGCACCACGCCTTGAGCGGCGAGTTCGTCGCCGATCGCCCGGGCGTCAGGGACGGACCGTGCGAGCCGGTCAAGTTTCGGGACCACGAGTGTGTCACCGCTGCGGACGGCGGCGATTGCCTTCTCGAGGCCAGGCCGTTCGCGGTTGGTGCCGGTGAGGCCGTGGTCGAGGTAGATCCGGTCTGGCTTCACGCCGAGCGCTTCAAGTGCGTTGCGCTGGGCAGTGAGGTCCTGCTTGTCGATCGAGCACCTGGCGTATCCGATCAGGGTGCCTGTCATCGCCGAACTGTAACGGATAGCCACCGATCACTGAGAATCTTTGCGTACCAGCTATGTGAGACGGCATCGCCCCTGGTCGAGGACCAGGGGCGACGTGATTGTCGGGTGTCCGTTTGAGGATCCTCTATCGGTCGCGGTCTGGCGTAGGGAACCAGGTCCTACAGGAGGCTGCGGTTGCCGGACGATGAGACTTGAAGCATTGGTCGGTCCGGGTGAGGTCCTTGAAGAGAGGCGCTGGGGGTGTGAGTGCTTGCAGCGTTCGAAGGAGCGATTGGATGTGCGGGTCGCTGTCCGGCCTGTCTGATGGCCGCCGGTCGGTGCTCATCGGATTCCTGTCCTGTCGAGTCTGGTGGTTGTTGGGGTAGCGACGATTGCTGCGACAACGGCCATGGCGGTTCCGACGAGTCCGAGGCCGATGATGAGGGCGATGTCGCTCGCGGGCAGTCGGAGTGTTGCGTCTCCGAAGCGTGCGTAGGCCGTCCCGGCGAGGGTGGTGGCGATTGTGGCCATGGTGAGGCCGACCACGAGGGGTGCTGCGACCCAGAGTGCTTCGGTGAGTCGCAGTATGCGCCCGGGCACGCCGAGCGCGAGGAGTTCTGACGCTGTTCGCCGGCGTTCGATGGTTCGGTCGACGAGTGATACGGCGACTGCAAAGGCGCCGACGATGAGGGCGAAACCGGTTGCAACGGTCACGAGGGTTCGGTATGTCGCTGCGAGCCGGCCTCTCTCGTAGGTGTCGCCGGTGTCGACGTCTGCGGCTGGAGCGGCTGCGATGATCTGGTCGGCGACGGCTGCGGTGTCGGCGTCGATGGGCATGGTGAGGTACCACTCGCGTGGGAGCGGACTGTCGGGGGAAAGCAGTTCAGGGCCGATGCGTAGGTCGCCGACGGCCGATACTGACCCGTCAGCTCGTTGGAGTGTTGCTTCGAGTGGCTGGCCGAGTGTGGTGTCGGGAATCTGGAACTCGACGAAGTTGCCACCAATCGAGAGCGGTTGAGCCGCATTAGCGTCGCAGGTGTCTCCGAAGTTGTTGACGAGCGCTTGGAGTTGTTCGCATGTGGCGACGACTGCGGCGGCGGTATCTCCGTTGGAGGTGGGGATGCGTGTGAGGCCGATGGCGTTGTCGACGGCTCGAACATTGCTCATGGCGCTGGTAGTGAGTGGTGCGTTGTCGACGGTGATGACTTGGGTGTCGATGGCGGCTTCGACGGCGGGGTCGGTGTTGTTAATTGCCCAGTCGAGGACGAGGATGAGGCTTTGGCCGACGCCTGCGACGAGGACGACGACGAGGAGGCCGGTCGCTATTCGGGAGATCGAGTACGGATCGAAGGTCATTCGGCGCGCTGCGAGGGTGGTCCACGGTTGTCGGACAGTTCGTCGCAGCACTGTTCCGGTGATGGTGGCGATGGCGGGCATTGCGACGACGATTCCGATTGCGGTGAGAATGTTGCCGGCTACGAAGACGATGTACCAGATGGTTTGATTGCTCGGGCTGGTCCACGCCACGGCCACCAGAAGCAGGGCGACCCCGGTTCCAAGTGGCAGGAGTCGACGGCGTTGAAGGTTGTTTGGCGGGGCGGGTTGGCGTTCGGCTAGTGGTGAGCTGATGGAACCGCTGATGGAAGTGTGGGCGCTGATGAGCGATCCGGCGACCAAGACGGCAAGGACGGCGGCGGCGACGGTCGGCGTGACGGTGATGTCTCGGGCGAACCATCGCAAGTCCCCGATTCCGACACGTTGCGAAACGCCGCGCAGCGCCGCCCAGGCTGCGGCGCCGGCGAGAGCGCCAACGGTTGTCACCACGGCGATCTCAGTCGTCGCAACAATTCTGGTCTGAGATGTCGAGAGGCCGATCAGGCGGAGAGCTGCGAGCCGGTCTCGGCGGGTGCGAGCGGACAGTCGCGCTGTGGTGGCGAGCAGGAGCAGGGTGGGGAGCAGCACGAAAATCGCTGCTCCTGCTGCGATGAGTCGTACTGCGCTGAAGTTCGGGCCGCTGAGGGTCGCTGCGTCGGGTCCGAATCCGAGTGCTCCAACCACGCCGCGAGTGTTCTCGGGGACGTGTTCAGCAGAGACGCCCACGATGACGTAGAGCTGGTCGGGTGCGATGGTGAAGTTCTCATCGATCTGTTGAATCTGGGTTTGCGGGTACCGGGCCTTGAGCGATGCGTCGCTGCTGATGAGGTCAGCGAATGCTGGAGATACGACCATCTCGCCGTCGGCCGGGTATCGATCGATCCATGCCGGTGGAGCGGCGGTGTCGTCGAGGACGGCGAGAGCAATGCGGGTGAGCGGGCGACCGCCGACGCTTTCGTCGACGAGCGCCGCTCGGAGGGGCGGAGCGCTGGCGGCTTCGTCAACGACGAGTTGTTGCCTTCCGAGTACGTCGCTCTGCGCCTGGTAGACGTTGGGAATGCTCGCGAGCGCGAGAAGGGCAACAGCACCGACGCAAGCGCCTGCCGCCATCAACATCAGCCTCAAGGCACTGTCGCGTCCAGTGCCGAGGAGAACCCTCAGGCCGAGAGCAATGAGCTTCATGGCTGTGAACCGTGTGTGGTGATGCGCCCGTCTCGCATGGTGACGACCACGTCCGCGCGTTCGGCGAGGCGTCGTTCGTGAGTGACGAGGACGAGTGCGACGCCTCGTTGTCTGGTCTCGTCGAGCAGTGTGTCGATTACTCGGTCGGCGTTGTCGGAGTCGAGCGAGCCGGTGGGTTCGTCGGCGAACACGACGGCGGGCTGATGGACGATGGCTCGAGCAACTGCGGCCCGCTGACGTTCGCCACCCGACACTCTGCCCGGATGCCGATCGGCGGTGTGCTCGATTCCGAATGCCTGTAGGAGCGTCAGGGCGGCGCTGTTGGCCGAGCGTCGGGATTCGCCGGTGAGCCACGCAGGCAGCGCAACGTTTTCGAGTATCGAGAGTTCGGGAACGAGTTCACCGAACTGGAAGACGATGCCCATCTTGGCAAGCCGAATTGCGCTGCGCTCGCGATCACTGAGCTGGACGATGTCTTGCCCGTCGAAACTCACCGAGCCGGAGGTAGGCAACCGCAGGCCAGCAAGGCAGTGCAGCAGAGTCGACTTGCCAGATCCGGACGAACCGACAACTGAGACGGACGTTCCCGCTCGCAACAGCAGTGAAGCGTCGTGAAGGACTGGAGCGTCGTCGAACGAGACGCTCAGTGAGTCTGCGTCGAGAACGTTCATCGATGTTGTGTCGGAACTTGGAGCGATCGGCATGCCAGTCCATCTAGAGGGGTCGATTGCGGTCAGTGTCATGTTGTCACCGCGGTCGGCGTGTAGCCGTCGAGCTGTTCGCGGGTCGTGTTGGACCATTGAGCGAATTGACCGATTTCTTGGCCGTGTGTTTCGAGCACGGTGGCACGAATGGGTTCTTGAAGTTCTTCGAGGCGGTCCACGAAGTCGATCTCGGTACTGCACTGGGCGAATGCTCTCGCAACTTCGATCTCGTCTTCGCTTGGCTGGTACACCGAGCGGGGCCGCTCGACGACTTCGATGCCCTCGTATACAGCCACGGTCGAATCCGGTGTCACAGTTGGTCCTTCGGTGATCGCCAGTTGCTCGAGAGCCGACGAGAAGTCGACATCGTCGGCGGGCAGGCCGACCGCCTTCGCGAAGCACGATTCTTGTTCGGCGATGAGGTCTCCAGCATCCACGACTGCGAGACCGAGGAACTCGTCGCGCACAGAGTCGCTGAACTCGGTCCACTCTGCGAAACCGGCGGTGACGTCTTCTCCGATTGCTGTGTTCAGTTGCTCATCGCACGCCTGAATCGTGCGATCGAAGTCGGCGTCGGTGCTGATGACGTCGCCTGGTACGGGTTCTTCGAACGCAGTCACGACGCCGACCAGGCCGTACTGCTCGGCGTAGCTGGTGGTCATCGGACCGGATTCAAGCGGGTTCCAGTAGACCATTCCACGACGGGCGTGTTCTTCGCTCGGACGCATGGCTTGAGCGTGCATCATTTGTGGATAGCCCGACAAACGAACGCAGTCATTGCGGGCGTCGAGCGTTGCGATTCGGAGGTCAACGATTCCGGTTTCGAGGCCGAGAACCGGTTCGGAGCGGTCTTCGTCGGCTTGCCCGCTACATGCGGCGAGCGCGAGAACTGAGACCGCGAGAAGGGAGAACGAGAAGCGATTCATGATGTCGAAATGAGGCAGCGGACGCGGCAGTGCCGGGCGCCGTAGCGCCCGGCACGAGTGCGACGAGTCGGTCAGCAGGAACCCTTCTCGTGGCGGTCGTTTTCGTTGTCGACCGACGACTTGAGGTTCTTCAGCAGACCGTCGTTGGGGACAGTGTCGACGTCGTCGGGGTTGATGCCTCGGTCGTCGACGACCTTGATGTCGCAGCTGCTGTCACGGTTGCGAACCGAGTCGACGTTGTTGCGCACGGCGTATCCGTTGCTGCCGTAGAGGTTCGAGTGGGACTGCGCCCGGGACTGGGTCTCGTAAACCCCTCCGCCTCCGTTGTCGTCCTGGTAGAAGCAGATCTCTCGGTAGTCGCATGCTGCCGACGCCACGCTGGGCGCCACGGCTGCGATTGCGGGAACTGCGGTCAGGCTGAGTGCCGAGGCGAGGATGACCTTGTTGAGTTTCATGATGTACACCTTTCGAGAAGTGCAGCGGGATGCGGCGGCTGATGATTCGATTCCTCGGGATCCGACGGTGTCGTGGGCGGGTGCGCTACGAATCGGTTCAAGGTGTCAGTCGGAAGAGTGTCGTGAGTGACGTCCGACCCCGAGTCTGAGGAATGGTCCTCATGGTTTTTGCTTCTTCACTCGCAGCTGCACTTCTTGTCGAGGTGCTCCTTTCGCTGCGTATAGAGGAGTGTCCTGCTGGCCGCTTTGCGTTACGCGAGTCCCGAAGAAACTCGAGATTCGTTGAAGACTCGATCGGTTAGGTCGTGGAGACCTGTTGGTTGCCGAGTTCAGTCGCTGCCGTCGCTGTTGCTCAGAAGATGGTCGTGTTCCTCTTGGGCTCGGACGCATCCGGGGTGCGGTGCTTCGAGTCGGGCACCGCCTGCGGCTCGGCACTGGCGGTCCTTTCGCCATCCGTTGCACGCTCGCCGCAGCGCCCACTGCGCTCGTTGCGCCGGGGTGCGGTCGTTGGCGGAGGCCCCGGTTTGATGTTCTGAGGTCGATGACATTGTTGTAAACGTTGTTTGCGTACTGGCGAGCTGCATCTCAGGCAATCGCCACCGAGGAGATGACGTTGTTCCAGCCCGATGCCATTGAGTTGGCGGACGCGCCGGCTGAGGTGTTGCCGCTGTACTTGCTGGTGCCGAGGCCGTTGTAGAGACTTGCCGAGCAAGCACCAACGCGGTAGCTACTGGTGCGGTTGTCGAACCCGTAGGCCGACAGCGAGATCACGGATTGGCGTGTCGAGAGGCTGATGACGGCGCCGGTCTTGTTGGTGCCGTCGTAGAGGCGCAGCGATGACGAGCAGTTCGCAGCACGACTTGAGGGGGCGTTCTCGTTCAGGGCGCGGTCCATTGCAGCTTCGCTGCGGTAGCAGGTGGTGGCGCTGTCGGTGACGTGGCATGCGGTCGCTGCGCCCCATCCGTCGGCCATGTTGAAGGTGGCGCCTTCGAAGTTGGCGACGGTGTTCGACGCCGGCTGCGGTTGTGCCTGGTTGGCGTGTGTGGTGGTGGCAAGTCCGAGTGTCGTTGCGGTGAGGACGAGCGCGGTGGTGAGAAACTTGATCATGGCGGTTTCTTTCTGTTCGGTCGGCGGCGGGGTTGCGGCCGAGCAAATGGTCAGCGCTCGCTGGCGCCGATCACGAAGATGCGACGGTTGTCGTTGTCGATGCCCGGAATGGCGCAGGGCGTTGCCGGGTCGAATGGTTCGGGTGCGTCCACGGTCCAGTCGTCGAGGCCGGCCTCGTTGAGTTGTTCTTGGGCTGCCGCGATTGCGGCGTTCTGGTCGAAGCATTCGTTGCCAAACAGGTCGATGAGCGTTTCGTTGATCTCGATGATTGCTTGTTGGTCGTCGGTGAGCCCGGCTTCGAGTTCTGCAAGTCCGAGCCGGTTGCATGCTGCGGCTTCGGCCGGGATCACTGCCGCTGCGCCGGCTTCGTTGACGCATGCGGTGAGCGGGGGCACGTCGCCGGTACCGAGGGTTCCGTCGAGCCAGAGTTGACGACAGGCAGCGACGGGGTCGTCGCTTGCGGCGAGGCCGACCAGGTCGCCGTTGAGGTCGACGGTTTCGTAACACGAGACTGCTGTCGGATCCGAAACCGAGGCGGTCCACACCAGAGCGAACGCTGCTGTCGCGAGCACAACAGCTACGGCGCTGCCGCCGACGATCCACGGGTTCCGTGCCCGCTTCGTCCTACTGGTGCGGGCGTGCTGGTGGACGGCCGCGAGGATGGCGGCGTTGCGGTCGGCCGCATCGTTGGGCGCTGGTGGTTCGAGCTGGTTGAACAGTTCGATGGGGTCGGTGGGCTTCATTGCAGTTCCCCTGCTTCGACGAGGTCGTCGAATCGTTCGTGGACGATCTTTCGTGCCCGGAACAGTTGCTGGCGGATGGTGTTGGCGGGCTTATCGAACAGCTCGCCGATCTCGGTGGGGGTCATTTCGAACCAGCCGGACAGGACCATGAGTTCGCAGTCCGTTTCGTTGAGATCTCGCAGCACGTCCATGAGCGGGGCGATCTCGGTGGGGTCGTAGCCGTTGCGGGTGAGTTCGACTGACACCTCGGGTCGTGCGTGCTCGATCGCGGCTGCGAGGGCGTCGGCGCGGCGTTCGCTGCGCCAGGTGTTGCGGGCGTGATTGCGCACGACGCCGAGCAGCCAGATGCGTTCGGAGCCGTCGGGGATGTCGGCGAAGCGTTCCCAAGCGGTGATGAATGTGCGTTGTACGACGTCATCGACTCGCTCGTCTTTGACGAAGGTCGCGGTGTAGCGGCGCACGTCGTGGACGTGCGCGTTGAAGAACGTGTCGAACTGGTATTCCAGGCTCCGAACTCGTCTCACAACTGCGAGTGTCCACCATCGGCGTCCGCGTTACGCGACATCGAAGATTTCTTTTCGACGCGGCGTGATCTGCTCCGGTCATGTGATGTCCAGTCGGCGTGCCATGTTGAGGCGGACTTCGCCGTAGGGGGCGACGTGGGACCAGAACAGCGGTGTGAGTCCGCGTCGGTCGGCGTCGGTGAGACGCCGTGACCAGCGATCGTCGGCGAGGGTGTCTTGGATGAGGAGCGTGTTGATGTAGACGAGCGAGGTCTGCAGGATCCGTAGGCACAGCACCGAGAGTTCTTGTTCGTCGCGGCGGTTCGAGGCGATGTCGCCGCCTTTGCCGTAGAAGAACACCGAGTTGCCGCGGTTCCAGGATTCGACGACGTGGAGCCCGTCGTTGACGGAGCGCTGCAGTTGACGGTCCCGGAGGTAGCGGGCGACGAACACTGTCTTCTGTGCTCGACCCGTCTCGATCATTGCCTGATACGTCGGGTGCTGCGCGTTGGAACGCATGAACCGGCGCAGGATGGCTTCGGTCGATGCGGTGCCAGTGCGGATCGCGGTGGCGTAGCGGATCATCTGGTCGTACTGCTCAGCGATTTGGCCCCATTGGATTGGCCGGCTCATCGCATCAGCGATGTTGGAGTAGTCGCCGGGCCGTTTCGGGCCGGGCCGGTACAGCTTGACGTGGTTGATTCGCTTGATCCTGGGCAACAGATCGAACCCGAGGAGGCGGGTGATGCCGAACCCGATCTCGGTCTGGCCGTGGGAGTCGACGTAGTTGCCTTCGACGGCCATGTCGGTGCTGTGGCGGATTGCGCCCTCGATCATCGCGGCGACCTCGGAAGCGGAACACGAGATCAGCTGGGAGTGGATGGCCATCGACTTGCGTTCGACGTGCCAGTAGATCAGCACTCCTCGGCCGCCGTAGCGGGCGTGCCACTCGGTGAAGATGTTTTGGTCGAACGCCCGGAAGTGCGTCGAGTCCGAGGCCACCACCGAGGACCCCGCGCCCCACACCTCGGGGTCACGAGCAGCGAAGGTTGCGTTGGCGATCTCGACGGCGATCGCTTGGGCGATGTCGTTGGTCAGATAGCGGCGCCGCACGTAGCGCAAGTCGTTGTCGCTGTGGCCGTGCTCGCCGCCAGCGATCGCTGCGATGCCGGTGTTGGTGCCGTATGCGTAGATCACCAACAACAGCCGCTCCACGAGCGTGTCCGGTGAGATCCCATCGCGGGACGCAGTTGAGGTGATCTGGTCGAGACAACCCGAGCGCAGCACGGCTTCTTTAAGCATGTCGATCATCGGGATCGTGCCCCACCGACGCCCGACGTCGGCCTTGAGGGCCCGCAAACTCGACGGTTCGGTGACTGCGTCGAGTGGGCTCAACTTGATCGGGCCCTGCTTGCCACGATCCGCGATGTCGATCCAGTCGCATCCGGCGATGTCGTCGTTCAACGCCGACAGAGCAGCGTCCATCTCCGCTTTGAGCGTGTCGATGAACTCGGTCGCGTCCAGCGGTTGGCGCAGCGCGGTGTAGTGCTCGACGCGACGTTCGTCGAAGTCAGCCGGGAGATCGTCGTCGGGGTTGCGCCACCGATCCGCACCATGCACCCACACCTCTTTGCAGCGCAACTGTTCGCGCAACGCTTGGAACGTGCAGATCTCATACACAGTGCGCACCACACGCCGCTCGGGCAGATCGTTGTTGAAGACCAGTGACGCCCAGTTCCCCACGATCCCTCGATGAACCGGGACCTCGGCGTCGTCGGGAAAGAACCGGACCCGGCTGTCCTTGAACGTCTTCACCAACTCGAGAGCGTCGATGACCGGGCGGTGCATCGAGTTGTTGCTGTCGAACTCCAACACATCCAACAACTCGATCAGACCGCGCCGGTAGTGGTTCGTGTACGACGCCCGCAACGTCGCACGCACCGTCTGGGCGTACACCGGGCCCTTCGACTTGAACTCGTACACCAACTCGCGCAACGTCACCTCGCCGCCCTTCACCGCCGGGAAGATGACATCGCGCACCGGCTCATCAGGAGCATCAACCGCAGCGGTAGCAATCGCGAATAGCAGGTTTTCCTTGCCGGTCACCCGCTTGAACGCCTCGACCAACTCCTTGGTCACCTTGCGGTCCGCGCGGGCGTTGATCCGGTGCACGGTCGCAATGAACAGATCGACCAAGGTGTCGGTCAACTCTCGCTCACGGGCCTGCAGCAGAGTCCCCAACAATGCGACTCGGGACTCGGCTGTTCGGCGACGAAGGTGCGATGGCGATTCGACCCCCACAGTGCGCCGCCACTCCACCAGCAGAGCCGACGGCACCGAATCCAGCACACCAGCCGGCAAGCCGATCTCCCGGACACGGCGGAGCTTGTCGATCTCAACCAGCATCGTTTCCAAACTCACGTTGCCCGGCGTCGACTTCAGCCAGCCCAACGTTGACAACTCGCCGCTCGAATCGTCAATGTCGTCGTCGACGAGGGCATGCAACCGCTCGGCAACATTGTCAGGAACCAGCCTCGCCACCGTGGCGATAGCTGCATCTTCGGCCTGGCTCAACGCAGACCGCACCATCCGATCGAGTCGACCCGACGCAGGCAACTCGATCCGCTCCGAGCGGCACCGACCAACCAGCGCAGCCTTCACCCGGTCGAACGATCGCTCAGAAGCTGCAACATTGCCGACCAACCACTCGACCAACAAGTCGGCCTCGGCCACCGTGCACTCACGAAACCCCAGAAAGTCCCTGACCTGCGCGCGGTCACGCTTAATCGTGCGGCCATCCCACTCGTAGCTCTCCAACGACATTGCATCCAGCGCCGCCTGACGGGCCACGAAGTCAACGACACCATCTGGCACCTCTTCGAGGTTTGAGGGGAATCTGGCGTGGATCTCGAAGAACTTGAGCAACAGCAATAGACCCAGCCGACGACGCTCGTGCGAACCCGACACGAACTCGACATCGTCGTCGCGCACCGTCCACTCCTTGATCAGATCAAGCGGATCGCTCACCTCACGCATCGCTACTGCCGAACCTCTCCAGGCCGACGCAACACCAACATCAACACGCCCAATACGCGCCAACCTGTTTCGCCGCCTACCGAAGAGTGTCCGGACAGCCTCGACGCGTTACCGAACTATCCGACACAACAGGCGGCTCAGATTTTGGCCCCTGGTGACACGTTCGTTAATGACACCCCTCGTCGACCTCGCTCAGAGCTAATTTTACCGGAAGGTGGCAATTCACTGACGCGATTGCAGAACCTGGTTGCAAAACCCTCAGCGTGAGGCAGCCCGGAGCTATGGTCAATTGGGATGGAACGACTGTGCGAACGCCCCGGGTGTTCCGAGCGTGCATCTGTCGCCTATGGGATGCGCGCCGAAGACTTGGTGTTCTGGCTTGATCGGCTCGACGACGCTGCATCCTCTGACGGCGGCGTGCTCTGCCAGCGTCATGCCGACTCAATGGTTGTGCCGGGCAGCTGGACCCTTGACGATCTGCGCGACCCCGACTTGCACCTGTTCCGACCGCCAGCTCCGGTCGAGCAGCCGCGTTCGCGAGTCCGTCGCTCACATGGCAACGACACCCGGGAAGTCGAACAGCTCGAGCTTGGCGTCGAACTAGCACCCGATCCTCCGACGGAAGGCGAGAAGGAACGCGAGACGGAAGGCGATCTGGTTACCGATGCGCCAGCCGACGTCACCGCTCCGGCGGCCGATCCGGACGTCGCAGACGAGCCCCAGGTGTGGACACCCAACTTTGACACCGCTGACGACCTTGGTGGTCTGCTGTCGGCGAGGAGCCCGTTGCTCGCCCGTGCGTTCCGGGGAGCTGGCCGGCCACGGGAGTCCCCGGGCGACAGTTGATGGAGATTCGTCGCAGCCTCGTCGCGGCATGCACCCCGGACGAGATGTTTTCATGGGTCGAGGACCTCGCGCGTTATCCAGAGTGGATGCGAATGGTGCACGGCGTCACGCCGGACACCAGCGGTGGGTCTGACGAGGCACTGGCCTGGGATGTCGAGCTGCGTGCTCAGGTCGGACCGTTTGCCCGCTCGAAGCGACTCCGGATGGTGCGCACTGAACATGATGTTCCGCATCGCGTCACGTTTGAGCGCTCGGAACTCGACGAGCGATCACACTCGGTCTGGGAGCTGCGCGCCACGATCGATCCGGCGCCGGAGGGCCAGACCGGCCTCACGATGGAGCTGAACTATGGCGGCGGCCTCTGGACCGGAGCGGTGCTCGGCCGAGTGCTCGATGACGAAGTCAGACGGGGGAGCGAAACCCTCAGTCAACTGGTCACTGGCTCGCCCACGCGTTGAACCGACCGTCGTGCCGACGTTCGAGTTCGAGGGAGAGGCCGAAACACTCGCTGAGTGACGCTGCCGTCATCACCACATCGAGTGCCGTGAGTTTTCGCCGGAGCTGATCGGCGAGGTCGGCTGCGGCATATCCGACCCGCTGGCGCAGTACACGAATGTCGACTTGCCCGAGTCGTTCGCCGAGGACGTTCCCATGATGCTCATCACTACCCGCTTGAGATGGTTGCAACCAACACCGCAATGTCAACTACACTTTCGGACAGTATGAGCCCTGCCCGAGCCGTTCGGGCCGTCCGCGCCATTTTGGTTGCTCTGGCGTTGCGTCGCAACGGTGCTGTTCCACCAGTACGTCGACGTCTGGCGGCATGCTTGGGCCTGGCGTTCATCTGCTTTGCATCGTTTGTCCCGATCTCTGCCACGGCCAACGCCGACGAGACCGATGCCGAGCAGGCTGCCCGAGAGATCCAGGCAGCACGTGAGCAGGCCAATGCGGCTGCTGACGCCTATTTCCAGGCTGAGTCCGACCTCGAAGTTCTCGTAGATGAATTGATCGGACTTGAGTTAGAAGGAGAGCGGTTGCAAGCCGCTGTCGATCTGCTGCGTCGCAATGTCGAGTCCGTAGCCGTCGCGCGATTCGTGAACAGTGGTGTCACGGGTATCCCTCTCTTGACCGGCATCCAGGCACCTCAGGATCAGGTTCAGGCTGAGGTCTTTGTCGACGTGCTGACCAATACGGGGAGCGACATCCTCGACCGGTACGACATCGCGCAAAAGGAACTGGTCGCCAACGAAGTCGAACTCGGCGAACACAAACGCGACATCGAAGTGCAGAAGGTCGTGTTTACCCGGCTGCAAAGACAGGCCGAGGACGAAGTCGCCCGACTCCGCACGATCGAAAAAGGACGCCTCGAAGACGAAGCAGTTCAACGCGCCCTCGCCGCGCAGCGCGCAGAAGAACGGGCCGGCCTTGAAGAGCAGGCCCGCCGCGAAGCCGAGGCAGCAGCACGTGCGATTCCTGATCCGGGTGCCGGGCTCCCCGCCCCGACCACGACCATCGAGGCGCCACCGACAACGCTTGGCGAGGCTTCCAATGGGGCCGATGTCGCAGCCGGGCCAGCTATCGACACCACACCGGTTGAAACCGCTCCGCCGACCACGGCTGTGCTCACAAACGAAGGCGCCTCTGGCGGTACGAGCGGTGGCCGAACCGGAACCGGCGGGAGCGGCAGTAATCCGCGTCCGGTCGAAACCGGGGCCGGTTACATCGATGCGATCATCTGCCCGATGCCCGGCTCGGCGTACGGTGACACGTGGGGTGCGCCACGCTCTGGCGGTCGCAAGCACGAGGGCGTCGACATGATCGCGCCGCGTGGCGTTCCGATCTATGCCGTCGCCAGCGGCTTCGCCACTTTCAAATCCAACACTCTCGGCGGCAACGCTGTGTCACTCGTTGGCGACAACGGCACCCGCTACTACTACGGGCACCTCGACAGCTACGACGGCTCGAGTCGACCCGTGTTCCAGGGCGAGATCATCGGCTACAACGGCGACACTGGTAACGCTCGGTTCAGCACGCCGCATCTTCACTTCGAGATCCACCCCGGAGGCGGCCTTGCGGTGAACCCGTACCCTTCGATGCGCATCGCTGGATGCTGATCTGACATTCTCGTCACTATGGCGAGTCCGGAAGTCCAGGCGTTGGCCTCACTCCTCAGCTCCGCACTCGATGGTGCAACTGTCACCGACCTGACTCGGCTCTCGGGAGGAGCATCGCGCGAGACGTGGCGATTTGCTGCCGACGGGGTACCTCGGGTCACGCAACTGCAGCGCACCGGTGATATCCGCGACATGCTTGTCGAAGCAGCGGTGGTCGGCGCAGCGCACACGGGTGGTGTCCCGGTGCCTGAAGTCCACGTGGCACGTCGGCGGTCTGATGGCAGCGCCTTCATGATCGTGGAGGCGATCGACGGTGAGACGATCGCCCGAAAGATTCAACGCGATGACCAGTTTGCTGGTGCCCGAGCACGGTTTGCGGCCGACTGCGGCGGAGCGCTCGCCAGGGTTCATCAGCTTGACCCGTCAGCGGTCGACGGCCTTACCGACACCGATCAAGTCGCGTTCTACACCGAGGTACTCGACGGCCTTGGCCAGCCGCACCCGACCTTCGAACTTGTCCGTAACTGGCTGATCGCGAACCGCCCCGAACGGTCCCGTACGACCATCGTGCACGGCGACTTCCGCCTGGGCAACCTCATTGTCGACGACAACGGGATGCGGGCGGTGATCGACTGGGAGCTCGCACACCTGGGCGACCCGAACGAAGACCTCGGTTGGCTCTGTGTCAAGGCCTGGCGATTCGGTGGCGCCCCACCTGTGGCGGGCATTGGCGCTCGATCTGACCTGTTCGCTGCCTACGAAGCTGTAGGCGGCGGCGCTGTCGATCAGGAGGCCGTGTTTTGGTGGGAAGTCCTCGGCACGTGGAAGTGGGGGATCATGTGCATCCTGCAAGCCAACGCACACCTGTCGGGTGCAGCCAGGAGCCATGAGCTCGCTGCGATCGGACGGCGAGTGTGCGAAAACGAGTTCGACCTCCTCACGATGCTGGAGGGTCGCTGGTGAGTACCACCCCGCATGACGCACCGAGCGCAGCCGAACTGGTTGAGGCAGTTCGAGAGTGGCTCGAGCGAGACGTTCTGACGGCGACCGATGGACGTCTGAAGTTCCACACCCGCGTCGCTGTCAACGTCTTGGCAATGGTCGAACGCGAGCTCAGCCTGGGTGACCAACATGTCGCTGATCACGCGGCTCGACTCATGTTGCTCGGTGTCGAATCTGATGCTGAACTGGCAGCAGCGATTAGGTCCGAAGCCGTTGCTGTTGAGCCGGACGTGCTGCGTGCAGCCCTCCTCGACTCGGTAGTCGACAAGCTGCGGGTGGCGAACCCGAAATACCTCGAGAGCTGAGCAGCTCAGGGCTTGACGGTAATGCGGACCGGCTTGTCGACAACTGGCTGGCCCGCTGCCAACTGACCGCAGGCTGCGTCAATGTCGGTGCCGCGGTTCTGTCGAACCGTTGCGTTGGCGCCGAAGTCTTCGAGTGCATCGCGGAATGCGTAGACCCTTTTGAGCGGAGTCCCCTTTGTGGGGTAGCCAGGTGTCGGGTTCAACGGGATGAGGTTCACGTGAGCGTGCGGCTGCATCCGACGACACAGCGCGGCCAGCTCGCGAGCATCGCTGGTTCGGTCATTGACCCCGTCGATCATTGCCCATTCGAAGCTGACGCGACGGTTCTTCACCTGGAGGTAGTCGTTGCAGGCGCTGATGAGATCGTCGATGGGGTAGCGCTTGTTGATGGGGACCATTTCGGTCCGCAGTTCGTCGTTCGCGGCGTGCAGTGAGACCGCGAGGTTGACTGGCAGGGGAAGATCCTTCAGCGCGCGGATGCCCGGGATCAGCCCAACCGTCGAGATCGTGATGTGGCGAGCTGAGAGGCCGATGTCACCGTGAATACGTTCGACGGACTTCCACACAGGTACGAGGTTGGCCATTGGCTCGCCCATGCCCATGAACACGATGTTGCTCACTCGCCGGTCGACCTGCTTGGCTCGCTGCGCGGCTCGCACGACCTGCTCGACGATCTCGCCAACGGTGAGATGCCGAGTGAACCCGGCCTGACCGGTGGCACAGAATCCGCACGCCATGGCACACCCTGCCTGGCTGCTGACGCAGACGGTAGCCCGGTCTGCGTACAACATCAGTACGGTCTCGACGCGACTGCCGCCGTCGAGTTCCCAGAGAAACTTCACGGTGTCGCCGGTTTCGTCGACCGATTCGGTCACCAGTGTGAGCGCAGTGGGAAGCTCTCGGTCGAGACGCTCGCGTAGCTTCTTGGGCAGGTTTGTGATGTCGACCGGGTCAGCCAGCTGCGTGTAGAGCCCCTCCCACAGTTGGTCGAGGCGGTATCGAGGCTCGCCATCGAGGCGCTCAGCAAGTTCGTCTCGGGTCACGTCGTATCGAGTCGGCGCAGCCACTCCGCCACGCTACCCGCGCACGGTGTCCCGTTCTCTCCGACGGGATCGAACCTCTCGGTCCCGAACAGATGAAATCAGATGACGTCAGCCGATATGTGGAACGGCAAGCCGTTCATAGTCAGCGATACGGGTGCGGACGACGTCGAGACTGGCGGTCCAGAACGCTGCGTCGGTCACGTCGAGGCCGAACGCCTGGCCGAGTTCCTCGGCGGTGTCCATGCCGGCACGCGACAGCAACGTGTCGTACCCGGCGCGGAAGCGCTCGGGATCGTCCTGGTAGCGAGCAAAGAGCCCCAGGCCGAACAGCAGGCCGTACGTGTAGGGCCAGTTGTAGTAGTGCGAGCCGTAGTAGTGCGGCTTGAGGAGCCACATGTAGGGATGCGCCGTCGACTGATCGATGCCGTCTCCGTAGGCCGCAAGCTGCGCTTCGGTCATCATCTCAGAGAGCTCGCCGGGGCTCAGCGTGCGACGCTGGCGACGGGCGAAGACCTCGGTTTCGAAGAGGAAACGCGAATGAATGTCGACCACGACCTGGTTGGTGCCCTGCAGGTCGATGTCGAGAAGCGCGAGCCGTTCGTCTCCGTCGAGGCGTGCGAGCCCGGCTTCGATGACGAGCGTTTCGCAGAAGATGCTCGCTGTCTCAGCCAGTGCCATCGGGAGGCGTCGCTGTAATGCCGTTCGGCCAGCCAGCGTGGTGTTGTGATAGGCGTGCCCGAGTTCGTGGGCCGTGGTCTGGGCGGATTCAGCAGACCCTGACCAGTTCAACATCACGAGTGAGCGATCGCCTCCGAACGGCATACAGAACGCGCCACCCTGTTTGCCATCACGTGGCTCGGCGTCGATCCATTGCTCGTTGACGGCGCGGTCGACAAGGCCCCCGAGGTCGGGGCTGAATTCGCCGAAGGCGTTGCGGACGATGGCGAGGCCTTCGTCCCACGAGATGGCGCCTGCGGCCATTGGGAGCGGTGCGACGAGATCCCACCATGGAAGTCCGCGCTCCGGGGCGTGGCCGTGCAACTGGGCCTTGACCCGCATCCATCGACGGAAGTCGGGGAGCGAGGTTGTCACTGCCGATTGCATGGCTTCGAATGTGGCGGTGCTGACGCTATTCCCGAAGAGTGACGCATCGAGCGGTGACATCCAATTTCGACGGCGATTGACGACGTTTGCCTCGCCCTTGATCGCGTTCATTGCAGCGGCGACGGGGACTTCGACGGTCGGCCATGCAACGAGCTCGGCGTCGTAGGCAGCCTGACGTACTGCGGGATCGGCATCGGTCGCGAGGCCGCGCACAGCAGGCATCGGCAACGTTGTCGGGCCATCCGGCAGAGCGACCTCGGTGGTCAACTGCGACGTGACGTCGCTCTGCAGACGCCCCCACGCACCAGACCCAGTCGTCGACAACTCGGCGTAGAGATGCTCTTCGGTTTCGGACATCTGATGGGTGGCGCGTTCGGCGAAGCGGCTGAGTGGGCCGATGTGGTCGCGTGCCTCGGTGGACACGACAGCGAGTTCGTCGGCGCCAAGCGACTTGACCCACTCGCAAAGCCGAGCAAGCAGCGGACGCATTGACGCACCGACCACGTCGATCTCGCTCATCAATGACTGCGCCTGTGCGTTGCGAGAGTCGGTCGAGACCGTGGCGTACACGTAGGCGTCGAGCAGGTCGAGGTCGTCACTGACGCGATTGAATTCGCTGATCGCCTGATCGGCAGCCGCCCCGTCAGTGTCCGTGAGCGTGCGCTGGTCGGTTGAACGAATGCAAAGTTCGTCGAACAGCGCGATCAGCCGCTCGACGTCAGCGGTCGATCGTTCTTTCGCATCGCTGAACGAGCGGGAGCCGAATGACTCGTGAACATCGGCAACACTCCAACGTGGAAGCGAATCGGCTGGTTCGGTGATCGTCATGGGTGCTTCTCCAGAGGGGCGCGGGGCGAGCCCCACACTGTGTTGTGGGAGCGGGCCTTCAGCAGGCGCCGCGGGTGTCGGGGACGGGTGTCGATGACGGGGCGATGTCGGTGACGAAGGCCGCGTTCGTAGCAGAAACGGTGAAGCCGAGACGTTCGTACATCGCGACAGCTGCAGCGTTGTCGGCATCGACGTAGAGCAGTGCGGTGGTGATGCCCTGACCGGCGAGATGCTCGAGCCCGGTCAGCGTGAGCTGCTTACCCAGGCCGAGCCCGTGGAAGTCGGGGTCGACCGCGATGACGTAGATCTCACCGACTCGTTCACCACCAGGATCGACCGGTTCGTGGACCTTGGTCCAGCAGAACGCGGCCATTCGGCCATCGCGTTCATGAATACGGAAACCGGTTGGATCGAACCAGTCTTCACCCCGTCGCTGACAGAAGGTGTCGAGGGTCCAGCCGCCCTGTTCACCGTGATGAGCGAAGGCTCGGTTGTTGACCGACAACCAGTTGTCATCGTCAGTGCCTGGGCGAAAGTCACGTGTTTCGATGGTGACGTCCAACCCGGTCGGAAGCGGACGACGCATCTGGAAGAGGGTTCGATCGGCGTGCATCCCAGCATCGGCGGCGAGGGTCCGGTGTGCTGCGGTCGGTTCGAAAACCCACCAGTTGACGTGCCCTCCGCCATCGTACGCGACGACGTCGATGGCCGATTCGATCAGCTCGGGGCCGATCGTGGCCATCTCGTAGCGGTGATGCGGATGCACCACGAGTTCGAAGGCGTAGGAGTCGTTGCCGCGGGAGATTTGGGCATACGCGACGGGATGGTCGTGGCCCGGTTCCCACGCGACGAGCGCGGCGAAGCCGTTGTGTCCACCGTTGACGAGGTCGAGATAGAGGTGGTCGGAAAGTGGCCGTCGCCCGTCAGCACGTGTCGCAGCGTCGAGCAGTTCGTTGACCGCAGCAATGTCGTCGCTCTCCATCTGTCGCTTGATCTCGAGACACCGCATACGTCGACGTTATCCCCGCAAGTTCGGGCTGGTCGGGCTGGTCGGGCTGGTCGTGAAAGCGAGGTAGTTTGTCAAGATCTTGCATGGATTGACGACATTCCGCTAATCTGTTACGGCAAAACAGGTTCCCGCCACCTGTTTGCTGCGAGAGTCAGGACCCGCCTCCTGACCTCGCCGTGCGACGGCCCCTCTCGAGGGGTCGTCGCCGCTTTTTCGGCTGATTTGCCATGCCGCTTGGGACGGATCGACTGTGCTCAACGAACAGCGCGAAGCGCTCGACTGAGGCTACGTTCGGCGCTCCGAAGTTGACGCTCGGCTTCGTGGATCGCGACAACCACGTCGTCTCGATCGCCACCACGGAATGGCTCGGCAAGTCCGCCGACGCGCTCTCGAGATCGGGCGACGCTGTCAGCGATCGAAGAGAGTTCGGCAGCAGTGCGTTCGAGGGATTCGGCCACCCGAGCAGGCTACCCACCGGTCACACTGTGCCAGGCACAGTGTGACCGGTCGGTCGGTCGGGTAACACGGCCAAA
Organism: Ilumatobacter sp.; assembly: GCF_041688325.1. Taxonomy (GTDB): domain Bacteria; phylum Actinomycetota; class Acidimicrobiia; order Acidimicrobiales; family Ilumatobacteraceae; genus Ilumatobacter_A. Next base: position 37,940 of record NZ_JBDNIJ010000098.1, read on the forward strand.
TCGATGCCGAGAGCTGGGCGGTCTCGTCGGTACGATGCACTTGCGTGATTAGCGTTCGTGACGACCTGCGTGCCCTCCAGGGGTACCACTCTGCCCAGGTCGATGTTCGCGTCCGGCTGAACACCAACGAGTCGCCAGAGCCGCCGCCCGCTGCATTCCGTGATGCCGTGGCAGCTGAGGTGTCCAAAATTGAGTGGAATCGCTATCCCGACCGCGCCGCTGTGGCGTTGCGTGAGGCCATCGCCGAGAGCCATGGCGTCGACGTTGCACAGGTGTTCGTTGCCAACGGCTCCAACGAGGTATTGCAAACTGTGCTGCTGGCGTACGCCGGGCCTGGCCGCACCGTGGCAACCTTCGAGCCCACATACCAGATGCATGCACAAATTGCCCGCGTCACTGGCGCCACGGTTGTCGAGGGGGAGCGCGCTGACGACTTCACGCTCGACCCCGCCGAAGTCGAACGCGTGATTACCGAATCGCAGCCGCACGTCGTTTTCGTCACGTCGCCGAACAATCCGACCGGGCTCGTTGAGCCTCTCGAGCGTGTTCGTCAGATGCTCGACATCGCGCCCGGCCTCGTCGTGGTCGATGAGGCGTATGCCCAGTTCTCCGACTGGAGCGCCCTCGAATTGGTCGACGAAGACACGCCGATGGTCGTCACACGTACCTTCTCGAAGACTTGGTCGATGGCAGGCGCTCGCCTCGGTTATCTCATCGGCCCGTCGTGGCTGGTTGCCGAACTCGACAAAGTCGTCCTGCCGTATCACCTTGATGCCGTCAAGCAGATCGCTGGCCGACTTGCTTTGCAATTTGTGAGCGACATGGACGACCGAGTCAGCCAGATCGTTGCTGAACGCACGAGAATTTCGACTGTGCTCACCGATCTTGGCGTCACGGTCTTTCCAAGTGGCGCGAACTTCTTGCTCTTCCGAGTAGACGGTCACGAGGGGCGTGCCGTGTGGCAGGGCCTCGTCGATCGCAGCGTCTTGATCCGTGACTGCTCGGGTTGGCCTCGTCTCGCCAACTGTCTGCGGGTCACCGTCGGCACTCCTGACGAGAACACCGCCTTCCTCGACGCGCTCGGTGAAGTCCTCGCCGATGGGTCCGCCACTCTCGCCACCAGCCCTGACACCAGACAGAACGGAGCCGACCAATGAGTCGCACCGCCACCCGCACCCGCACCACCAAAGAGACGTCGATCGAGATTTCGATCGACCTCGATGGCACTGGCGTCACGGACATCTCGACCGGCATCCCATTTTATGACCACATGCTCGATCAACTCGGTCGCCACGGTGCCTTCGATCTGACGATCAAGGCCACGGGTGACATCGAGATCGACACGCACCACACCGTCGAAGACGTCGCCATCACTCTCGGCGAGTGCTTCGCTGAGGCGCTCGGCGACAAAGCAGGTGTGCGTCGATTTGCCAGCGGCAAGTATCCGCTCGACGAAGCGCTGATCGATGTCGCACTTGACCTATCGGGCCGTCCGCACGTCGAGTGGCACGTCGACATGCCCGAGAGCCTTGCGCTCGGCAACCCAGCATTTGACCCGCAGCTGGCCGAGCATGTCGTGTCGTCGTTCGCGACCTCGGCCGGCATCACGCTGCACGTCGAAATGGTGCGCGGCCGCAACACGCATCACGTGATCGAAGCCACGTTCAAAGGTCTTGCTCGGGCTCTGCGCGACGCAGTGCGTATCGAAGGACCTGCGGGCGTGCCATCGACGAAGGGTGTTCTGTGACCAGACCCATGGTGGCCGTCATCGACTACGGCATTGGCAATTCGCACTCGGCGCAGAAGGCGTTGGAAGTCTGCGGTGCTGACGCTCGACTGACCGCCGACCCCGAACTGATTGCTTCGGCTGACGGTGTGGTCCTGCCAGGGGTCGGGGCGTTCGGCGCATGCATGGCTGCGCTACGCAACGGCGGCCTCGAGCAGCCCGCCCTTGACGCAGCCGCTTCCGGGCGTCCCTTCCTCGGGATCTGCGTCGGCATGCAGATGCTGTTCACCCGCTCCGAGGAGAACCCAGATGCCACCGGGCTCGGGATTATCCCCGGCACCGTTCGCCGGATCCCGACTGAACCCGGTGTCGGACCCAAGATCCCCCAGATGCAGTGGAACCGTCTCGACCTCGTCCAGCCCGACGATCCGATGCTCGTTGGTCTTGGGGCCGACCCGTGGGTGTACTTCGTACACTCGTTACACGGCGTTCCCGACGACCCCAGCGTGGTTGCTGCAACTGTCGAATACGGCACCACGTTGAACGCAGCGTTCCGGCTCGACAACGTGTTCGCTGCCCAGTTCCACCCTGAAAAGTCGAGCGCACCTGGATTGGCGTTGCTGTCGAACTTCGTCGGCGTGTGCTCCCGAGCTGATGCTGGTGCAGCGCTGCCTCTCTCAACGGAAGTCGAACGATGATCGAGTTGTATCCCGCCATTGACCTGTTGGGTGGCCGCGTCGTGCGGCTCCGCCAAGGCGACTACGCCGACGAGACCGTCTACGGCAACGACCCGGTCGCCATGGCCCGCAGCTTCGCCGAGGCCGGTTCGCCGTGGGTGCACGTCGTCGATCTCGATGCTGCCAAGTCTGGCGATCCGATCAATCGGCCGGTCGTTGCGGCGATCGTGCAGGCAGTCTCAGGTATGAGCAAGGTCCAGACCGGCGGTGGCGTCCGCAGCATCGCCGATGCCGAAGAACTGGCGAACGCCGGCGTGGCTCGCGTCGTGATGGGATCGGCCGCAGTCCGCGAACCGTCGCTTGTCGCCGAGGCATCCGAAGTGGTGCCGGTTGCGGTCGGTCTAGATCACCGCAGCGGCGAGATCTCGATTCACGGATGGACGCAGGGCAGCGGATTGATGCTCGACGACGCGTATGAACTGTTTCCGACCGCAGCCGTCTTCGTGATCACTGACATCGGTCGTGACGGCATGCTCGAAGGGCCCGATATCGAGGGGCTGACACGGTCGGCTGCGTCTGCCGGTGCCCCGATCATTGCCTCGGGCGGCGTGTCGAGCATTGCTGACATCGAAGCGTTGGCGAAGATTCCAGGCCTCGGTGGCGTGATCACCGGGAAGGCCGTCTACGAAGGCCGGTTCACGGTCTCTGAGGGCTTGGCCGCACTGGCTGCAGCGCAAGAGTGGCAGTCATGAAGGTCGCTCGAGTTATCCCTTGCCTTGACGTGGCCGAAGGGCGCGTTGTCAAGGGCACCAACTTTGTCGATCTCCGCGATGCCGGTGACCCGATCGAATTGGCCGCCCGGTACGACCTCGAAGGTGCCGATGAACTGGTATTTCTCGACATCACCGCGTCGAGTGACAACCGTGACACCACGATCGACATGGTCCACCGCATCGCCGAGCAGGTCTACATTCCCTTCACCGTTGGCGGTGGCATCCGGACGCTTGAAGACGCACGTCGAATGCTGCGTGCCGGCGCCGACAAGGTCAGCGTGAACACCGCTGCAGTTCAGCGGCCGGAGTTGATTTCTGAGATTGCCGCCGAGTTCGGCGTCCAGTGTGTGGTGTGCGCAATCGATGCTCGGCGTCGCCAGCCTGACGATGGGTGGGAGGTCTATCTTCATGGCGGGCGCACCCCGACGGGCCTCGACGCCGTCGAGTGGGCGATCGAAGCGGTTCGCCGCGGGGCTGGCGAACTCCTGCTCACCTCGATGGATCGGGATGGCACCCGCGAAGGGTTCGACGTCGAATTGACCCGAGCGATCTCCGATGTTGTCAACGTGCCGATCATCGCCAGTGGGGGTGTCGGCACGCTCGAACATCTCGCCGACGGCGTCATCCAGGGTGGCGCCGATGCCGTTCTCGCAGCATCGATCTTTCACTTCCGCGAACACACCGTTGCCGAAGCCAAAGCGGCAATGACCGATGCGGGCATCACCGTCCGCCCCCCACCCCCCGCTCGAGCGCCGTTTTCATGAGCTTGTTGCAGTCACTGACTGCAAGAAGCTCATGAAAACGCGGGGTCGGGGGGGGTGGGGGAATAGGTTGGGTTGATGAGCGATTCTCTGGTCACGACGGAACGGCGCGATGGCGTCCTGATCTGCCACCTCGACGACGGCAAGGCCAATGCGCTGTCGCAGGCGATGATCGCGGCGATCACCGATGCGCTGAGTGAGGCAGAGTCTGACGACAGTGTTCACGCCGTCGTACTGCATGGCCGAGAGGGCAAGTTTTCCGCCGGCTTCGACTTGGGCGTGATGCTCGGCGATGACGTCGCAGCAATGGTCGACCTGGTCGCCAACGGAGGCGAACTTGTTCGGCGGATCTATGCCGCAAATGTGCCCGTAGTTGCTGCGTGCACTGGACATGCGCTTGCCGCTGGTGCCCTGATGCTTCTCGGTTGCGACGTGCGTATCGGGTCCGATCGCCCGTGCAAAATTGGACTGAACGAGGTGGCCATTGGAATGACATTGCCCGATTGGGCCCTGACGATCGCCGCCGATCGGCTGAGTAATCGCCATCTTCAGCGCGCGATTTCGACCGCACGAATCACTGATGGTGCCGGCGCAGTTGATGCTGGCTACCTCGACGAAGTCGTCGCTGACGATGCGGTCCTCGAGGCCGCTGTAGCGCAGGCGATGGAGTTTGCAGCGCTCAATCCCAAGGCGTACGCGGTCACGATTCGCAAGATGCGCGGCAATACCGTTGCGACGATGGCTGAACAGATCGCAGCCGACCGCGCGGGTGGTGTTGGAGCACCACTCTGATAGCGAGTCGGCGCGAGTGGCACGCGTCGTAATCTTCGCGGTTCGAGCCGATTGAGCGGCCAACGGTTGGGTACTGTCCGGACCATGGCAACCCCCAAAGTCAATCCCAACATGGAATACCGCCGCCTCGGCAACACTGGCCTCCAGGTGAGTATCCTGTCGTTCGGCAGCTGGGTCACGTTCAACACCCAGCTCGACAACCAGCTCGCGGGCGAGTGCATCGCTGCTGCTGGCGAAGCGGGCTGCAACTTCTTCGACAACGCCGAGGCCTACGACGGTGGCAAGGCCGAAACGATTATGGGCCAGGCATTTCGCGACCTCGGCTGGGAGCGCTGGTCGTACGTGCTCACCACCAAGGTCTATTGGGGCATCAACGGCGAAGTCCCGAACATGAAGAACACGCTCAATCGCAAATATCTCATGCAAGCGATCGACGGCTCGCTGGAGCGGCTCGAGCACGATTTTGTCGACGTACTCTACTGCCACCGTTCTGATCCGAACACACCGCTCGAAGAGACCGTGTTCGCGATGAGTGACATCGTGTCGTCCGGCAAGGCCACTTACTGGGGTACCAGCGAGTGGAACGCCGAAGAGATCCGTGGCGCCATTGAAATCGCTGAGAAGCATCACCTTCATAAGCCGGTTACCGAGCAGAGCCAGTACAACTTGTTTGAACGCAAGAAGGTTGAGCGCGAGTACAGCCGCCTCTGGGACGACTACCGCTACGGTAACACGATCTGGAGCCCGCTCGCATCGGGTCTGCTGACCGGCAAATACAAAGACGGCATCCCGGATGACTCGCGTGGCGCACTCAAGGGGTACGAGTGGTTGCAGGATCGCTTCACAAACCAGGCGGAGGTCGCCAAGGTCGAGAACCTGCGTCCGATCGCCGACCGCTTCGGCTGCACGCTCGCTCAGCTCGCACTCGCCTGGGCAACGAAGCACCCGATGGTCTCGAGCGTCATCACCGGCGCATCACGCGTCAGCCAGGTCGTTCAGAACTTCGAAGCTCTCGATGTGATCCCGCTGATCACCGAGGAGGTCGACGAGGAGATGCGCGCCATCGTCAAAGCCTGAAGAACGGCTCATCTCAACAGGATGTGAGTGACGAAAGACAGGGTCCGCTTCGCAACGAGTTCGGTGCGGCCATTGAGAAAGTGATCTGCTGAGGCGATCGTCTCGTGAGTGGCCTGTGGCCATTGCGGAGATGATCGCCTCAGCCGCGTCCGGGGCGCAGAACTGGTTGTGGGCTGGCGTGAGGACGAGCGTCGGCACACCCATGCCGCGAATGGGCAGCATCGGTCACGGCCAGGTCGGCCTGCGGTGCAACACCGTCGCCAGTCATCAGTTGCAGGTGTTCGACAGCGGTCTCGGTCATGACCTCCGACGGTACCCTCAGCACATATGACCGGGCCTGACGAGAAGCTACCGATCAAGATGCTGAACGACCGCGTGCTGGTGAGCGTCTCCGACAGAGGCTCCGACCGGAAGTCGTCCGGGGGCATCGTCATTCCGGCCACGGCGCAAGTGCAGAAAAGGCTCGTTTGGGCGACCGTCGTTGCACAAGGCCAGAACGTTCGGAGCTGCGAGATCAGCGACAAAGTGCTGTTCAGCCCTGACGATCGCTACGAGGTCGAAGTGCAGGGCGAGGACTACGTCATGCTTCGCGAACGCGAGCTTCACGCCGTCGCTGCCGAACGTATCGAAGCGTCCACCGGCCTGTACCTCTGATCCGCATCCTTCTCCGCTCGGTGAGCTTGCCTACGTTGGAGCTTCCGATTCGACCAAGGAGATCCCGATGATCAAAGTCAGCGTCATGTACCCGAACGGCGACGATCCCACGTTCGACATGGAGTACTACAAGACGGCCCATATGGAGATCGTCGACCGAACGATGCAGCCCAGTAGGTGGGAGATCGAGTCCGGGATGGACGGGCCGTACATTGCGATCGGCAATCTCTACTTCGAGTCGATGGAGGCCATGCAGGCTGGCATGGGCGGGGCAGGCGAGGCGCTCGCTGACATTCCGAACTTCACCAAGACCGGGTCAGCTGTGCAGGTCTCCCAAATTGTCGAGGCCTGAAACCGAGTAATCGCTCCGGCTGCTCGGTCCGTAGAATGTCGCGATGCCTGAGGGAATCACGATCGACGCAACGGACGAGCAGCTGGCCGGCCTGAAGTACAACAGCGACGGGTTGATCACAGCGATCGCCCAAGACGTCGAGAACGGCGACATCTTGATGCTCGCGTGGATGAACGAAGAGTCACTCAAGATGACGTTTGCCGAAGGCCGGATGGTGTATTGGTCGCGTAGTCGCCAGGAGTTGTGGCGCAAGGGCGACACCAGCGGTGACCGTCAATTCGTCAAAGAGGCGTACTACGACTGCGACGCCGATGCGCTGCTTTTCAAGGTTGAGCAAGAAGGCGCAGGTGCGTGCCACACCGGTGCGCGTAGCTGCTTTTTCGGCAGCTTCGGCGCTGACGCCTGACGATGCAGTTTCAACCTTCGCGCGAGGAGTTCCACGCGCACGCCGCGGATCACACTGTCGTGCCGGTCTGGACCGAGCTGCTGGCCGACCTCGAAACACCGGTTGCGGCATACACGAAGCTCGTTGGGGACAAGCCTGGCTTCCTCCTCGAATCGGTCGAGGGTGCCGAGCGGTGGGCGAGGTTCTCGTTCGTTGGACGTAACCCGTCGGCCACCCTGATCCTGCGCAACGGTCAGGTGGAAATCGATGGCCCAGTGCCTGATGGCATCCCGACTGGCGATGGCATTTTGGCGGCACTCGAAGCGTTGCTTGCCGAATATTCCAGCCCGTCGTTCCCCGACCTGCCCCCGTTGCACGGCGGCATCATGGGGTTTCTCGGCTACGACGTCATTCGCGAGGTCGAGCACCTTCCGAACACGCCGACCGACGACCGCAACTATCCCGATGCGGTGATGTCTGTCATTGGCTCACTCGCAGCCTTCGACCACTGGCGTCAGCGCGTCTACCTCATCGAGAGCGTCGCGACGCTCGGCTTGGGCACCGATCAGCTCGATGTGGCATACGACGCAGCAGTCGAACGCGTCAGCCAGGCCGTGCGCGACCTGGCCCAGCCGCTGCCGTACACACCGGTGGCGCCGCCAACGCTCGACGACGATCTGCCGACGCTCCAATCGACCATGCCTGATGGCATGTATCAGCGGGCGGTCGAAGTGGCCAAGGAATACATCGTGGCGGGCGACATCTTCCAGGTTGTGCTCGCTCAGCGCTACGACATCGAACTCGAAGCTGACCCGTTCGACTTCTACCGTGTCCTACGCCAGGTCAACCCGTCGCCGTACATGTACTACGTCAAGCACGACGAGCTGACGATTGTCGGTTCGTCACCCGAACCAATGGTGCAGTTACTCGATCGCAAGGTCGTCTCGCGTCCGATCGCCGGGACGCGCCGTCGTGGAAAGAACGATGAGCATGATCGCCTCATGGCTGCCGAACTGATCGAACACCCGAAGGAGCGCGCCGAGCACGTCATGCTTGTCGACCTCGCCCGCAACGATGTCGGCCGCGTCGCCAAGTACGGCACCGTGCAGGTCGACGAACTGATGACGCTCGAGCGCTACAGCCACGTCATGCACATGACCTCGCAGGTGTCAGGCGAGCTACGCGACGACCTCGGCCCGATCGACGTCCTGCGCGCCACGCTGCCCGCTGGCACGCTGTCGGGAGCGCCGAAGGTGCGGGCGATGGAGATCATTGACGAACTCGAACCGGTCAAGCGGGGCCCGTACGGAGGAGTGGTCGGCTACATCGACTGGTCGGGCAACCTCGACACGGCGATCGCTATTCGCACCATGTTCATCACTGGCGATGGCAAGATCGCAAGCCTGCAAGCCGGTGCCGGTGTCGTTGCTGACTCGGTGCCCGAAGACGAAGACCTCGAATGCCGCAACAAGGCAGCAGCACTGCTCGCAGCGATCCCTGGGGCGCGCCGTATGACCAAGGCGCGCACCGAAGCCGGCACCCAGGCCTGACCGGTCACACTGTGCCTGGCACAGTGTGACCGTTGGAGCGCGAGGCCCAGCAGGAAACCCCCTACTCCCGTCGGATCACGGCAGACTGGAGTCATGGATAACCCTGCCGACCTGCCGTTCATCGATGACACTGCACGCGACCGCATCACGGTGATCGGCGACGATGCTCTCACCTACCTCCAGTCGCAGATTGCCCAGGAGATCCGAGACATTGCAGTCGGCGAAACCCGCTGGACTTTCGTGCTCGCACCGACCGGCAAGGTCGATGCTTTGGCTCGTATCACGCGCACTGCCGAGACGGCGTTCGTCCTCGACACCGACGCTGGCTTTGGCGAACACCTACTCGCACGCCTCAACCGCTTCAAGATCCGCGTCAAAGCCGATACCGAGCTGGAATTCGCCGAGTGCGACGTGCCTTCAGCAGCTCACGAGACCGCCCGGGTGGCAGCCGGCTGGCCGCGCATGGGCGCCGAGATCGTGCCTGGTGAAACCATCCCGGCGACCACCGGCGTCGTGCTGCTCGCAGTGAACTTCACGAAGGGCTGCTATCCGGGCCAGGAACTGGTCGAGCGGATGGACAGCCGCGGAGCCGATGCACCCAAGACGCTGCGCATCCTTGACGTGGCTGCAGGCACGTTGGTCGGTGATGTGATCGACGATGTCGCCGAGGTCACCAGCATCGATGGGACCACTGCACTGGCATACGTGAAGCGCCGCAGCGACCTCGGCCGCATCCCAGCACACTCGGTCTGAGGCGCCGTTAGGCGGCGGCGAGCGTTCGCCGAATTGCTTGCACGTCAGGATGCTGGCGGAGGCCGATTAACTCGGGTGAACCGTCGATGACGGAAGCCAATCCGCTCGGCGAGGTGCCTGCTTCGGCAGCGGCGCGGAGCCAGCCGATTGCGGTGCCCTGGTCACCGAGCGCACCAGAGGCGCGAGCCACAGCCGAGGCGCTCAACGTATTCGGATTCCGTTTGAAGCTGCCAGCCGCGTAGTGGGCAGCGTCTTCGAACCTGCCGAGTGAGATCAGCACGTTGGCGAGCAGATACTCATTGGTCGGATCGCCGAATGGCGTGGGCTCGGGAAGCAGGTCGACGAGCGATGCGAGGTTGCTGGCAGGAATCGAGAGAGGCGTAGCCACCGCATCGGGCCTGGTGTGGCTGAGGGCAGCGATCAGCAATCGTCGCGCCTTCGTCGGCTTGCCGGCTTCGAGTGCGCTGTGAGCGGCGGTCCACGGAGAGACCGGCTCTTTTGACGATCCGAGCATCTGCAACTGGGTGACCATCAAGAAGGCGATGAAGATGGCGAAGCCCCGGAACTGATCGGAGAAGAACATGAGCACTGCGGCACTGCCGGTCAGAGTGATCGAGAAGAGCAGCATCAACCGCTGGGCCCGGCCGGGCAGCAATCGATCGAGGCCCTGCAACATGATGTTTCCGCCGTCGAGCGGCAGGATCGGGATGAGGTTGAGCATGCCGATTGCCGGGCCGGCCCACCAAATTGCGAACGTCGCTGCCGAGTCGTTGAAGGAGTTCTGATCGAGCGGGTTTGCTCCGAGTACCAGCAGCACAGCGACGCTTGTGGCGATGTGAACACCTGGGCCTGCGAAGGAAATGACCGCATGGCCGGCGCGTGAGATTGGCCGGGTGGGCACATACGAGGCGTACCCGGCGAGGAAACCGAGCGAGATCTCAGCATGCGCACCGTGGCGCCTGGCCGAGACGGCGTGGCCGAGTTCGTGGATCAGCGTGAAGACAGCGATCGCTCCAGCCAGCCACAAACCGAACTCGCTGCCGTAGATCACGATGATGAGCAGCATGAACATCACAAAACCTGGCTGCACATGCACCTTGAAGCCCAACAGGTTGAACATTGAGATCAGCCTAGGGCGACGACGCGTTGGCCGAGCGACAGGTGCCGAGACCGGCCGCCGGTGAGTCTGCGGTCTCACCAAGATGGCAAGGTGGTGATTGATGAGTAACACCAAGACGAATGGCGCAGTACAAGACGGCGGAGTGTTACAACAGGCGGTGGCGATGGCGATCGCCGCCGGTAACACGCGAGAGAGTCGTGCCGCAGCGGTGCGTTCGATCACGGCCGCTGACCTCGATGCGGTGATTCACGCCCAGTTCGACGCTGTCGGCGCGGTCCTCACTTCAGGCATTGGGGCATCTCCCGGGGCGGCCGTCGGCAAGGTCTACTTTTCCTCCGACGACGCGGCAGACGCCGCCGATCGTGGCGAAGCAGTGATTTTGGTTCGCAACGAGACGACACCTGCCGATGTGCACGGAATGATGGTCTCCGCAGGCCTCCTGACGACCAAGGGTGGGCTCGTGAGCCACGCCGCAGTCGTCGCTCGCGGTTGGGGCACGCCTGCAGTCGTCGGTGCCGAAGCAATCAAGATTGCCAACGGTTCGTTCTCGGTGGGCGACGTCACGGTGGCCGAGGGTGACGTCATCTCAATCGACGGGGCCAGCGGTGATGTGGTCGTCGGCGAAGTGTCGACAGCAGCAGCCGGTCCACCCGACGAGTTCTTCACGATCCTGGGATGGGCTGACGCAATTCGTGCCGGCCACATGGCGGTCCGGGCGAACGCCGACAATGGCCCTGATGCCGCCAAGGCCAGAGAGTTGGGCGCTGAAGGCATCGGGCTCTGCCGGACCGAGCACATGTTCTTGGCAGCAGACCGACTGCCAGTCGTGAGGCGCATGATCCTGGCGCGTGACGCCGACGAGGAGAGCGAAGCGCTCGAAGAACTCGGTCGTGTCCAGCAGGTCGACTTCGAAGAGATTCTCCGGGTGATGGACGGCATGCCGGTCACGGTGCGACTCCTTGACCCGCCGCTCCACGAGTTCTTGCCGTCGGTCGCCGAGCTGACGCTGAAGGAGGCGATCGAAGGGCTCACCGATTTCGAGCAGCGTGAACTGCGCGCCGCCGAGTCGTGGGCCGAACACAATCCGATGATCGGCACTCGGGGGGTTCGCCTCGGGGTGCTGAAGCCCGGCCTCTATGCGATGCAGGTCAGAGCGCTCCTTGCTGCGGTCAAGACGATGCGGGCCGAAGGGCTCCACCCGATTGTCGAGGTGATGGTGCCGTTGACGGTGGGTCGCGCCGAGTTGGCGCTCGCTCGGCAGTGGATCGAAGCGGAGATCAAGGCCACGACGTCGGACCACAGCGATATCACCATCGGCACGATGGTCGAGACACCGCGAGCAGCTATTCGCGCTGGCGAGATGGCCAAAGCTGCCGATTTCTTCTCGTTCGGCACCAACGACCTGACGCAGCTCACATTTGGCTTCAGTCGCGACGACGTCGAGGCCCGGATGCTGCCCGCGTACCTCGATTACGGCCTTCTCGCCGCGAATCCATTTGAGACCATCGACCAATTCGGTGTCGGTGAACTGGTGCGGCACGCTGTCGAGCACGGCAGGGCGACGGTGCCCGGGATGAAGATGGGCGTCTGTGGCGAACATGGGGGAGACCCCGAGTCGATCCGCTTCTTTCATGAAGTCGGGCTTGACTACGTGTCGTGCTCGCCCTATCGGGTTCCGATTGCGCGGCTTGCCGCAGCCCACGCGGTGCTTGACGCTCAGCAATCCTGACGGCGCGCGGTTGGAACCCTGACCGGCGCGGCACAATGATTTCGTGCTGATGCAATCGCTCCTCAATCAGTCGTTTGTCGCTGCCGAGCCAAGCGGTCGAGACAAGCTCGTCGACATCGATGTTGCAGCCTGGCAGTGGGGTGCGCTGGTGGCGATCATCACCACCATGCTGCTCATCGACCTACTCGTGGTGCACAAGGAAGCGCACGAAGTCGACACGAAGGAAGCAGCGATCGAATCGGTTGTTTGGATCAGCTGCGGCCTGGCTTTCACCGCGGTGATCTGGTGGTGGTTCGGCGGTGCCGCAAGTGGCGAATACATTTCCGGCTTCCTGATCGAGAAGTCACTCAGCATCGACAACGTCTTCGTCTGGGCGCTGATTCTGGGCTACTTCAAGGTGCCGATGAAGTACCAGCACCGGGTTCTCTTCTGGGGAATTTTCGGTGCGCTCGCCCTTCGAGCGATCTTCATTTTCGCCGGCGTGGCGCTGATCGAACGGTTTGATTGGATTCTCTACCTGTTCGGCGCGTTCCTGCTGTACACCGCGGCCAAGCTGATCTTCACCGACAACGATCATGTCGATCCCGGCGAGTCAAAGTTCCTCAAGGTGATCAATCGGTTCGTCCCATCAACTGACGAGTTCGACGGTCAGAGGCTCTTCACGAAGGCGAACGGCAAGTGGCTCGCCACGCCGCTCTTCGCTGTGCTGATGCTGGTCGAGGCGACCGACGTGATCTTTGCGGTGGACTCGGTCCCAGCCGTACTCGCCGTGTCGAACGAGCAGTTCATCGTGTTCGCATCGAATGCCTTCGCGATCCTCGGGCTCCGTGCCCTGTATTTCTTGCTGGCTGACATGCACAACCGGTTCGCGTTCCTCCAACAGGGCCTGGCAATCATCCTTGCCTTCGTCGGCGTCAAGATGTTGATCGTCGAGTGGTACCACATTCCGACGGTGCTCTCGCTCGCGGTCATCGCCATCGTGTTGACCGCGTCGATTGGCTTCTCGCTGAAGCTGACCCAGACCGATGCCGACGCAGCCCTGGTCGAAGACGCCTTCGAGGATCACTCGGACCGCGAGTCGCCAGGTATCTGAGTCAGGGTGCGCAGCGAGACGGTGTCGACGATGGCACCGCGGATCGCGCTGAGCCGTAGTCTGGGCTGATGGGGATCGAGGACGACGATATTGAGCGGCTTCGAAGCACCGTGTCGATCGTCGAAATCGTTCAACAGTATGTGGCCCTGAAGCGCACGGGCCGCAACTGGGTCGGCCTGTGCCCGTTCCACGCCGAAAAATCTGGCTCTTTCAACGTCACCGAAGAGCGTGGCCGCTACAAGTGCTTTGGCTGCGACAAGGGTGGC
>NZ_JBDNIJ010000447.1:0-6427 GCF_041688325.1 Ilumatobacter sp.
CTCAGTGATTGCGCCGTTGGCGTTGGCCTCGCCAGGGGCCGCGGAAACTGCTGCGGTGAGCGGGCGTTTGCCGCACGACCATGAGGTGACGAAGCCAGGTGCGGTTTGGTCGACGACGGTGATGACCATGCTCACAGCGACTGGGCGGGCGCCGTCCGGCGGAGCCGGGATCTTGAGGGCGATCGATGAGCCAGCTGTAAGCGTTCGTCCGAGTCGGCTGTCGAGCAGGCGCTCGGGGTCTGCGGGGACGAAGTGGAGGCCACTCTCGGCGAAGTACCCAGTGAGGTCGATGACGAGGTCTGTCGCTGTGGGCGAAGAGATGCAGAACGACTGGGTTGAGTCGAGGGCCACGATGGCGTTGTTGCTGCGGGTGGCCTGGCCGTCGAAGTTGAGCGATGCGGTTTGAGGACGCTTACTCGAGCACGGGTAGGCCGTGATGAATCCGGGGCCGACCGCATTGACAGATGTCAGGTTGACCGATGCAGCGGTACCGCCGTCAGGAATGATGCCGGCGAGTGACACCCGGGTCGTTTTGTTCGAACGAAGCGGACCGTCGAGGCCGACGCCGCTCCGCGTGTCGACCACTCGAGTCGACGGGGTGACGTGGAGGCCGCTCTTTCCTGCGGGGCCGATCCAAGCAGTGGCGTCGATCACGATGTCAGTCTCGACCAGCGAGAACACGCAGATATCGCCGAATTTGTCGAGCTTGGCGATCGTTGAGTTGCCGATCGTGTCGCCATCGCCGAAGACCAATGATGCGGTTCGATTGGCGACGGGTATGTCCAGGCATGGGGTGATCTGCAGGTAGCCGTTGGCTGACGGGTTGACCGCCACGACGTTGAGGACAGCGCTCGTCGGTGTCGCTGAGATGGCGGGGTGATCGCCCACTGAGACGCGGGTGGTCGAGCCGGCTGCGGCCCGGGATGCTCCACCGATTCCGATCCGAGTATCGAGCAGCCGGATCGGGGCGATCGGAGTAAGGAGGTCACCATTGGTGGGGGTCGTGGTGGTCGTGGGAGTGAGAGTCGTGGTCGCCGTTGGGGTCGTGTTGATGAGGGCGGGGACTTGGAGCTTTTGGCCGTTGACGGCCAGGACAAATTCGCCGATCGAGCCGTAGGTGGTGAACCCGGTGGCTGGCGTCAGCCACGCGCGACTCGTGACACGCACGGTGTACGTCCCCTGAGCAACATTGGCGTTGAGCGTCGTCGACCATTCACGAGGTCGTGGTGGAGTCGCTGCCGCGAGCAGGGTTCGGCCGTCGAGGAGTTCGACGCTGGGAAAGAGATTGGGGTTGGCAGTCGTGGGATTGACAGTAAGAGAGAGCGGGCCAGCACCGACTGTCACGCTGAATTCCGTTGTGCTGCCGCCAGCGGCGATCGATCCGATGACAATGTCGTTATTGTCGAGGGCCGGTACAGGCCTGCCACTTGCAGAGCGGGCGCCGAGCCGGTCGAAGAGAATCGACAGATCGTCTTGGGTTTGTGTTGCGCCCGGGTACTCGCCTTTGGACCATTGGGTTTGTGACGCGTTGTAGCCAGCGCCCATGATCGGTGCCCAGCTTGTTCCGGTGTTGTCTGTGTGGCCCTCGTAGTAGTCGAGCGATTCGAATCCATCGTGATAGAGACCGAGCGTGTGGCCAGCTTCGTGCGATGCTGATTCGGCGACGTACTTCCAGTAGCCGCCGGCGAGGTTGTCGCTGAAGACGAAGGCAGGGGTGCGCTTTTCGGTCGGGTTGTCGATCCAGAGCATCGAGTTGATGTAGGCGACGCCACCCGAATTGCCGTACCAATTGTCGGTGGGAGAGATCACGATGCGGATGCCGTAACGGCCGTCGGTGGCGCTGTCGCGTTGGAGGTCGTCGAGGCTCGGTTCTTTGGTCGTGACGTTCACGTTGAAGGGAGCGAAGTCTTCGGCAACCATCTCCCAGATGTTGACGATGTAGCGCTCGGTGTTGGCCGGGTTGCTCGGCCGATACGGGGCTGACGTGAAGGTGGCGGGCCGTGGCGACTGATTCCATGGGGTGCCCGTGGTGGTGTGGCCGGTGAAGTCGAGGTAGATCGTCAGGTCGGCGGATGGGTTGGAGTCCAGTTGGTAGGCCTGCGAGGCCGGTGGCGATTCCTGGCTGGAGCCATCAATGCTTCGACCGAGGCTCTCACTCTGGGCTGGTTCGTACAGAGCGTCGAGAACATCGTGCCCGAGGTGCGGGCCGTATGTGCTGGGTTCGGTGACGAGAAGGCCGGCGTTTGTCACCTCGACCGTGTCGTCGAGTGCGACTTCGATCGGGATGTCGACCACGTTGCCGTCAGGAGTAACGAGTTCGACAAGTTCGCCGCTGCCCTTGTTGAATGCGGTTCCGTCGTCGAGGCCGATGTCCGCAGGTGGGCTAGTCGAATTGGTGTCGAGACCATTGGCGAGGACTGGGAGAGGAGCGAGTGACAAAGCGGCACCGACCGCGCACATCACCATGTGTTTTCGGAAGAATATGTTGCTCATCAGTCACCACCATCGACCGACAAGTCATGGTGGGTGAGGCTCGACTCTTCATCTTGATGCAGTGTTCCATTCGTCCGTATGTGGTCTTTTTTTTAACTTGATCCAGCCTTCACAGTGGGGAGATAACCGGTCATTGATAGCGAAGGTTGTGCACCATGGTCAACCCGCTACGACGGCGACGGATAGCGTCGTTCACGAAATGACTTTTCAACCTCCCTTTCAACCTCGCTTTCGATTCGCACCCTCGCCGACCGGCTTCTTCCATGTCGGAGGCGCCCGGACGGCGTTGATGAACTGGGCGCTCGCCCGGCGCCTCGAGGGCACGTTTGTGCTTCGCATCGAAGACACCGACGAGGCGCGTAACCAGCCTGAGTGGGTTCAGGGCATCATCGATGCACTGGCTTGGATCGGCATCGACGAGAGCGATCCGCATTTCGAGGGTCCGCATTTCCAGAGCGCAAACGCTGACGCGCACGTCGCGGCAGCCCGCCGCCTCGTTGAGACGGGTGCGGCGTACTACTGCGATCTGACCGGCCAAGAGGTTCAGGATCGAGCGAAAGAGCTGGGGATCACCGGTTACGACGGCTACTCGCGTGACCGCGGGCTTGATGCCGGTCCGGGCCGCGTGTTGCGTTTCCGGGTACCTGAAGGCCGCACAATCGTTCACGACCTCGTGCGTGGCGACGTCGACTTCGACAACGGGACAATCGAGGACTTCGTACTGCTTCGCGGCAATGGCGCCCCGATGTTCCTGCTCGCCAACGTCGTCGACGACATCGAGATGGCGATCAGCCATGTCGTGCGCGCCGAGGAGCACCTGCCGAACACTCCGAAGCAGCAGATGTTGTGGGACGCGCTCGGTCACGCCCCACCTGTGTGGGCTCATGTGCCGGTGCTCGTCAACGAGCAGCGCAAGAAGCTGTCGAAACGTCGCGACAAGGTGGCGATCGAGCAGTATCGCGACGACGGCATCCTCGCCGATGCAATGGTCAATTACCTGATGACGCTCGGCTGGACGCCGCCTGGTGCCGAGGAGGCCGGCAGCGAGATCGTCACATGGAGTCAGATCGAGGCCGACTTCGCGCTCGAGGACGTCAACTTGTCTCCTGCCTTCTTCGACGTGAAGAAGTTGACGGCGTTCAACAAGCAGTACATCAAGAACATGGACCCTGCCGAGTACCTTGCGGCCGCGTCGGCGCAGTTGCCGCCTGAGTGGGACCGTGCACGCTTCGCCGCCATTGCGCCGCACATCCAAGAGCGCCTCGAGCGGCTGACCGATGTGCCGGGAACCGTCGACTTCCTCTTTTGGTCGCAGGGTGACAATGCTGCCGAGATCGATTATGACGAGGTGTCGTGGGCCAAGGCAACCGCTCCCGAATGGTCTGGGCCGCTCTTGAGTGATGTCATCGACGTCTACGACGCCCTGGCATCGTGGGATCATGAGTCGCTGAAGGCTGCGATCGAAGACGTGATGGTGCGCTTCGAAGTGAAGCTCGGCAAGGCGCAGGCACTGCCGCGCGTCGCGGTCACCGGTCGGGCTGTCGGCCCGCCGCTGTTCGAGTCGTTCGAAGCGCTCGGTCGAGACGAAACGCTGCGGCGACTGCGCGCAGCGTTTCGTCGGCTCGGGAGCTGAGGAGCCCAAGATGCCAGGTGCGCTGACGGAGCAGCGTGACGCCACGCCCGTGAGCCCGCTCGTCAGGCGTGCTCCGCGTCGGCGTCGTCAAATACTGTGTGCAGCGAGCCTGGGTTGTGCCGTTCTGCTCGGCTACTACCTGGTCTCGTTTTTTCAGGTGTACGCGACCGGTCGGGATGATCAGGCTCGCTCAGTCGACGCCATCGTGGTGATGGGAGCGGCCCAATACGACGGCCGCCCATCACCTCAACTGGCGGCCCGTCTCGACCACGTTGCCGAACTCTGGCCGCAAGGGTTGGCACCCATCGTGGTCGTCACCGGTGGCAACCAGGCGGGTGATCGATTCACCGAAGCCGAGGCCTCGGCCACGTATTTGGTCGAACGAGGCATCCCGGAGGCGTCGATTGTGCTCGAAGACCGTGGGGTCACCTCGTTTGAGTCGCTGCAGCGGGTGGCGCACCTCCTGGCCGAGAGCGCGGGGAGCAACCACAGCAGCGTGCTAGTGGTCACCGACCCGTATCACTCGCTGCGCTCACGTCTGATCGCCGAGGAAGTCGGTATGACGGCGTATGTGTCGCCGACGAACACGTCGGTGGTGACCGGTGTCCGCTCGTTGGAGCGTCACTTCTGGGAAGCTGGTGGTGTCGCCATCGGGCGGGTGATGGGCTTTGGCCGCCTGAGCGAACTCACCGACTGATCGGTGTCGGAAGAGGGTCTTCGAAATCGACGGTGGTCGGTGGAGCTGACCGCCGATATGCTCCCGTCTGCATCGTCCGGTGAGTGTGAAGAATGCTCGTCGGACAAGCGCTCTGGGGTGTGGTGTAATTGGCAACACGGCAGTTTCTGGTTCTGTTATTAGGGGTTCGATTCCCTTCACCCCAACGTTTCGCTCGGACCTTCGGGCCGAGGGAATCACTGTGCGACGGCGATATCGTCGACGGTCGCAACAGGTCCCGTTCGTCTAGTGGCCCAGGACTCCACCCTCTCAAGGTGGCGGCACGGGTTCGAATCCCGTACGGGATACCAAAAAACACCGGTCAGAGCCGCTCTTCCGAATTGAGGGAGAGTGGCTCTGCTGCTTTTCTGGACTCGTTGCCAATCCTCCGGTGTGTTGTTGCGGTGTGTTGTTGCGGTGTGTTGTTCCGGTTCATGCTTGGCATGTTGGCTTCTGCCGGGATTGTGTAGGTCGCATCGCTGGTGATTTTGCCGTGGAGACGGCGTTGGTTGAACCAGTGGACGTCGGTCATCGCGGCCATGCCTCACTCGTCGATGAGCTTGTCGGTAGGCAAGCCCGCCGCGCAGCGCCTCCGACGACGAAATCGCGCAGGAATACAAGGGGCTCGTTCGTGATCGGAACCCGCTGCGATCGTGTTCCCACATCGTTCTTCGAGCAGCGCGACAGCTCCCAAACTCCTGCCGTAGCAGCGGATGGCACGTCAAGCACGACCTCACCTCGGGCTGCGACTAGCACACGGTGATGGACGCCGTGAATCATCACGGCCGCAGGTTGATCGAGGACCCGGAGTTGGCTGCCGAGTTCGTTACTGAACTCGGGAGTGATCTTCAAGACGACTCCTGTCCGCCCGAGATCTGACGCCTCGGCCGGACCATCACGAAGTAGCGCCACCAGATCGCAGCGTGGCATCAAGCGAAGTTCACAAACTATCCGAAATTGTAAAGAAATCTTTACCTTGACATCTAACTTTCTTCATGATTAGATAGAACGAGACAACAAGGAGATGGGCGAGATGGGTACACCAAAAAAGTGGACGGGCCGAGCGGCTCTCGGTGCGGCGGAGGCCGCATCCATAAGTCAGCTGTCACGCCGCGCGGGAAGTCGCGACACGCCGCGTCACCAGGCAAACTCCATCACAACTGCCGAGCGATCGCTCGCGTTCTGTCCACGATCGCGCATCGAGCACAACGGCCCGTTTCTCACCTTTTTCGAGAATGCGCGCCTCCACGAAGGTTCGATGTCGCGACTGGCATCACCGATCGAAGCACAGCAACACATCATTGCCCACGTCGTGGTCGAAGCCGATCTCTCAAGAGCGAATGCCACCGCCGTCAGCCGAGGCGAGGTCGTGGCAACTTACGCAGTCGAGGCCGACACGGTCCGCATCCGCCGCAGGCACCCCGGAGGACAGTTCGGACAGCGAGCAGAGAACGCCCAGGACGCAAACATCGACATTTTCGACACCGGCGCAGCGGCTCTTCTCGGCTGGCCACGAACAAACCACTTCATCACCAGAGCTGGGACCTGATCGACGATCGGCGGTGAGACCGAGTCGAGGCATTCAG
>NZ_JBDNIJ010000448.1:0-26797 GCF_041688325.1 Ilumatobacter sp.
ATCTTGTCGGCAAACTCGAACGCCCGGATCGAGTTCTCTGGAGCGGCAGCCGAAGCGCCTCGATGTCCAATCACCAGCATGTTCGAAGTATTGCGGTCACCTGGCCACACATCCGAATCGGACCCCCACTATCCCCTCAGCGCCCCCTGGTCATCCCCTGGGCATCCCCCACCAACCCCTCAGCACGCGCGCGTCGTCGTCGTCAAGGCCGCGCGCGTCACACACTCTGCCTCTTGCGGAGCCCACTGGTCGCGCCTACGTTAGATCCGTCGACCGGGCGGCCCCACACACATTGCGTTGCAGACCCGCGTGCAGCGCCAGAACGAACTCCTTGGAGACTTACCAGTGACGATTCTTGCGTCCAGCATTGCCTTGGGAGCCGCGGAGACAGATTGGCGAGACGACGCCCTGTGCCGCGAAACCGATCCGGAGCTTTTCTTCCCGGTCGGCACCACCGGAAACGCGCTGGTGCAGATCGACAACGCAAAAGAAGTCTGCGGCGAATGCCCGTCCGCTCAGGGTTGTCTCGATTTTGCGCTCGACACCAACCAGGATTCCGGTATCTGGGGCGGCCTCACAGAAGAAGAGCGGCGCGTCATCCGTCGCAAGCGAGTGGCCGCAGCACGCGCCGCTCGCTCTGCCGTCGGCTGATTTTTCTCGAAGTCAAGCCGAAGCGGCTCAGCCGGCGACTGTCGGCACCGACAGTTCGATCACCGTGCCGTGATTGTGTGTCGAGCCATCACCGAGGCCCGCCGCGTCGAGGTCCTCAGGAACTGCTGGGCGGATCGAGATGCTGCCGTTGAGTTCGGTCGTCACCAATGTCCGAACGATCGACAGGCCAAGCCCAGTCGAAGCATCGAGGTCGAAACCGGGGTCGACACCACGACCGTTGTCTGTGACCTTGATGTGGAGCTGCTGAAGCTGCTGAGTCAACAACACCGTCACTGCACCGCCTCTACTGCCCTCGGGGAAACCATGTTCGACGGCGTTCTGCAACAGTTCGGTCAACACGACCGAGAGCGGTGTTGCGGTGTCGGCAGCAATTCGGCCGCCATCACCGCTGACCGTGAACCTGACCGGGCGGTCAGGTGATTGCAGACCTTCTTCGGCCAGCCGGAGCAACGGTCGCACGATCTCGATGAATGCGATGTCTTCGCCAGGCTCCCGAGAGAGCGACTCGTGGACCAGCGCAATAGTGCGGATGCGGCGAACCGACTCGGACACTGCAGCCTTGGCCTCCGGGTTCGTGAGGCGACGCGCCTGCAAACGCAGCAGCGACGAGATGGTCTGGAGGTTGTTCTTGACCCGGTGATGGATTTCACGGATCGTTGCGTCCTTCGACAACAAAAGGCGATCCCGCTTACGAATTTCGGTGACGTCACGAACAAGCATGAGACCACCATCGACGACCGGTTTCCCATCGACGTGCAGGATCAACGGCACGCACCGACTGAGGAGCGTGACCTCGGTACCCTGTTCGAACTCTTCGACTACCGGCTCCATGCGTTCGAACGCTTGGCGGGCCGGTCCATCGTGGAACCCGAGTTCAGCGAGCCGCATACCGACCGGGTTGGCATGGATCCCAACGCGGTGCAGCGCCGAGTTCGCGTTCGGCGACACGTAGGTGACGGTGCCGTTCGCGTCGAGCATCAGCACGCCGTCGCCGATGCGCGGCGCGGCGCTTGAGTCAGCAACGCGGCCAGCAAACGGGAACGTGCCGGCGTTGATCATGAGGACAAATTTGTCGAAGATTGCGCTGTAGGCCAGCTCAAGTTCACCGAGGCTGCGACCGTCTTGGACCTTCCACTCCTTACTGAGCACGGCAACCACGTGGCCTTCGCGTCGCACAGGAATCGCCATGAGCCGGGTGCTGGCGCGACCGCCCTCGCTTGCTGCGATCTCGCCTTCGTGGCTCTCGCCGGTCGCTGCGGCCTGTTCGAGCAGGCTGGCGCCGCGAGTCGCCCATGTGCCGATGTAGTCAGCGACGTACATGGTCTGGTTCGTGGCAGGCCGGACTTGGTCGACGACGACCCACTTCCCATCGTTCGACCGGACATACAGCAGCAGGTCGGCAAAACAGAGATCCGCGAGAAACGCCCACTCAGCGCCGAGCCGTTGCAAATGATCGATGTCGTCTCCATCGAGTGACGAGTGTTGCCGTGACAGGTCGGCCAATGAAGTCATCAAGGAGAGTCTGCCGCATCCAACAGCTGCAGCCGTTGCAATCGGCCCGACAGTTTGGAGCGAGACGCGTTAGCCGTTGACGGAGTCGACCCGCAGATACTCGGCGAGCTTGCCAAGGCCGGCGATGTCGTGAATGTCTCCGGTGAGCCATGGGACGTCAAGCATCGTGGTCGCAAAGGTTGCGAGCTCGGCTCGACGTTCAGTTTCTCGACTCGCGACGAGTGCGACATCGTCGAATCGCTCGGCGAGTTGAGCGAGCACCGCAGCGACGGTCACCGGCGATGCGTCATCGAGTTGCTCGGCAACCGCATCGGCCAGTTCAGGCCTGGCTTCGAGGAGTGCGTTGGCACTGGCAATTGCATCGTTGCCTGCAAGCCGGGCCGGCA
Source organism: Ilumatobacter sp. (assembly GCF_041688325.1). Classification (GTDB taxonomy): domain Bacteria; phylum Actinomycetota; class Acidimicrobiia; order Acidimicrobiales; family Ilumatobacteraceae; genus Ilumatobacter_A. The sequence continues at coordinate 2,571 of NZ_JBDNIJ010000448.1, forward strand.
ACACACGGTTCACCACCATCGCTCCGAGCGTCATGCCTCGATTGAGTAATGCCTGGGCGAGGAACTTTGCTTCGTGACTTGGAGCAGTTTCGAGCGTGGTGACGACAACGAAGGCCGTCCGGGCATCGGCCAACAACGCTTCAACAGCACGCGCTCGCTTGACGAACCCCTTTTCCATAGCTTGGAACAGCACGAAAAAATCGGCAATGTCCTGGAGGAATCGAGACCCGAGCACGCGATCGGCGACTTGGTAAAACGGCTTTGAGGCGACCGTGAAAAGACGCGAGCGATACGGCACGGTGAGCCAGCGGAGCAGCCGGCTGCCAAAAAATTCGATCATCCGACTCGGCGCATCGAGAATCGACAGCGCATTTCGCGACGGCGGCGTGTCGACGATCACCAGGTCGAAATCGCCGGTCGCATGCAGGTCATGGAGCTGTTCCATTGCGAGGTAGTCGTGACTGTGAACGAAACGACTCGTGATGTTCTGATACAGCGGGTTTGCCAGCACGGCGTCGCGCACTTGGGCATCAGGGGCGTGGCGGCGGATCAGCTCGTCCCAACCGGCCTTGGTGTCGAGCATGGCAACCCACAGTTCGCCACGCACGGCGACCCCGGCCTCTGTGAACATGGCGGGCTCGATCCGGACCGGGGTGTTGCCGACTTCGTCGAGGCCCAGTGCTGTAGCGAGCCGCTTGGCAGGGTCGACCGTGAGGACGAGGATCTTGCCCTTCTGACGCTGGGCTGCAGCAATCCCCATCGCTGCGGCAATCGTGGTCTTGCCGACGCCACCCGAGCCGGCCACGAGGACCATCTCGCGGCTGGCGAGCAGGTTGTCGACTTCGCTCATCGGTCGCTCGGAATCTCGATGTCCAGTTCGTCCGCGAGTCCGTCGGCGATCAACGACACAACGCGCCGGCCACCGTTGCGTGCGAACAATTCCGGCACGGTGATGATCGGAATGTTGAGCGGCGGATCGGCGGCATCGAGTTCGGAGCGCAGCCGACCGAGGTGCTGAGCGCCGGTGCGCCGACGAGCATCTGTGAAACGGGCCGCTTCGAGTACGGCGCCGGCACCTGGACCAACAGCGTTGATGAGCGTGGGGAGTGCTGCATCGAGTTGATCAACCACCGCCTGCTCGCGCCGGTCGAACAGCACCGGAAGCACGCGATTAGCAATCACGACGGCGGGATGCACACCGGTCTCGAGCGTCAGACGGCGGAGCAATTCTGACGACTCGGTCACCGGCATCTCCTCCGGGGTGGTGACCACAGCGACGCCGGTTCGGTCGGCATCGTTCAGGATGTCGAGCATCCATTGGGTCTGCTCACGAACTAAGCCGACCTGCACGAGATCGGCGATCACCTTCGGTGCCCCGATCTGGCTGACGATGTGGCCGGTCGATTCGGCGTCGACGACGATCAAATCGTAATTCTGCTCGCGGACCTCGAAGCACAACTTGCCGACGCTCAGGATCTCCTTGACGCCGGGTGCGGCGTCAGCAACGAAGTCGAAGGTCTTCGCGAGCGGCCCGATGCGCCCGATGAACGGAATCCTCACGAAGAGTCGGAGATACTCCCGGAGTGCATCTTCGGTGCTCATCGACATCGCATGCAGGTTCGACGCAACCTCGACTGGCGTGAAGTCGAGTTCGTCGACGCCAAGAGCCGATGCGAGCGCGCCCTTGGCGTCCATCTCGCAGACGAGCGTCGAGCGTCCAGAACGCGCAGCAACTTCAGCGATCGCTGCAGCCGTGGACGTCTTGCCGACGCCGCCCTTGCCCGTCACCCAGAGCAGGTCGAGATCAAGGAGCGAGGTCATGATGGCCTACACCTGCGGCCAGCGCCTTTGGCCCAGACCACAAGTCCTCAGTCTCCGAAGCCAATCTTGCGGGTGCTCTCGGCAGAGCCGAGCTCGACATAGGCGATTTTCGCTGCTGGCACCCCGACGTCGTTGCCGCGCTTATCGGTGATCCACAGCACGTCGCTGGCCCCAGAGAGGGCCGCCTCAACGCGCGCCTTCAGATCGTTGCGATCTGCGTCGTCGGCGAGTTCGAGGTTGATCTCACGAGGGGCTTGGGTGACTCCGATGCGTACGTCCACATGCGCAGGCTACAGGGGACCACGCTGCGCCTGCTGCGTCGTGTTGGCACTTGGCCTACTTGACCTACCTGAACGGGGTGGATTGATAGACCTGATTGATCCAGTTACTAAACAGCAAGAAGGCATGAGAGCGCCACCGGTTGATCGGGGCCAGGTTGGGGTCATCGTTGGGGAAATAGTTGTGCGGCACTTTGGTCGGCGTGCCCGCCGCGATGTCCCGGAGGTACTCGTGGGCCAGCGTCGTCGAATCGTATTCGATGTGGTTCAACATGTAGAGCCGGCGTCCCTCCATCTCGGAGATGAGGCAGACGCCCGTCTCATCCGATTCCATCAGGAGTTCGAGGCCTGCGACTCGCTCGATGTCGGCCCTACGTACTTCGGTCCAGCGCGAGACCGAGACCGAGAAATCATCGGAGAACCCCATGAGGTACGGCGATGTCGGCTGGAGGTTGCGGTGCCGATAGACGCCGCACGCCTTGTCCTGCAAGATGTGCTTTGGTACGTCGTGGAAGTGCCAGAGCGCGGCCATTGCTCCCCAACAGATGCTGAACGTGGAGTGCACGTTGGTCGTGGTCCAATCCAGGATCTCGGTGAGTTCTGACCAATAGGTGACGTCGTCAAAGGGGAGCGTCTCGATCGGGGCGCCGGTGATAATGAAGCCATCGAAGTTCTGGTTCCGAACTTCATGCCACGTGCGGTAAAAGGAGATCAGGTGGTCCTCGGAGGTGTTCTTGGACGCATGAGTGCCGACCCGTACGAGGGTCAGTTCGACCTGGAGCGGCGTCGAGGCAATGAGGCGCGCGATCTGGGTTTCAGTGGCGATTTTGTCGGGCATCAAGTTGAGCAGACCGATTCGCAGCGGCCGTATGTCCTGGCGCACGGCGGTGGACTCGGTCATCACCATCACACCTTCTTGCTCGAGGAGTGCTCGAGCCGGCAGCGAGTCCGGAATTTTGATCGGCATGCGCCGAGGCTATTGCGATTGTGCTGCTGTCATCCAGGGTGGAGCATGCAGTTTGGTCATGTCGATCATCGACGGGCTCTCCCACCAAGCCGGTGGGGCCGGATCAGACGGAGGTGGTGCAGAAGGTGTCGCCGGCAGCCAACGACGAGTCGGTGGTGATGTCGCGGAAGGCGTCATCGTCGTCGGTTTTGTAGAGCTCGCTGAGCATCCCGCGGACCATGCCGCGGTCGACTGCGCAGATCACCGGGTGTTCGGCGGCGATGTCGCCGAAGGGGCAGTGGTTGTTGATGATCTTCAGTTGATCATTGCGACCTTCTGCGTGCGCTGCAAATCCATGGGCCGACAGTGCATCGGCGACTGCCTGGATAGCTGATCGCAATGAGCGTTGACCGGCCTTGAGCGCATCGCCCGTGAGTCCGGCCGCCATAGCTCTGCCGTATTCGGAGCCAACTTCTTCGGCCATCTGCTCGGCTTCATCGCGGGGCAGCTTGCTCAACGTACGACCGAGCAAAGACAGCACTAAGTCGTCGCTCCGGACGGGGAACGTCGCCTCGTCGAGCGCGCCGCCGACGGCTACGTAGTGCTTCGATGGTCGACCGGCGGTGCCGCTCGGCTTACCGGTGACAACTTCGAGGTACCCGCCGGCTGCAAGCTTGTCGAGGTGATGGCGTGCCACGTTGGAGTGCACACCCACCTGCTTGGCAACGATCGACGCTGTGACACCTTCCGGCGCCTCGCCATCGTTGGCTCGAGAACGTTCGCGGGCGAAAAGATAGACGGAGCGGCGCGTCGGGTCGCCGAAAGCATCGGTGATCGCCGACACAGTGGCGGTGAACGCAGTTCCAGTGGACACGTCGACAATATTACCTATCGCCGTAGTGCAAATCCCGCAGGCCATCGACACACTGGAGGCCATGAGTGGACCCGTTGTCACCGAAGAGCAGATCGTCGAGGCCCTCCGGCCAGTCCAAGATCCGGAGCTTCATCGTTCAATCGTCGACCTCGGCATGCTCCGTGGCGTCTCGATCATGGAGAACGGGGTGGTTGGCATTCTCATTGCTCTCACGGTTCCGGGCTGCCCGCTCAAGGCAGAAATCGAGAAGCGAGTCTCTGATGCTGCAACGCAGCTCGAGGGCGTCGAGTCGATCGACCTCGAGTTCACCGTCATGAGCGACGAGGACCGCGAGAACCTGCGTAAGACGCTGCACGGCGATGCAGGCGCATCTGCCGGTCAGGGCCAGGCCCACGGGCACGCCGAAGGCCGTGTGGTGCCGTTCTCCAAGAACGGTTCGAAGACCCGTCCGCTCCTCATCTCGTCGGGCAAGGGTGGCGTCGGCAAATCGACCGTCACCACCAACCTCGCCGTTGCCCTCGCCGCACAGGGCTACTCGGTCGGCATTATCGACGCCGACATTTACGGGTACTCGATCCCGCGCATGCTCGGCACCGATCGCGACCCGGTCGTCATCGACGAGATGCTGATCCCGCCGGAAATGTACGGCGTCCGTGCGATCTCTATCGGCTACTTCGTCCCGGCAGGCGAGGCCGTCATCTGGCGTGGCCCGATGCTGCACAAGGCACTCGAGCAGTTCCTCACCGACGTGTTCTGGGACGAGCCTGACTTCCTCCTCATCGACATGCCGCCCGGCACCGGCGACATCGCCCTGTCGCTCTCGCAGTACCTGCCGCGTGGCGAGGTCTTCGTTGTCACCACCCCTCAACCCGCCGCACAGAAGGTCGCCGCGATGTCGGCAGCCATGGCCGAAAAGGTCAACCTGCCCGTTCGCGGCGTCATCGAAAACATGTCCTGGTTCACCGGTGACGACGGCAAGAAGTACGAGATCTTCGGGTCCGGCGGCGGCCAAGCACTCGCTGACGACGTTGGGGTTCCGCTCATCGGTCAGCTTCCACTCGTGCCGGCGCTACGCGAAGGTGGCGACGACGGCAAGCCGATCACGGCAGTCGACCCCGAGTCCGAGTCGGCCAAGATCTTCCACGAGATGGCCCGCCAGATCGCTGTCGACATGAAGCCGAAGAAGATCTACTCCCCCGAACTCAAGATCATCTGAGTTCGGAATTCGCCGCTACACGTCTCACGAGAGGTTTTTGTGATGGAGGCGGTGCCGAAGTATAAGTTCGACCGGATGGTCGCCGACGCGCTCGACGACCTGCCTGACGAACTCCAGCACGTTCTCGACAACGTCGTCGTGCAGGTCCTCAACCGACATCCGGACGAGCCCACGTTGCTCGGCTTGTACGAGGGTGTGCCACACACCGAACGCACCGGCCAAGAAGGCCCAGACATCGTGTCGATCTATCGGCTCGCGCTCTGTGACATGTGCGAGGACATGGACGACCTCGAGAACGAAGTGTTCGTCACCGTCATCCACGAAGTCGCGCACGCTGCAGGCATCGATGACGATCGCCTCCACGAACTGGGTTGGGGTTGACCCAAATCGATGGCAGGCGAACTGATCGGTCTCGCGATCACTGACGAAGGTGTCGCGGCGCTCGTCGAACCAGGGACCACCGGACGGGTTGTCGACATTCGTGAGGTTGCCCGCATCGAGGCCGAAGAATCGCCTCGCTGGGTGTGGTGGAACAAGTCGACGGCCCGACAGTTGGTCGAAGCCAACATCCGACCCGGGCGGTGTTGGGATCTCTCAGCAACACATCGGTTGATCTTCGGCGGCTGGAATTCTGGCCCGGAACAGATCTGGGCCCTCCTCCACGAGCTTGACGCCACGACAATCCCGACTCGGGTACCCGTCAACCTCTTCTCGCAGGCCGTCGACAGCGGCGACCCGAACGAACCGGTCGGTCCTGACGGACATCTCCGCCCAGAGTGGGTCGAAGGCGAGTGGAACAACACGGCCGACCGGGCCCTCCGCTGGGCCGATCTGGCCGTCATGGCGCAGCAGCTCCAGGTTCCGCTCATCCATTCCGAGGCAACGGTTTTTTCCGAGTCAGCTTGCGAGCTGCTGTGCGCCGAGATGGAAGTCGATGGACTTCCGTTCGAACTCAGTGTCGGCGAATCGATCGTGGCCGGCTTTGTGGGGCCACGACCGACGACTGCCGGAGAAGCCAACGCCGAGCTCGCACGGCGCGACGCTGAAGTGCTCCAACATCTTCCCGCTGGTTCAACCTTCGACCTGCGCAGCCCCGACCAGGTGAAGTCGCTACTCCGTCGGGTCGGCATCGAGGTACCCGACACTCGAGCCTGGCGGCTTGAGACGCTCCGCGATGCGCACCCGATCGTCGAGCCGCTCATGGCCTGGCGGCGCGCCGAGCGCATTTTGACGACGTTCGGCTTCCAATGGATCGACGACAACATCGCCGCCAATCATCCGTCGGGCCATTCACGGCTGCACGGTTCCTGGTCGGGCTCAGATGGCGCAGCCGGGCGAATGACCGCGACCGTCGGCTTGCACAACATGCCCGCCGAGCTCCGCCCCGCCATTGCGGCCGAACCAGGCCACGTGTTCGTGCGCGCCGACCTCGGCCAGATCGAGCCACGGATACTCGCTGCCGTGGCGAGGGACCCCAAGCTCGCAGCGGCGACTCAGGAAGACGATATGTACGCGCCCGTTGCGGCCCAGCTCCGGGTGGAGCGCGACATCGCCAAGGTCGCCGTGCTCGGCGCGATGTACGGGCAGACCACCGGCAAGGGCGCCGAGGCCCTACGCGGCTTAGAGCGCGAGTACCCGGTTGCCATGGACTACCTCGCAGCCGCAGAACGATCAGCACAGGGCAGCCACGACCTCCGCACCTACGGCGGGCGGCTTGTCCGGATGAGTTCGACGAACACAAATGAAGTCAGCGAACGCGATGCCCGTTCACAGGCTGCCGCTCGGGGTCGCTACGGACGCAATGCGATGGTCCAGGGGGCGGCCGCCGAGTTCTTCAAGACCTGGGCTGTGTTGATGCGGGCCCGTGGCCGAACCCTCGGTGCGCAGATCGTCCTTTGCCTCCACGACGAAGTTCTGATTCACGTGCCCGAGCAGAATGGGCCCGACGCTGCCGCTCTCCTCGATCGTTGCCTGCAAGAAGCAGCACATCGCTGGGCGCCACGTGATCAAGCAGGCCACCAACCCGTCCGCTTCGTCAGCGACACCAGCATCATCAGACGCTGGTCCGAGGCAAAGTAGCGGATGCGCTCGGTGGTTCGCACTCCGACCCCCTCCTCTGCTCCTCCCCTGCTCCCCCTTCCCCGCAGCGATCTGAGGGAGACAGGCGAATAGACCGCGGGTAGCTTGGTTCGGGTGAGCGATATGCCCCCTCCCCCACCTGGTCACCAACCGCCGCCGCCACCGCCGCCGGGTTCACCGCCACCCCCACCGCCACCGACACCGACACCGACACCGACACCGACACCGACACCGACACCACCGCCGCCGCCGCCGCCGCCGCCGCCGGGAAACATGGCTCCGCCTCCGGGCTACGTGGCCTACGGCAGCGCGCCGACCGCAACCTCGACACAGCAGTTCAACCGGATCGGCGGCCTGTCGACAGCGATCACGGTCGTGGTCGGCATTGCCGGCGCAGGCGCCCTTGTCAACGGGTTCATCCAGTCGTCCTTACAGGCCAAAGCAACCGACTTCATCAACGGGACGACAACACGCTCCGAGTTCGAAGACAGCGTTGTATCGTCATCGGCCATCTCCGCCGTTGCCGGGATTGCCATGATTCTCGGCGCCATCCTCGTCATGATCTGGATGTTCAGGATCACGTCGAACTTGCGCAAGTACGGCATGTCCACCACCTGGCATCCACTGTTCGCCGTCTTCGGGTGGATGCTCCCGCCCGGCGTTTTGTTTGTCATCCCGGCGCTCATGCTGCGCGAACAGTGGATCAAGTCCGCACCCCAGGCCCAGGCAGGAGCCGTTTCGGGCGGTTCCAAAGACAATCCCTTGCTGCTGACCTGGTGGCTGTTCTTCGGACTGCTGCCGTTAATCATGCTCGGCGTTTCAGCCAACTCGATCTTCACCGGTTTCGGCGACACGAGCACCGAGGCCGTTGCTGAACGATTCGCTGAAACCGGCTCCGCTGCCACGATGATCGGTGCTGTTGGCAGCCTGATCGCAGCGGTGGTGTTCATCATGTTCTCCCGACAGTTGACCGCCCGTCACCGTTCGCTGACCGGCGAGAACTGAGCAGGAGTTTCGCGATGGGCAGCTCAGCCGTGATCTATCTCGTCCGGCACTCGAAGGCCGGCGAACGACGAGTCTGGACGGGTGAAGACGTCGACCGGCCATTAAGTAAGACCGGCTGGAAACAATCTCAGGCAGTGGCGCGGCGCCTGTCAAAGAAGAAAATCACGGCGCTCTACTCGAGCCCGTACGTGCGCTGCATGCAGACCCTCGAGCCGCTCGGTGCCCTCGCCGGCCTTCCCGTTCAGTCCGAGCAGCGGCTCTTCGAAGACGAGCCGTTCGAGCCGGTCCTTGATCTGATCAACGAGGTCGAGAACGGTGCAGTGCTCTGCAGCCACGGCGACATCATTCCCGCCGTCATCAACGCACTCGTGCGCCGCGGCATGGAGGTCGACACTCCTCCCGACTGGGGCAAGGCAAGTGTGTGGGTCTTGCGCCGCAAGGGCGATCGGATCACCCGCGGGAAGGTCTGGCCGCCACCCGCTCTGGCAGCCAAATCGGCGAAGAAATAGTCGATAAAGAAGTCGTTGACGGGAGCGCTCCGGTCAGCGGACTGCGTCGAAGCCAACCGAGTTGAAGTCGAAATTCGTTTCACCGGTGGTGAAGATCAACACGATGATCGCCAGGCCCACGAGCCCACAGATGAGGCCGGCGATGGCCAGGCCCTTGCCCGTGTAGGTCGGGTCTGCGTTGCACTGCTTGATCGCGATTGCGCCGAAGATGATCGCGAGAATCCACGGGATGAACAAGAAGCAGAGGATGATCCCGACAATCCCGAGGACGAGCGAGGCGACAGCTAGACCATTGGTTCGCCGGCCATCGCCGGGCGGCGGCGTTCCGAACGGGACATACCCGGGAGGCGGCGGAGTTCCAGCAGGATTCGCGGGCGCAGCCGCGTAGCCCGGCGGCTGGTTCATCGGCGGCTGAGCGCCGGGTGGGGCTGGCGGCATCGCGCCTCCGGGTGGCGGTGGCGGTACTCCCCCTGTCGGCGGTGCCGGGGGTGTGTTCGGTGCAAAGCCCGGGGGCGGCGGTGTCCCACCCGGTGGGGGCGGGGGCGTGTCGCCCGGAGGCGGCGGAGTGTTGGCCATTGCCTCACCGTAGTGACCGAGCCCGAGCAAGGAGGGGATTACGCCACCTGCCGTACCGCGCCGTTTCTGTTTCCGTGTTGTCTCTCAGCTGGCGGCGGCGCGGATCTCGGCGGCGAATCCGGCGACTAGTTGTTCCATGTCAGACGTCGGGTTCTTCTCCTCGCACGCATCGACGAAGGGGAGCGCCGCGTCGGCATCGTCGAAGAAGTTGAACTCGATGATCGCGAGGAAACAGTTCGGGTCGGCGTAATCGTCATCGAGCTGAATCGCCTGCCGCAACGCAACACGAGCAGCATCGAGTCGCTGGCCAGACGATTCGGCGTCGGGGTCCTGCACAGACTGGAGCGCAAGAGTCCATCCGAAATACGTGATCGCCTCAACGTTGTCAACCTCGCGCTCACGTTCCATCTGGACAACTCGCGCAAAGAGCGAATTCGCGAGCCCAAAATCGCCTTCGTTCACGGCGTCGCGGGCCGAGGCGAGGACAACGCGTGCGTCGTTGCCCGGGTCGAAGCCGGTGATTTCCTGGCCAGCGCCTCGTTCACCGAACGCATTCGCGAGTGCGAATCCAATCCCGATTGCCAATGCAAGCACTGCAGCACTGGTCATGACGAGACGTCCCCAACGGCGCGGCTTCTTGGAGGCAAGCCGCGACTTGCCCGAACCGATCTCACGCAACACAGCCGCAGCGCGAACGGTATAGCCGTCACGCAGAGTCGTGTAATCGGCGTCATCGACATCGCCGACGTCGTGTTCCCGCTCCAGGTCATCGAGGGAGCGCAGAAGAAAGCGCCGCTCTTCTTCCAACTCGGCAATTCGTTCGAGGTGAGCCCCGCTCCGCGACGGCGACACTGGCTGCTCAGGCTCGAGGACGTCGTCGGCCTCTTGCTGTTCTGCCTCAAGATCGGTCATCGCGGTCTGTCGTCGCGGTCGCGCAGCGCTGCCGCGACGATGTCGCGGTCGGCGTCGGTGGGGTCAATGTTCGCCTCGGCCTGCAATTTCCATCGCCGGAAAGCGACCGCCAGGCCTGCGACACCGAGCACGAAGGCAACAGCCGGCAAGACCCAGATCAGTGCGTCGAATCCGGTCGCCTTCGGAACGAGCAGCACGTCGGCGCCGTAGGTGTTCTCGAGCCCCGCAATGATCTGGTCGTCCGTGGCCTCGGTTCCTCGGACGAGGTCCGTGATCTCGTTGCGAATCGCCCGGGAGGCCCGGTTGCGCGACTCGAAGACGCTCTCGCCGTTACAGACCGGGCAAGCGACTCGACGAGCAACTGCGTCGATTCGTTCTTCCTGCGTTTGCGGCCCAGCACTACGCGTCGAACCGACGGCAAGCACCGACGCAACGACGATCAGCAGCACGACCCAACTCGGCCACGACTTGATCCGGCGATTCCGGTCACTCATTCGAGCCTCGCCCACTGTCGATGTTCCCGTCCAAGATTTTTGGGGTCAAAATGGGACCACGCTGACATCATCTGGCGCCGACCTCGCGCAGCTGCTGCAGCGTGATGTTCAGGCGTTCGGCTGACACGCGGCTAATGATCCGGGCCTGAACGATGCCACTCGGATCGATGAACCACGTCTCGGGAACGAGGGCAACGCCGAAGGCAACATCGATCAAATGGTGATCGAGCACGACTGGCCAATCGCCACCGTTGTCGGCGAAGAACTTTTCGACGTCCTCGCGGCTGTCGTCGACAACGATCGAGTAGAACTCGGCGCCATCGATTCCCAACGCTGCCTGTTGCTCGTTGAAGTCGACGAGGGCGGGGTGCTCTTGGATGCAGGGAACACAGTCGGCCCGAAAGAAATTGAGGAGGACCCAACTTCCCTTGCGCTGCGACAGATCGAAGTTGCCGCCGTCGATCAAGGTGCCGGTGGCCTCCGGTGCGGGCCGACCAAGCAGCGGCGACTGGGCGTCTTGCCCACCGTCGGAGCCAGCACCGATGAGAACGACGAAGAGGCCGATCATCGAGATTGCTATAGCCATTGCAATCCAGGGAGCAACCCGGTTTCGACGCTGCTCTCCGACATCGATCAGATCGTCGCTGACCTCTGTCATGCGCTGGCCCCGGCGGGCTCTGGTTCCGGTTCGCCGTCATGACCCTGCGGATCGGCCTTGCCGGTCGCGATCGGCGCCGACACGGGGTCTGTCGCGCGGCGTTGTTTCTTGCCCGGGAACGCCGCGAGCAGCGTGCCGATGGCCATGACCAGGCCGCCGATCCAGAGCCACAGGATCATCGGCCGGACAAAGGCTTGGAGCGAGACCGACGTATCGCCGGGCTTCGAACCCTGCTCAAGGGTCAGGTACACGTCGTTGGTGAGGCCTGTCCGCACCCCAGGCGTTGGCACGTCGATGCCCATGTTGAGGTATGTCGTAATCGCCGGGACGATGGTTTTACCCCCGTCGAGAACGACCCGCGCTTCGAGTGCGCTCTGGCCGGCCTGGCTGGTGTTCTCCGTCAGCGAGGTGAGTTCGAAGGTGTGGCCGGACCACTCCTGCACGACGTTCTGCTCGAGTTGGAGCCGCGTGGCGTGTGTGAAACTGTTCGACGAAGCGAGCGCCACGGCGATCATGATGACACCGAGGTGGACAACCATGCCGCCGTTTGCGCGCCCCACGAAGCCGCGCCAACCCTGCCGCCGGCTGGCGAGTGCGATCTGGCGGACTGCTGCGCCGCTGGCGAAGCCACCAAAGGCAAAGGCGACAAGCGGCGCCCATCCGGTCGCGCCGACAGCCACCGAGAAAACGAGCGCGCCAGCACCAGCCCAGGCGGGCCAGAACAATCGGTCACGCAACAATTCGGTCGACGCCTTGCGCCACGGCAGCACCGGGGCGATGGCCATCAGGAACAACAACATGAGGCCAATCGGCATGCTTAACCGGTCGAAGTACGGCGCGCCCACGATGGTGCGACGGTCATAGAGGACCTCGACGAGCAGCGGAAACAGCGTGCCAAGCAGCACGACGAACGCAAAGACCGTGAACAACACGTTGTTCGCAAGGAACGCGCCCTCGCGGGAGAACGGCGAATCGATCGACCCGGGTGAGCGGAGTCGGTCACCTCGCCAGGCAATGAGACCCAGTGAGACGACGACGATCAAGCCGAAGAAGGCGAGGAACCAGGTGCCGACCGGACCGTCGCCGAATGCGTGCACCGACTCAATCACGCCCGATCGGGTGAGGAACGTGCCGAGAATCGTCAGGGAGAACGTTGCGACCAACAAGCTGAGGTTCCAGACACGCAACATGCCACGGCGTTCCTGCACCAGCACCGAATGGATGTACGCAGTGCCGGTCAACCAAGGCAGCAGCGAAGCATTCTCGACGGGATCCCACGCCCACACACCTCCCCAGCCGAGGACTTCGTAGCTCCACCATCCGCCAAGCAGAATGCCGATCGTGAGGAAGGCCCACGAGAACAGCGCCCAACGACGAGTTTCGAGAAGCCAGCCTTCGCCGAGCCGACCAGTGACCAGTGCTGCGATCGCGAAGGCGAACGGCACGGTGAAACCGACGAATCCGAGGTACAGGATCGGCGGGTGGAACAACACCAGGATGTGGTTTTGCAACAGCGGGTTGGGCCCGCGTGCCTGCGACGGGTCGAACCCTGCAACACCGTTCGCAAACGGATCAGCTGGGCCGAAGCTGACCAGGGCAAAGAAGGCCGTGACGACAAACATCACGATCAGTGCCCAGCCGACGAGGACGTCGTCGGTCCGTTTGCGGAATCGCCACGCAACGGCAGCGGTGAAGCCCGCGAGTACGAGGGCCCAGAGCAGAATCGAGCCTTCGAGCGCCGACCACATCGCAGCCACGTTGTAGAGCGTCGGCGTGTCAGGGGAGCCGACCTGTTGGATGTAGGCCATCGAGAAGTCGCGAGTGATGAGTGCGCGCTGCATCATCACGACCGACAAGACAATGCCAGCAAGTGCGAGCCATGCATAGCGTGGACTCTGGCGGAGCAGCTTCGTGTCGCCCTTGCGAATGCCGTACAGCACCGCGAGCGCACCAAACACCGATGCACCGAGCATCAGCATCAGCCCGGCACGACCGACAGCTGAGTTGAGAGACGCCGCAATCATGACGTCCGGTCACACTGTGCCTGGCACAGTGTGACCGCTACGCGGTGGGGCATCCGAGATCCTCGGCGTCAGCGACGCGCTCGTCGTTCACGGAAACGTACTCGTCGGAGTGCTTCACCTCGACACGGTCGCCCACCAGAGCGCCGTCTTCGATCACGCCGTGGACAACGACAGGGATGCACTCTTTGAAGATGCCGCCCGGATCGCCCTCGTAGCGCACCGGCAGATGCGCACCGTTGAACGAGATACTGAATGCCGTGATGCCGTTCTTGAGCTCGATCGAATCCTGGTCGACAGTGCCCTGCAGACGGATTCGACGGTCACCGTCGCACCCTTCACGCACGCCCACTTCGTCGACGTTGCAGTAGTAATCGACGGCTGAGGTGAGGAACTGCGTGACAATGACGCCACCCGCAACAAAGACCAGCGCAAGCACGACCAGTGGCACGACGTTGCGTTTGCGCTTGACGCCAAGGGCGGTGCCATCGACGTTCGTCCGTGGCGACAGATCCATATCGGAGCCCTCGATTGGGCTCATTGGGTTTGGTTCGGACTTCTCGTGGTCAGCCATGTCAGGCGAGCATCTCATTTCGGGGAGTGGAACCCACCGCGAGCTGCGGTGAATTCATGAAAGTTTGCTAGAGCCAGTACTTGTCTTCGTCGGGAATCTGATCGGCGAGCTTGCGCCCTGACCGGATCGTCCGCCAGGCAAACAGTCCGACGGTGACGAAGGTCAGGAGGTAGCTCCCGAGGATGAATCCTGCGTCTTCCATCAGCGGGCTCCGTTCTGTTGGGCGGCGGCTTCGGCCCGACGGGCAACGAGTGCATCGTCGAGGCCGCGATCTTCAAGCATGTCTTCCATCGCCATTGCCCGAGTGCGGTGCAGCATCAGCCAGACATAGAGAAAGGTGAAGGCGATGACACCGACAAACAGGCTGAACAGCATGATCCCGTCCATCTTCGTGTCGCCGTCAAGGTTGGCAACCGTGGCCTCCTGGTGGAGGCTGCGCCACATCTTGACGCTGAAGTGAACGAGCGGGATCTCGATGACAGCAATCATTCCCAGCACAGCACTGCGCTTGGCGCGCTGCTGGTGGCTGCCTCCAAGCCGCCGCACTGCGAGGTAGCCGATGTAGGTGACGAACAACAGCGCCGTGGTGGTGAGCCGTGCATCCCACTGCCAGAAGACACCCCACGTGAGGCGACCCCACATCGAGCCAACAGCAAGCGTCACTGCAACGAACGCCACTCCGATTTCGGCACTGGCACCAGCGACGCGGTCCCAACCGAGCGACCGCTTCTTGGTGAACAAGTACAAACCCGACGAGACAGCCGTGACGACGAAAGCAAGGTAGGCCAGCCAGATCGTCGGAACATGCACGTAGAGGATGCGCACTGATTCCTTCTGGTCACGATCGGCCGGCGAGAAGCCAAGACCGAAAGCAACAAGCCACCCCATTGCCGTGAGGCAACCAATGCCGATGGCACGCGTTACTCGAGTGCCGGTCGAACGGCGCGGCGACGGCGCTTCGCTCGGTTGTAGCTCGGTTCTCGCTGGATCAATCGTGGTCATCTCTTGCCCGTCGTTCGTTCGCTGGGTGATGGCTGTCTGGCGATTGCTCGCCGCTCGAGTTGTCGATCGACTACTCGTCGATCAGTGGGCCGAACGCCAGCGCTCCGCCGATACCGCTTGCGACAGCAAACACTGCCAGCAGGCCGACCCATTGCCAACCTTCTGACACCACTGCGCCTGCGGTACCGACCGCTGATTCGACTGCTTTGGTTGCTCCGATCAGGACCGGCGCCACCGCAGGAAGCGTGAGCAGCGGAAGGAGTGTTTCGCTGCCCTTGAACCCTGCGGCAAGACCTCCGTAGAGGGTACCCACCGCAGCGAGCCCACACGTCGCGGAGAGCAGGGTCGTGACGAGGAGCACAACGGCAACGACGGGGCTCTGCGCCCCGGTCGATGTTCCACCGAGCAAGACGTCGACGCCTCCGACCGTGATTGGAGTATCGAACAGCGCCAGCACTGCGCCACTTGATTGAATCGACTCTCCGTACAACACGACAGCGGCGAACAGCAGCAGTATTTCGACGACGAGGAGTTGGACCGCCAGCGCCATTGCTTTGCCGAGGAAGATCGCTCGGGCATCGACGCCGGCCACACGCATCGCGTCGAGCGCTCCGTCATCGGTCTCGATAGAGAACGAACGTTGCACCAAGATCAGCAAGCTGAACGTCGTTGCCAACCAGATCAGACCGGGCGCGACCGTGTCGAGCACGTTCTGCTTGTCCAATGCGAACGCGAAGCTGACCATGGTGATCCCGGCGAACGGCAGCACCTGGTTGGTGACGATCTTGCTGCGTCGCTCAACCCGAAGGTCTTTGGCAGCGATCAAGCGGGCGACCCGCCAGGTACTCATTTCTCACCTTCGAGTGCGGTGATCTGACCGGCGACCACTTCGACCGAGCGGGTCGCCAAGTTGCCTGCCCGCTCAAGCTCGTGGCTCGCCACGAGGATCGTGGCGCCCGACGCTGCGGCCTGGGCAAGCGTGGCGTCGAGTTCGTCACGGCCAGCTGCGTCGAGGCCTGCGTGGGGTTCGTCGAGTAGCCAGACCTGTGCCCGTCGAGCGACGAGACAGGCCAGCGATGTCCGGCGCTTCTGGCCTGCTGACAGCTTGCGACACGGTATGTCGGCAAGCCGTTCTGCCACGCCCATTCTCACCATCGCCGCATGGATCTCGTCGGTCGACGCCCCCACGGTCCGCCCCCAGAAGTTGACGTTCTCGCGGACGCTCAAGTCGAGGTACAGGCCGTTCTGGTGGCCGAGCAGGCCAACATGCGGGCGAACCAGTTCGCGCTGCGTCGACAAGTCGAATCCGAGGATGGTGGCGGTGCCGCGTTCGACCGGAAGCAACCCGGCGCACAGGCGGAGCAATGTCGTCTTGCCAGCGCCGTTCGGGCCGCGCAGGAGCACAATCTCACCACGTTCGACCGTCAGGGACGCGCCGGCGAGTGCAGGGAACTGACCCAGGACTGCGACGACGTCGTCGAGTGCGATGACTGGCCCTTCGACCGTTGCCGAAGAAGGAGAAGGAGAAGGAGAAGGTGCCGGCGACATCATTGGCTCGACACCACGCTAATGGGGGCTGCTGACCTGTCGCCTTTTGACCCGAAAAAAGTAGCGCTGCAAATGCGCGAGTTCGCGGCAGTTCGCGGCAGTTCGGCGCCGGGTTCACGGCCAGATGGAAAGGCGGCGAAACGTTCTGGGAATCGAGCTGGCAAGCGACGAAAGTTCTCATGACACAGCAAGTAGGTTCACAGCGGTGTCAGATTTTGATCCGAACGTGTCAGACAGCGGCAATATGGTCTTGGATCAGATGAGCGCGTTCGGGACCGCCAATCCTTCCGGCGGCTTCACGCCCTCTCCCCCACCGGTCAACGCCCCGAAGCTGCCCCGTCGCGGCCGCCTTCAAAAATGGGACCGGCCGACGCTTCCGAAGGATTGGCGCTGGTGGGTCGGCAATCTCGGCAAGACCCTCATTGCCACCGGCCTCCTCATTTTCGGCTTCGTCACCTATCAACTGTGGGGCACCGGCATCGAGACCGCTCGCGCCCAGAACCGACTCGAGAGCGAATTCGACGCACTCCTCGCCAATTCGGCTCCTGTCACGGCCCCTGACTTCGCTGCTGATGGTGGCAGCGAAACAGCACCGGCCACAACGACCGTTGACGCCGCTGGCCAACCCGTCAAGGCTCTTGAGCCGGTGGGCACACCAACCGCTCCGCCGGTACCCGTCGAGCAACAGAACATCGACACAAGCATCGAGAACGGCAGTGCGCTCGCTCGACTCGAGATCCCCAAGATCGGCCGTAACGACATCGTCGTCGCCGGCGTCGCCACAAGCGACTTGAAGCGCGGCCCCGGTCACTTCCCCGACACGCCGCTGCCCGGCCAACTCGGCAATTCAGCAATCGCTGGTCACCGGACGACGTATGGCGCACCGTTCTTCAACGTCGACGACCTGCAACTGGGCGACGAGATCATCGCCACCACCCTCAACGGACGTTTCACCTACCGGGTCACCGGGCAGCGCATCGTGGCGTCGAATATGCACTGGGTCGTTGCCACCACCGATCCGACCAAGGCCACGCTGACGCTCATATCGTGCGAACCGAAATACACCGCCCAAAAGCGGATCGTGATCTTCAGCGAACTCGTCGACTCGGAGTCGGCGCCTGTCGGCGAACCCATCATCAATTACGGCCGACCGACAGAACCAGGCTCTGTCGAGGTTGTACCCGAGCCTCCGCGCCCAGACGAGCCCATCGGCGAATCAAGCACGAATACTCCATCAGACAGAGAGCAGCTCGACCAGCCCATCGCAGTCGATCAACCAGTCGTCGACCCGAACGGCAGCATTACGGGCGAGCTCGGCGAAGCTCCGGTTGACGCCACGCTTGAGTCCGATGCCGAAATGCTCGGGACCGACGCTGCCAACGAGGGCATCGCCGATGCGTTCAGCGAGGGATGGTTCAGCGATCCGTCCGCCAACGGCCAGGTGGGCATCTGGGGCGTTGCACTCTCGGCCATCGCAGCTGGCGCCTACCTGATCAGTCGCAAGCTCCGCCGCGACTGGGCCGGCGCGTTGATTGGCATGCTGCCATTCATCGTCACCCTCTACTTCTTCTTCCAGAACGTCAACCGACTCCTGCCACCGAACCTCTGATCCGATTCACTCTCGTTCAGAGAGCAACCCGTCAGTTCGGCAAAGGTCAGGTGGCTGTAAAATTGGCGGAACGCTTCGCGAGGAAGGCCGCGCGGCCCTCTTCGGCATCTGCGCTGGCCCACGCCGTTTGACGGGCCGATTCGAACGCTGCCACCTCGTCGTACTCGGCGCCCAGAGTCTCCAACCCGAGCTTGTGGGCAACAACCGTCAGTGGTGCGAACTGTGCGAGTCGTTGCGCCCATTCCTTGGCGTCGGACAGGTCGCCGAGGCGATGGATGCCCCCAAGGGTGTGCAGTCGTTCGGCGGAGTAATTCTCGGTGCCGACCAACATCGCTCGCGCCACCGACGGGGTGAACTCCTGGGCCAGCCGACGGATCGTCCAGTGGTCGATGGAGATCCCGAGCCGCGCCGCCGGGATGCCGAGCTGGCTGGAAGGTGTGGCGATGCGGAGATCGGCCGCAATCACCAACTGCGTGCCAGCGCCGAGCGCCGGGCCGTCGATCGCTGCGATCACCGGAACGGAGAGCGCACCGAATCCTCGAAGCACGGCTTGCAGGTCCGCGGTGAACTGGCCCTCTTCGACACCGTTCAGGTCGGCCCCCGCGCTAAAGGCTGGCGCTGCTCCAGTCAGGATCACTGCTCGCGTTTCGCTGGGAGCGCGCGCCGCGATCTCTGTCTGTACGGCAAGGAGTTCAAGCAATGTTGAATGATCGATGGCATTGCGTCGTTCGGGCCGGTCGAGCGTGACGATGGTGACTCGGCCGTCACGCTCCATGTGCACGGTCATCGCTGCGCCCGATTCGGAGGCGTCGGAATGAATTGGTGGCGGCCGACTCGTAGCATGATGGGACTGTATGTCGAATACCGAACCTGAATCCCAAGCGGCTACGCCGTTCGCCCCGTCAACTGATCCCGTCCGTGTCAAGCGTGCCAAGATCGCAAAGTGGACTTTGCTCGCCAACCGCGTCGGCTATTTGTTCGTCGCTCTGGCGATGGCACTGTTCTTCATGGCGTTCGCCTTCGGGTTCACCTCGGTGATGGCAACGCTGGTGATCATCTCGCTGGTGATTGGCTGCGTTCTGCTCGCACCGTCGATCATCCTCGGCTACGCCGTCAAGGCTGCTGACCGCGACGACCGCGAACGCGGCCTCTGAACTCGTTCACAGAGCCCTCGTTGCCGGTTACCATGTGGTAACTCCCATGTCCCAACGCCTTTCCGCCCCTGCCCGTCGCGAGCAGATCCTCGATGTTGCTCTCGAGGTCTTTGCCAACGCCGGGTTCCACGGTGCGTCGATGAACGACGTCGCCGATGCCGCTGGCGTGACGAAGCCGGTGCTATATCAGCACTTCGATTCCAAGCGTGATCTATATCAGGCGTTGATCGCTGAAGTCGGCAACCGTCTGCGGAACAACATTGCCAAGGCCACTGCCGAAGCAACCGATGGCAAAAGCACGACCGAGCTCGGCTTCCGGGCCTACTTCCGCTGGGTTGCCGAAGACCACGACGGCTTCCGCCTGCTCTTTGGTTCGGGCTCTCGACGCGACGACGAGTTCAATGAAGCGGTTCGCCAAATCACCGCTGACTCGGCACAGGCCATTGCCCCGCTGATCGCCGTTGACATCGACGAGTCGCACCGCAAAACGTTAGCTCACGCACTTGTCGGCCTCGCCGAAGGTGCCAGTCGCCGACTGGTCGAATTGGGTGACGAGTTCGACCCCGACGAGATCGCCGCCGAAGTCAGTGCCCTCGCCTGGGCCGGCCTCCGCGCCGTCTCGCCCAAGTAGCCCGCGCCCACCCCGTTTGGCCGCACACCCCGTTTGCGTCGACGTTTGCGTCGACGTTTCCGTTGGACTGTCCACGGAAACGTCGACGCAAACGGGATTTCTGAGGTCGCGTGGGTTGACAGGCGCGCACTCATCGTGTTGAGTTGACAGGCGTACACCTATCCTGAAAGAAGGAACGTGTCATGACCGACCTGCAGAACCGCCCGAACATCGAGAACAAGTACCTCGCCGGCAACTACGCCCCAGTCGAATCAGAAGTCACGGCGCATGACCTGCCGGTCGTCGGCGAGATCCCGGAGGAACTCGAAGGTCGCTGGCTCCGCAACGGTCCGAACCCGGAGTCCGTCGACGACGCCATCAAGCATCACTGGTTTCTCGGTCAAGGCATGGTGCACGGCGTTCGGCTCCGCGGCGGCAAGGCCGAGTGGTACAAGAACCGCTGGGTGCTCGACAGCGCTGAGCGTGCTGCCGGACTCTTTGGCGCCAACACCAACGTCGGCGGTTTTGCCGGCACCACGTGGGCGATGGTCGAGGGCGGCAACCCGCCGGTCGAGCTGAGCTACGACCTTGAGTCGCGCAGCATCAATCCGTTCCACGGCACCCTCGACGGTCCCTTCACTGCCCACCCAAAGTACGACGCTGCGACGGGTGAACTGCACTCGATGAACTACCACTGGCCCGACCTCATCGACCACGTCAACTACACGGTGGTCGACAGTGACGGGCGCGTCACGAAGAACCTCGCCATCCCGGTGACCGACATGCCAATGATGCACGACATGTCGCTGACCGAGAAATACGCAATCGTCTACGACCTCCCGGTCACGGTCAACATGGACGTCCTCGTCGAGGGCTACCCCTTCCCGTTCAAGTGGAACGCCGACCGCGCTGCGCGGGTCGGGCTCCTCCCCCGCAACGGCACAGCGACCGACATCGTGTGGTGCGACGTCGACCCCTGTTACGTGTTCCACCCCCTGAACGCGTACGACGCTGCTGACGGAACCGTCGTCGTCGACCTCTGCCGCTACGACAACCTCATGGTCAACGACCGACAGGGCCCGTTCGCTGAGACTCCCCCGACCCTCGACCGCTGGGTCATCGACCCGAAAACTCGTCGAGTGACCGAGACCCGCATCAGCGATCGCCCGCAGGAATTTCCTCGCCACAACCCCCGCTTTGGCCTCAAGCAACATCGCTTCGGCTACACGTCCGAGGTCCTGCCAGCTGACGAGGCCAACCTGCACGGTGCCACACTCAAAACCGACTTCGAAACCGGGACGGTTGAGGCATACGAGTACGGACCGGGCCGTGGCGGTGCCGAGCCGGTATTCGTGCCGAAGGCCGACGGCACCGCTGAAGACGCCGGATGGCTCCTCACCGTCGCCTACGACGCCACCACCGACACGAGCGATCTGTGCGTGCTTGACGCCGAGGACCTCGGACGCGGCGAAGTCGCCCGAATCACGCTCCCCCAGCGTGTACCGTTCGGCTTCCACGGCAACTGGGTTCCAGATACCTCGGTGTCGCCGGGGTGATCCGCCGGCGTCAGCCTCGGAAGGTCATGCCCCGGTAGCCGTCGGTAAAACCGCTGGCACGCAGTAGTTCGATGAAGCCCTCGGGGGTGCTGGCATCCATGAGGGTGTCACCGTTGACCTTGCGAATTTCAAGCACTTTCAACCGGCCATCTGTAACGAGCATTTTCAACGCGCCGATCCAGCTGGTGTCGATCAACGCATTCGGGAACGTCACAAGGTGGTGGCCGCGCTTGTCGAACCAGACCAGGGGCTCACCGGCGCGCAAGACGGTCAACGACGACACGTTCCGTGCAGGCCGGCCTGCCGTGGCGGGCCAGTCGAGTGCCCCACCGAACGGCTGAGCCGGATCGGTGGTGGCCAACACGATCGGGTCGGGGATGTTCTCGGGATGCAGTAGCGGGTCGGGTGTTTCGCGTGCAGCACGCAGCCGATCGACGGCGCCGGGCACTGCGAACTGAGCCGCTCCCAGACCGTCGACGAAGTAGCCGCGGCGGATCTGGCCGCGCTCTTCCAGCACCTTGAGTACCCCGTACACGCTTGTGAAACCACCGGCGATGCCCTCTGCCAAGACGGCCTCGCGGGTGACCACGCCGTACCGCTCAACCATTTGCAGCGCCTGTGCATGCGACGCTTCCGTCGGGTGAACTGCCGGGAGGAGGAGCGGTGCGACCAGGCTCCACCGCCCCTGCCCAGCAGGTGGCCCAATGCGGTTCAGTCGACCTGGTCGCGGTCGACCGCCACGACGCGTCGTTGAGTTCGCCGAATTCTTCGAGCCGGCCTTGACCTTGGCCCCGCCCAGCACAGCGCGCAGCGGCGCAAGCGAATCATTCGTGACCTCACCCGCCCAGACGAGGTCCCACAGCGCAGCAAGGATCTCAGGGTCGAGCGACCCAGGCGCCGCAGCACGCAGCTGGCCCCAAAAACTGGCGCCCCGTTCGGCGAGCAACGTGCGGATCGCGTCGTGGATCACGCCTTCGGGCCGGTCACGTTCTTCCCAGCCTGGCGACAACAGCGCTAGCTGATCAGCGAAACAGAGGCGGATACGACCGTCTTTCGCGCCGACAGCACCGGCACCGATCCACACCAACTCGCCTGCCGTGCACAGTTCGTCGAGCATCGATGGGCGGAAACCGCGGACACGGGCTGGCAACACGTCGGCCTCGATCGTTGAGGCAACCAACGCAGCGCCGGTCAGCATGCCGAGCGATTCGACGAGGCTGTCCATGCCACCCCTGTCAGCAGGGATGTTGTGCCATGCCGGAAGGAACCGGGCGAACGCCGCCTGTTCGACTGGCTCGACCTCTTTACGCAGCGAAGCCAGCGACCGGCGGCGCAGCTGGCGCAGGACATCGACCTCACAGAACTCGCGCGAGACACCCTCTGGCCGGAACTCACCGAGGACCACCCGATCTTCGCCCTCGAGCGCCGCGAGCGCTCCGGCGATTCGCTCTGGCGGCGCACCGAATCGACGGGCCACGTCGGCGTTGACGAACGGTCCGTGTGTGCGCGCGAACCGGCCGACGAGTTCTTCGAGCGGCCGCGCTACCGGCTCGGTGAACGCCATCGGCAAACCGAGCGGGATCGCACAGCCGAGTGCATCCCGATACCGGGCTGCATCTTCACCAGCCACGTAGCGAACTTCACCGGCCACCGAGATCTCGATGGCGCGCTTCTCACGGAGCAGCTGCTGCAGCCACTGCACCGCCCGTTCGTTTGGTTGACCGGCTGGAGCGTGCTCGAACGGCGCAGGCCCGACGCCTGCTTCGCCATCGGCGGCTTGCTCTTCGCGTGCGGCGGCCGCTTCGTCAGCTGTAGACCGGCAACGCAGATCGATTTCAGCGGCCGACAGGTCGCCCACCTTGCGCAGCACGTCATGGAGTTCGTCAGCGCTCCGCGCCCGCCGGCCAGGAGTCAGGCACTGCAACTGCAGCTCGACGTCGGCGAGCACCTCGGGATCAAGGAGATCGCGCAGCTCTTCGGCACCGAGCAAGTCGCGCAGTAAATCGCGGTCGAGTGCAAGTGCCGCGGCCCGGCGTTCGGCGAGCGGGGCATCGCCTTCATACATATAGGCGGCGATCCAGTTGAACAGCAGGCTCGACGCCATCGGGCTGGCTTTGGCAGTGTCGACGCTGACCACTCGCACCTTGCGACTTCGCAAGTCACTGAGCACTTCTCGCAGCGCCGGGACGTCAAACACGTCTTGGAGGCACTCGCGCGAGGCCTCTAACAGGATCGGGAACGTCGGATACTTCGACGCGACGGCCAGCAGGTCAGCCGCCTTCTGTCGCTGTTGCCAGAGCGGAGTGCGCTTGTCAGGGCGGCGGCGTGGCAGCAGCAGGGCACGGCCGGCGCACTCACGGAACCGCGCCGCGAAGAGTGCCGTTTGTGGGAGCATCTCGACCACAAGTTCGTGGATGTCTTCCGGGTCGATCAGGATGGCTTCAAGCGGCAATTCGTCAGCCGACTCAGGCAGCCGCAGCACCATGCCGTCGTCACCCCACATCGTTTCAACCGGAATATCGTACTGCTCCATCAGTCGCCGCTCGATCGCCATCGCCCACGGCGCGTGGACCGGCGTGCCGAACGGGCTCAGGATGCAGATCCGCCAGTCACCGATTTCGTCACGGAATCGTTCAACGATGATGGTGCGATCGTCCGGGACCGCACCCGTCGACTCGACTTGCTCGCCGATATACGAGACCAGGTTGTTGGCAGCGAACGCGTCGAGCCGGTAGTGCTCCATCAGCCGGGCCTGGGCTGACTTGTCGTCGAGTTCGTGGATTTC
>NZ_JBDNIJ010000449.1:0-4638 GCF_041688325.1 Ilumatobacter sp.
CCGACCTGCTGTATATGGCTGAAGACGCGCACATCGGGTACGCACCAAGCCGCATCTACGGCACGCCGACGACCATGATGTGGGTCCACCGGCTGGGTCTCGAACATGCCAAGCAGTTCTTGCTGACCGGCCGGGCCATCGATGCCCCGACGGCCCACCGCATCGGCCTGGTCAGCCATGTACTTCCGGCTGACGAGATTGCTGCCGAGGTCGAAGCAGAGGCGCGCCGATTTGCCACGATCCCGGCCAACCAGCTCGCTCTCAACAAACTGCTCATCAATCAGGCGTTCGAGAATATGGGCCTGCGAACTTCGCAGATGCTTGGCACGTTCTTCGACGGCGTCACGCGCCACACCGAAGAGGCGTACCGCTGGACCGAAGACATCGCGGAGCGCGGTTTCAAGCCGGTCATCGCCGATCGTGACGGACCCTGGCAGGACTACGGCCAGCGGCCAAAGGATGACTGATCAGCTGAATCGGCCGGGCCGATAGCGTCAACCTGTGCTCGAACGAGACCCGGTACCCGACACCTTGCGGCAGCGACTGTTGACCAGTGTCAAGCGTGCATCGAGTGAAGCCGTGCATCGCGGCTGGGAACTTGCGACGGAGCTGGGTGCGATCGGTCCGGACACCGGCAGGGGCAAACGTTTTGGCAAGTTTGGAAAGAACAGTGTGATCTGCTTCCCGCCGAACACGCTGTTCAACGAGCAGTACATCCACATTGGTGAGGGCACGATGATTGGGCCGCACGTCACCCTTTCGGCCGGCATGGTTCCCGGCCAGGAAATGATCACCGACCCGGTCGTCAGCATTGGCGACCGGTGCCTGATCGGCAAGGGAAGTGGCATCGTTGGTCACCTGCGGATCGAGATTGGCAATGACGTGTGGACGGGCCACCACGTCTACATCACCGATCAAAATCACGGGTACGAAGACCTCGATCTCCCGATTTCCATGCAGGTCATGCCCGAACGGCCGGTGTCGATCGGTGACGGAGCCTGGCTCGGCCACGGCAGCATCGTGCTGCCAGGTGCGAACATCGGCAAGCACGTCGTCGTCGGTGCCAACAGTGTTGTTACCGGTGACCTACCGGACAACTGCGTGGCAGCCGGCGCGCCAGCCCGGGTGATCAAGCAGCTGTAATTCGCAGGGCCCGACTTGCGGGCCTCAATCGAAGAGCTTGGAGTCAGAGCACCGAGCCGTGCGGGGGTGCGCAGCTTGGCATCTCGTTATCGCCAGCAAAGTTCTCGATGCGTTCGGTGATCGGAACGCCATTGACTGCGGTCTCGGTAAACGGAACGTTTTGCCCGTCGCGCAAGCGCTCGGAGTAGGCGTAGCGATCGTCGAGCAACTGGCGCCAGTCGGCGATCCATCTGGGCACGATGGCCTGGCCCTTTGCGTCGGACGGGGTAACGGCGATGAGGTCGTCGAGCATGCGGCCGAGGGTGTCGGTCGACTGAACCACGAGGTCGGCTCGAACGTCGAGACTCGGATCGGCCTGCATTTCAAACGCACGCAGTTGCTCTTTGACCGGGGCACAGATCCCCTCGGCCCGTTCGGCCCATGCCCGATCTTCGATCTTGTTGACGGAGGTCTTCGATGCAAAGAACAACGCCCACGCCCAGAACGAGACGAACAGAAGCGCCCCAACGGGAAAAAGCACCTTGCCAACGGTCAGCCCCTTCTTGCGCGGCTTCCGCTGAAAGTGGCCGTTGCTGTCGATCTGTTCGCCGTGTGTCACCACAAGGCAGCACGTTATGGCGGAGTACGGCTGGTAGAAACGCGATGTGCCCGACGTGACGAAGACATCTGCGACGCCCGTGGGCGACATGCGCAGAGAATCAAGCGGTTCGCGCGCCCGCAGGAACTGGCACCTGATCCGTTCGATGCTGTCGCTCCATCCGCGTCTGTTCGCGATTGCATTCAGCGGGGCTGCGGTCTTCGCGTTTGCAACGGTGGCATCGAGTTTCGCGATCCGCTGGGTGATCGACGAAGTCATCATCGTCCGGTTTGAAGAAGGAGACGTCGAAATCGGCGCGGTGGTCACCGGATTTGCGATGATTATTGGCATCGGGCTTGTGCGGGCTGTCGGCGTCGTGTTCCGCCGAGCGTTCGCCTCGATGGGTATGTGGCGAGTCGCCCAGACGTACACCAACCAAGTGCTCGACAAGCTGGTTACCCAACCGCTCGGCTGGCATCGTCGTCACGCCGACGGCGACCTCGTAGCGCGCGCCGGCGTCGACACCGAAGCGACCGTCAGCGTGATCGCACCAATTCCGTTCGCGTCGAGCACGGTGGTGATGATCTTTGTCTCGACGATCTGGCTGTTCCTCACCGATATCCCACTTGGTCTGCTCGCCATCGTTGTGTTCCCGATCCTGATTGCGACCAACGTTGTCTATGAACGCTCGGTTGCTGTGTATTTCACCGAGGCGCAGGAACGACTCGGAAAGTTCGCGGCCGGAGTCCACGAGAGCTTCGAGGGCATTCAGCTCATCAAGTCGTACGGAGCCGAAGCCAGAGAGACGCAGCGCCTCGCCGACCTGGCGGGCGATGTGTTGACGCCACGGATCACAGCGATCCGGATGCGCAGCTGGTTCGAAGCGCTGCTCGACCTGATCCCCACACTCACAAACATTGCATTGGTCGTCATCGGTGCCGTTCGTGTGCAGTCCGGCGACGTGACCGTTGGAGAGTTCTCCAGTGTGATCTTCCTCTTCACCCTCTTGGTGTTGCCACTGCGCCTGATCGGGTACGCCCTGTCGGAACTCCCGCGGTCGATGGCGGCATGGACGCGCATCCAAGCTGTGGTCTCTGAACCTGTCGAGGCTGATCCACGCCGAGGGATCGCAGTCGCGGCGGCGGGCGTCGGAGTCGCCTTCAACGCCGTTGGCTTCCGCCACGCCGATGCCGACAACCATGCGCTGTACGACATCACCATGACGTTGCCCTCCGGGTCGATCACTGCGGTCGTCGGGCCGACGGGTTCAGGCAAGAGCACGCTCGCCGATCTTGCCGCCGGCCTCGTCGCACCGACGTCGGGCCAGATCGAGATCACTGCCGGACAACGTTCGATTGTCTTCCAGGAAGCATTCCTGCTGGCGGGCACGGTGCGCGAGAACATCGAATTCGGTACCGGGTTTAGCGACGACGAAATTTGGGAGGCGCTCCGTATCGCTGCTGCCGACGACTTCGTGCGGGGCCTCGCAGGCCAGCTCGACACGATGGTCGGCGAACGTGGCGTCAGCCTCAGCGGCGGGCAACGACAACGTGTGGCGCTCGCTCGAGCACTCATCCGCCAGCCGGCGCTGTTGATCCTCGACGACACCACATCGGCGCTCGATCCGGCGACAGAGTCCAAGGTGCTCGACAACATGCGAACAGCGTTGGCCGCCACCACAGTCTTACTCGTTGCTTCTCGACCATCGACGGTTGCGCTGGCCGACGACGTGGTGTTCCTGAGCGCTGGTGAAGTGACCGGCCATGGCACGCACGACGAACTTCTTGCATCACACAATGACTACCGTGAACTGGTTGCTGCCTTCGAAGCCGATCGTGGTCCGGCGACATGACGATCATCGCGGAAGCTGTCGATCCGGTTGACGAAGGGCCGGCGGCCGAGGGCGCGCCGGCTGTCGTTGCCGGTTCCTTCGGAACCGTCAACATCGATACGACGATCTCAACTATCAAGCGCGGTCTCGAGGCTGCACCGGTGTTGCGTGACGGTTTGGGACTGACATTCTTCCTCGCTGCCATCGGGTCGGCCGGCAGCATCGTTGTCCCCGTGCTCATCCAGCAGGCGATTGATAACGGCATCGTGGGCCGCGAGAACGTTCGCGTCGGCTACGTCGCTCAGCTTGCCGTGATCGCTGCGGTCGCGGTGACACTCGCAGCGTTGGCACTCCGACAGGCGCAGGTCAGGCTGGGGGAGCGCAGCGAACGCGCCCTCTATGACCTGCGATCAAAACTGATCGGTCACATCACCCAGCTCAGCCTGGCCGACCACAACGAAGAGCGTCGCGGCGGGCTCGTTGCACGAGTCACCTCGGACATCGAGACACTCGCGCAGTTCTTCCAGTGGGGCGGCATGGCGTTGATGCGCAGCTCGACCTTGATGGTCATCGTCGCCATTGCGATGCTCGCCTACGACTGGATGCTCGCGCTGATTGCCTTCGCTATCTCGTTGCCGCTGGCTTTCGTGTTGCGAGCAGTGCAGAAGCGTCTGCTCGTCGCCCACGGCAGGGCACGCGAGAGCAACGGTGAGATGCTGGGCGCAATCGCCGAGGTCGTGTCTGGCGCCGGTGCGATTCGGGCGTATGACGCCGGCGACACGCTTGCCGCGGTGGTGGAAGAAGCCACAGAGAAGAAGGCGCGAGATCAGATCCGTGCGGCGCTATACGGAGCATTCCTGTTCCCGTCGGGAGAGATCTTCGCGGTGTTCACGGTGTCAGCAGTGATCGGCGCAGGCATCTGGCGTGGGCCCGAAGGTGGCTTGACCGCTGGAGCGCTCGTCAGCTTCGTATTCCTGACCTACCGGTTCCTCGAACCGATCGCCGAGTTCACCGAGGTGATCGATCAGACCCAAACCGCTGTGGCTGGGCTGCATCGAGTGCTGTCAGTACTCGACATGGCGATTAC
>NZ_JBDNIJ010000450.1:0-7534 GCF_041688325.1 Ilumatobacter sp.
CGGCTTGAGTCCGCACTGGACTGCGCGCAGCGAATGCCGCCCCATCGCCGAGAGACATTAGCTCTGGAACTTGCCGGACTTGCACGAAATAACTCGCTCAGGGTTCTCGATGCGGCGAGCAGTTAACCGTGACGATTGCACGGAGGTTGGGAGACCGTCTCGATCGACCTTACTCTCTCGCTTTGGTACGCATAGTCTCGGCCGGACTTAGCGTAATCAGTGCCCTACTTCTGTCGCGCGCTCTCGGGCAAGCTGGTAGAGGGGAAGCTGCCGCTGCCATCGCAATCGTCTCTCTGATGCCAATTGTGCTTGGTCTCGGTGTACCGTTGGTTGTTCGTCGCCAGGCGGCGTTTGATGATGGCATCGAACGCTTGGTGCGTACCGTCAGGTTTTTCGCTGGCCTCTTGGTCCTGCCCTCTGCGGTTATTGGCCTGGCGGTGGCCTTCACGGTTCTTCAATCCCTCGACACTCCGGCAAGGTTGGTCTTCGTCTTGTCGGCGTCAAGCAGCCCGATTGCGTTTCTGTGGTTGTGCAACGCAAATCTATTCATCGCGCAGGGCCGTTCAGGGGTCTTCGCTCTTACCAACCTTATTCCTGTTGTGTTCTACGTCGCTCTTGTAGTGGCTGGGCATTTTCTAGGAGCTCTGAGCGTCTCATTCGCGATATCGGCGAACTGGATGGGGAGCGTCGCAACCTTGATCTTCACTACGCTGATGGCTCGTGTTGGCCTGCGAGGGTCACGACACAAGCTCGGCTCGACCGTGAGCGAGGGGGTCAAGTATTCTGGCGGCCAGATCGCGGAAGCAGCTTCGTACAGACTTGACCAAGCTATGGCACTGCCACTAGCCGGAGCGTTTCAGGCGGGGCTCTACTCCGTAGCCGCCATGGCCTCACTCATTCCCCTTGCTCTTGGACAGGCCCTGGGGACAGCATCATTTCGCCTGATCGCTACCGCACCTAGAGAGGAGCAGCGAAACGAGGCTATAATCCAGCTCCTGAGGTCCGCGACATTTTTCTCCCTCGCCATGGCAGGAGCGATGGCCATTGCTACTCCAGTTTTTGTGCCTACAGTGTTCGGCGCCGAGTTCGTTGGAGCCGTGATACCGACATTGATTGCGCTCGGAGGATCCGTGCCTCTCGTCATTGCCTACGTCGGCTCGACCGCACTCACCGCCCTCGGCCGGAGCTGGGCTCTCACCGTTACACAACTGAGCGGCGTTTTGGTCAACGTTTTGGCACTCGTTATCTTGGCGCCGCGCTACGGAGCGATTGGGTTGGCCGCAGCAAGCGCTGTGGGTTACTTTATCGGTGCTCTTGTTTGTCTCAGGTCACTTCCGGTCCGGTCAGTCGAATGCGTACCAGGCGTAGCCGATCTCCGGCCTTCGATGAACCTTCTGCTTCGTAGGACGTCGCCGTGATGACTCGAGCCCTCCGAATGAACGAATCGCCTCCTTGGAACGAACGATTATTCACGGGCGCGAGCTTGACTGACCATGTCCAGCTGGACGGCCGCACTTTACACGAAAGAAGCAGATTGTGGGGCGCTCTCTGCATGGCAATTTACAATCCCGATCCGGAATTGTTGGAAGCTCAGATTGACTCGATCAAGCAGCAAGATTACGAATCTTGGACCTGCTACGTCGGCATAGACGGTGATGATCGAAACACGTATCAGCTGGTCAAACAGCTAGTCGGAGACGATCCGAGGTTCGAGATCCATCATTTCGAGAGCAACGTCGGTTTCTACCGGAACTTTGAACGTATCCTCGGCTTAGTTGATGCACGCGCTAGCTGGTTTGCGCTCGCCGACCAGGACGACAAGTGGGACCACGATAAAATCGCCAGCTTGCTGAACCTACTTACAATAAGAGGCGCAGTCGCAGCTTCCGGTCAAGCAAGATTGACCACTAGTGATGGGCGAATCCTCGGGGTAACAACTCGCCGGCTAGTTCCGCTCTCCAGTTTGATCCTTGACAACCAAATCACCGGGTGTTTATCGATCTTTGATCGATCGGTCTTGGCGGTCGCATTGCCATTTCCTTCACCGACAGACGTTGCGTATCACGACCATTGGCTAGGTGTATGTGCCGCAGCGACCGGTGAGATCGCGATTTCGGTAGTGAATTATCAAGACTACACCCAGCATGCCTCCAATGTGATCGGTGAGGCATCAGGCGGGAAGTTATTTGAAAGGTGTTGTGCACTATATCGGGGGCGTAAATTTCGCCATATTCTGAGCTACGTTGCTGAGCACCGATGGGGTTGGAGAAATTCTATGGCGCAAGAACTTATTCGTCGTGTGCCATCTGTTGGATCTGATCGTAGTGTTGCAGCGTTGGCCAAGACCAACGCGAGAATTCCAGCGAGCGCCACCATCCTCGCTGCCGGGGTGCGGGGTGACTTACCAGCGCTTAGAGCCGCTGCGCTGCTGGGCGGTCTGTGGAGGTTTGATCTATCGGGATTCCTTGCTCTACAGAAAGCGCGGAGACGACCACAATGTAAGGGTGCGGCTCCTCGAGGCCTACTTTGGCGCTATTGGAATCTTGAGCGATACGAATCGAAGTCCGAGCAATGAGAACCATAGCATTCTACCTCCCACAATTCCACGAGATTCCCGAGAATGATGCATGGTGGGGCAAGGGCTTCACCGAGTGGGTCAATGTCCGGCGTGCTCGACCGCAGTACGGGGGCCATCGGCAGCCGCGCTCACCAGGAGAACTTGGCGAATACTGCTTGACCGACGCGAAGGTGATGCGACGGCAAACGGAGCTGGCACAAGCCTACGATGTGAACGCATTTTGCATGTATTTCTACTGGTTTGACGGGAAGCGGGTTTTGGAAAAACCGGTCGAGGCTTGGCGGCAGGACAATTCGCTCTTGCCGTATTGTCTCTCGTGGGCCAATGAGAGTTGGACGCGCCGTTGGGACGGAAAATCACGAGATGTCTTGATCGAGCAAACCTATCCTGAAGGGTATGCGGAGGAAATCTTTTTCGACCTCCTGCCCCACTTTCAGGCATCCCACTATGTGCGGATTGACGACCTTCCAATTTTGGTGGTGCATCGCGCAGACCTTTTACCTGACCCGGCAGGGTTTGCAGCCCGTCTCCGTAAGTTGGCGCAGGATGACGGACTAGCGGGCCTCTATCTGATTGCGGCTGAAACGACCCACGGACTGGCCCCGGGCCCTCTCGGATTTGATGCTGTCGTCGAGTTTCCACCCGTTGGATGCAATACGCTCCGAACCGCACAGTTGAAACCTGTTAGTTCCGTTTCGGCTGACTTTCGAGGTCGCCTGATGTCGTACCAGCGCTTATGCGACTACTACACAAGCCGCAAGCCGCCGAACTCTTTCGTTCGGTTCCGCTGCGTCGTGCCCGGTTGGGACAATACGGCGCGCCGCCAGAACAATTCGACCGTGTACATTGGATCGACGGCCGCAAGCTATGCCGGTTGGCTCCGATCGGCTCGTCTGCAGGAGCTTACTGAACGCGGTCAACGCGGAGCTGTTTTCGTCAATGCATGGAACGAGTGGGCTGAAGGAGCCTTTCTTGAGCCTGACGACCTTTATGGCCGACGTTATTTGGAAGCTACACAGCTGAACTCGCACGTGGTGGAGCAGCAAGCAAGTGCGGATGAGTGTTCATACGGCGTAGTGTGGAGTCGCCCGCAACTGCGTAGTCTGGCGTTGGCAGCGGCCGGCTCAGGCCTAAATCTAACCCGGCGAGTTCGCCTTGCGTGGCGGAGGGGAATCGGCTCCTGATATGGCTGGCGAGATTCGTAACTCCATGTGGGATTGGCAGCGTTCTGGTTCCGTATCAAGCGTCGAACCCTCGGAGCCATCGCTGAGTCGAAGCGTTTCCGTTCTTGACCGCCCAGTGAGGGAGGTGTTCCTTAGCCCCTTCGCGTGGTGGCCTTACTGGGTTAGCCTTGCATTGTTCCTCTATTCGCTCGGCTGGTCAGATCTCTTCCCGCCTCCCGAATCAGCGACCGTTGTGCTACTCCTTGTTTCGTCGCTGCTGTTTGCGATGCTGGCCATGATAGTGGTCGTCCCGCAACCACGAACTTCGGCTCGTCCAATTTCTAGAATGACAATTGTACTCATTGCTTTCTATTTCTTGCTTGCCTTCGTTTACTCCGGTGGCATTCCGCTCTTCCTCATTGTCTCCGGTGCTCAATACGACATCTACAGCTTCGGATTGCCTGGTGTGCATGTTGCAATGTTGTCCTACACCGGATACATATCAATACGCTCTTTTCATCGGTATCTAGTCGCCTCTGACCGAACCGCAAGAACTGCATTCCTGGTCTCGGCGGCGTTACTCGTTCTGATTGGGAGTCGAAGCGCGGTGATGTTCTTGGTGTTCTCCTCGGCCTATTTGTACCTGCGTCATCGCCGTCCGAGGCTACGGCGTGCTGCAGGGATGTCGGTGCTTACTCTCCTGGTTTTGCCGGCGTTCGACTGGTTCGGGAATGCGAGGCTTAGTCAGCAGATCAACGAGTCGACGGGGCGCCGGGGAGATTCTGATGCGATACAGGTCTGATCTCGGTCTAACGAGCGCTTCGCTTCGACAGGCCTACCGCCAGGTTCGCTTTGGCCATATATGTATTTGGCGTCGCCCGTTGCGAATCTTAACAATGCGGTGGAGCAGAATCGAGGCGGGCTTTGTTCCGAACCTTGCGAATTAGACTCGGTGGTTCTTCGTGAGTTAATTCCCGACGTGGTCGGAGATCGTGCTGCGGACGCGCTTGGCATGCCTAAGTTGGATCGGGAAAAGTTCCTCATCTCCCCCTCGCTAACCGCCTCAACGACATTTGGCGTGGCTGTTGCCTACGCAGGGGTCAGTGGAGGAATCATTATGATGGCGGCTTTAGTCGCCCTTAGCTTGGCATGCTTGTATGGTCTCAAGTCCACCGCTACTGGCGAGGTCGCTGTCGTTGTCGTAGCCTCCCTCTTATTCTTCTCTTCTTTCGAAAATATGATTGCCTATTCGCCGGCGTCGCTCCAGTTGTTCTGGTGCGTGGTGTTTCGTAGATCCAGCTCACGGTTTGCTTAGGGAGCGTCGCGGGATAGATCGCGCGTTCAGCCGGTGATGGTGTAGTTCCATTGGCCGTGCCATTCGTGTGGCTGGATTTGTGGCTCTACGCGGCTGAGTGTGGTTGACGGCCTCGGATTCTGCGAGTTGGGATGGTAGCCCACTTGATGCCGAGTCGGCCGATGAGCCGGCGGCGATAGTTGATGTGGTTGACGAATCCGTGAGCGTTTCTGCGGGTCTTCTCGGCGAGCATGTGGATGTTCTCGACCCGCCCGTTCGAAGCGCCGCTGGTCGATTGGTAGGCGAGGATCTCGGGCATCCACCGGTCGATCGTGCGTGCGAGTCGGGTTGAAGGGGACCCGATAGTTGGTCCAGTTGTTATGCGACTTTGGGTTGGTGGTTGATTCTCCACTGGTCGGCGAACTCCGTTGGGGTGAGGTCGCCGTGGGCGGTGTGGGGCCTGTTCATGTTGTAGTCGATGCGGTGGTCTTCGATGATCACTCGGGCTTCGAGCAACGAGTCGAATCGCCACAAGTTGAGCAGCTCGTCACGGAATCGGCCGTTGAACGACTCGACCCACGCGTTCTGCCAGGGTGAGCCGGGGTCGATGAAGATCGTGTTCACGCTGTTGAAGCGGCACCAGTCCGCGACGGCTTGGGCAATGAACTCTCCGCCGTTGTCAAATCTGAGATAGATCGGCGGACCGTGCTCGATGGTGAGCCGATCAAGGACCCGGACGACGCCGTCGGCGTCGATCGTGCGGTGCACATTGATTGCCAAACACTCGCGGGTGAACTCGTCGATCACGTTCAACATCTTCAACGTCCGCCCATCGACGGTGGTGTCGAACTGGAAATCGAGGGCCCACAACACGTTCGGCCTGATCGGGCTCATGGCGCCGAGGTGGGTGCCGATGCCGGTCAGACGCTTCTTGCGTTTCTTGGCAGGGACGCGTAAGCCGTGCAGGCGCCATAGGCGTTTCACTCGTTTGTCGTTGACGTCCCAGCCGTCACGGCGTGCCTGTTTGGCGGCGCGTCGCCATCCCCATCGGGGTCGTTGTTTGGAGAACTTGATCAAGAACTCGACGAGCAGCTGTTCCTCGTCAGGCACCACGCGCTCTGGGAGTCGCTGCGTCGAGCGGGGTTGGCCGACTGTTTTGCATGCTTGTCGTTCTGACACCCCGAACCGTTCGCGCAGCATGATCACTGCGCGGCGTTTGCGGTTCGGGGTCAGAATTCCCCCTTTGCGACCTCGCGTAACATGTCGATGTCGAGCGCCTGATTCGCGACGATTTTCTTGAGCCGGCCGTTCTCGCCCTCCAACTCTTTGAGTCGTTTGGCGTCGTTGGCTTTCATGCCGCCGTATTGGGCAATCCAGCGGTGCCAGGTCGATTCGGCGATCTCGAGATGGCGGCACACCTCGTCGAGTTCCTGACCTGACGACAACTGTTTGTGGCCCTCGGCCAGCTTTCGGATGATCTGCTCTGGCGTGTGACGCCGACGCTTGTTGTTGCTCATGATGTTCATGATCCTCTCTCAACCCCCGTTCCGGGGGCAATCGAGTCCCACAACACCTGGATCAAAAACCGGGTCTCACTTCACTCGGATCGATCCGCTGGATCTACGTCGAATGCTCATTCACTGAGCTGTACATAGGCCAGCCGCTCGCGCACGAGGTCATCGAATGGCTCCGCCAACACGGCTTCGACCTCACCGGCATTGGCGCAATTTCCGACGTCGACCACACGATCATCCAAGCCGACCTACTGTTCGAGCGTGCAGCCGCGCGCTGAACCAACACAGCTTGAGTTTGGCTGAGGGGATTTCCCCTACAGCGCAGTGTCAACCAGGGCGGGGGCAGACCCTTTCGAAAGACATACGGGACTGGGTCGAGGTCTGGACCAACGACCTGAAACCGTTCGTCCGGCACAAAATCGCCGATGAGATCCTCGAACGACTCGGCCGCTACTGCGCAAACGTCGTCAACACCGACTTCATTGACGGAACAGCCTGACAGGACACTAGCAACCATCAAAAGCTGGGACTCCCAAGCCCACGTCGCCGGCTGCGGCTCCACAACAGAGGCTCCCGTCAGCAGGTCCGATCAACTCCTATAGCGGTCTTCGGTCTACCACGACGCCAGCAATAGCGGCTCTTGCGCATCTCGACGGTGCCGGCGGTATAACCGATCACGCGGCCATCGCGTTGGAGTGATAGCAGGAACATGCGCCACGAGGCTACGATCGCGGCCCGTATGGACCTGCAGGCAGAAATGACGCTCCGCGACTACGCCCGCGTGGTCATTCGGCGGAAGTGGATCGTGATCGCTGCAGTCGTGTTGACCACGACGATCTCGGTTGTCTCGTCAGCTGCACAGACACCCGTGTACTCGTCATCTTCTGAGGTGCTCGTGCAGCCTCGCGGCCAAGACGGTCTTTTCGCGGACAGCGTTGTGAACCTCAACGATCGTGCCATCCAGACCGAGATCCAGGTGATCGAA
>NZ_JBDNIJ010000451.1:0-3644 GCF_041688325.1 Ilumatobacter sp.
CATGGCGATCTCGTTGGGCGCGTTGCTCGCCGACGTCCCGCACTCGCGCCCGGTGCCCCTCATCGGAACCGCCACCGACGAGGGACTCATCGAACGATTTGAGCTTCAACGATCCGAGTACGAAGGGCCGACCGGAATCGTCGGCGTCCTCCACGATCAGTTGCACCGCGCCGGCCTCGCCACTGCATCACTCTGGGCAGCAATTCCTGGTTATGCATCCCAGGTGCCGTCACCGAAGGCTGCGTCGGCGTTGGTCGAACGCGCCTGCACCATGATTGGCACTCCCGCACCGCTGCAGCCGCTCGCAGCCGGCGCTGCCGAATACGACGCCCGTGTTGCCGCCTTGATTGGCGACGACGACGACATGGTCGAGTACCTGTCGCGCCTCGAAGAGATCTCCGACGATTCAGCCGACGACGAACTCGTCACGGCCGAACCGGTCGATCCTGAAGGTCTGGTCGACGAAGTCGAACAGTTTCTTCGCGAACAAGACTGAGTCGCTCACCAAGACGACCCGGTGCCGGTCACCACGCCCTCTCAGGTTCGCCAGATGGGGTCGCGAACGTCATCGAAGGTTGCCGGGGCTTGTATCCCGTTGATGGCGTCGAACGCCATGTCGCCCCACCAGCCAGCACCAGCCGTGGCCTCAGGGAGTTGATCCTGGGCGAACCAGCCGACGTCGCCGGTCTCAAGCGGGTGCGGATCCAGCGACCCTCCCGTTGCACGGCAGTGAAACAGCAGCATGTACATGCCAAATCGGCTGAAACCCATGCGTTGGCCGTCGACCACGCCGAGCAACCGAGTCGGCACGCATTCGATGCCGGTCTCTTCGTGGACTTCTTTCACGGCAACCTCAGCGGGTGAGTAGCCGACGTCGGCCCAACCCGTGGGATACAGCCAGACGCCGGAATCCTTGCGCTGAACCAGCAGTATCTCGCCGTCGTCGTTGCCGACAATCGCGCCGATTGCAACCTTCGGGGTGACGTAGCCGGGCACGCCCTCGCCAATCGACTCGACCCATTCGCCCACGAACTCGTCGCGGGCGGTGTCGGACCCTGAAACGCCTGCCGCTGCGGCCTTAATGTCCCCGGCGACGTGCAGCACCTCTTCGAAGCGTTCACGTTCGTACAGGCTTTCGGTGAAACCCATCCCTGTCCGGGCGATGCCAGCAAGGGTTTCGCTCCAGCGCGCCAGATCCGATGCCATGTCGGGGCCCACCGCGTGACGTTCTGAATTGTCGCTGCTCACTTCGTCCACGCTACGTCATCGAAACGGGTGGGGCAGGTTCGTGCCTACCAGGGCCAAACTCAGGTGGCCGCGTGCAGGATTGCGCGCTGGATTTCTTTACGGTGAAACTTGTCGGTGACGAGTTCCCCCGCCGAGGTGCGGACATAAAACGTGTCAACGACCTCGATGCCAATGGTGTGCACCGTGGCATGGCGGATGTCGAGGCCAAGCTCGCCGATCGCCTTCGTGATCTGGTGAAGGATGCCGATCTTCGTGACCGCACGAACTTCGATCACCGTTGCGTTGCTGGAGGCCCCATCGTGGAACACCACCTGCGGCGGCTCCGGCTGCAGCGCCTGAGTGCGGCGACGACGCCGATACGTCTTGGCACGTTCGACCAGCCGCGACTCGATTGCCAACTGATGAGCAAGTGCACGACCGAGGTCAGTCTTGAGCGTGCGCCAGGCGATCCCATCTTCAGGGAGGATGATCCGGAACTCGGATGCAGCCATGCCCTGCTCGTCGGAGTGCGCCCGAGCCGTGAGTACGTCGAGTCCGTGCAGCGAAAGCACGCCGGCAACCTGGCTGAACGTTCCGGCCGAGTCAGGACTGACAACGGTGATGACGTCGTCCTTGCGATGCATTGCAATCTCGCCGGCCGCCATCAGCATTAATGTGCTCGCGTCGGGGAACAGGCTCCAGGTGACCTCAGCAACGTTGCCGCCACCCAGCACGTGGCGCACACGAGCCGCCAGTTCGTTGACAAGGTCTTCTTTCCACGAGCCCCATGCCGACGGGCCGGTGGCGAGTGAGTCGGCTTCGGTGAGTGCGTGCAGTAGATCGAGTCGTTCGACCGAGCCGAGGGATTCCGCGACCTGGTTGATCGTGGCTTCGTCAGTGAGGTCACGGCGAACAGCGACGTCGGGGAGCAGCAGGTGATGCTCGACCATGGCAACAAGCGTGTCGACGTCGGCTGTCGGGAGCCCGAGCTTCGGACCGACCTGGCGGACCAGCTCCATCCCGACGATCGTGTGATCGCCCGGGTAACCCTTGCCGAGATCGTGGAACAATCCGCCGAGCACGAGGAGGTCGGGTCGAGCCACGCGATCAACGAGTTGTGATGCGTTGGCGGCGGCTTCCCACAGGTGCCGGTCAACGGTGAAGCGGTGATAGGCGTTGCGCTGCGGCTTGGACCGGTTCGGTTCCCACTCAGGAAGCAGCCGGGCGAACAACTCTCGCTGATCGAGTGCTTCGAGTACACGAATCGAACGGTGCCCTTCGAGGAGCAGTGCCACAAGTTGAGCCGTGGCCCCCACCGGCCACGTGCCTTTCCACGGTTCGACCTCGTCGTGCAGCCTGTCGAGCGTGCTGCGACCAATCCTGCAGTCGTTGCGGGCAGCAGCGACGGCTGCTTGGAGAACGAGCGTGGGGTCAGCGACCGGGTTGGCGCCATCGGCCAATTCGATCTCACCATTGCGAAGCACAATGCCCGACGAGATCGCACGGTCTGGCAGGCGGTCGGCGATCGCGACTGATCGGCCCCAGTTTTCGTCGACGAGCCAAGCGATGGTGCGGCCGGCTGCGGCGATGTCGGCCATCAGGTCGTCGGCATCATTCCAGCCACCGACTTCAGCCGTCGAGTCTTGATCTTCGAGGCGCAGGATGTCGCCCGGTCGTCCGGTGGCGCGATGGAGCGCTACTCGCGCGCCGAGCAGTACGTCGTAGCAACGCTCGAGCTCGACGAGATCTTCGGGCAGGATCGACAGCCCACTCTGGTGAGCCCACTTGAGCGACTGAACGTCGCGCAGGCCTCCGTGGCCCAGCTTCAGATCTGGTTCGAGGCGATAGGCCACGTCGCCCGCATTGTCTTGGCGTTCGCGCACTCGGGCACGCAGAGCGGCCAGGAATGTGCCGCTTTGCTTGTCCCAGCTGGCCCGCCCCTTGGTTGTCACTTCGTCGGCGAGGTCGGTGTCACCGGCGAGGAATCGAGCCGTGAGCAACGCTGTTGCGGAGTCGAGATCTGCAGTGATGATCGTCAGCTGTTCCTTAACGGTGCGGACTGCGTGACCGAGCTTGACACCTGCGTCCCACAGCGGATACCAGAGCGCACTCGCCACGGCCTCGACGGCGGGTGCGGTCTTCTTGCCTTTGAGCTCGTGCACGAGCAACAGATCAAGGTCGCTCCAGGGAGCGAGTTCGCTGCGTCCAAACCCGCCGACAGCGAGCAGCGCGAACCGACTCTTTGCTGGCGCGTACTCGCTGACTGCTGCTTCGAACAGCGAACGAACCCAGTCGTCGGTGATGACAGCAAGCGACTCGCAGTACGCGGCCCCGCCGTTGCGGAGGTCATCAGAGTGCGCAGCAGCCGCTGCGTCCAGATGGCCCTGCCGACTGCCCGGCAACGGCGAGCTCATTCG
>NZ_JBDNIJ010000452.1:0-3077 GCF_041688325.1 Ilumatobacter sp.
CCGCGACGAGCTGGTTGCCCTTGCGACGGCCGGCTATGAGCACCTCAAGGACCAGGAGCAGCGGAGCAAAGTCTCCGAGATCGTCGAATTCGTCGACCGGGTCAAACCCGGCGACCTGGTCCTGACGAGTGGAGACGGCGGTGTCTTTGTCGGAGACATTGCAGACAAGCTTGAGTACGTGACCTCCGACGGCGGCAGGTCGAACCTGAGACGCGATGTGTTGTGGCGCAACCCCGACGTCGGCGTGGACTTCGGTGAGCTACCCGGGTCGTTGCAGGCGAAGTTGAAGACGAGCGCCAGCGTCGCAGACCTCACCGCCGAATTGTCGGTGATCGACCGCCTGATTGGGGGAGAGGAGGTCGACGACGAGGAGGTGGAAGCCAGCCAAGCGCCGA
Organism: Ilumatobacter sp.; assembly: GCF_041688325.1. GTDB lineage: Bacteria > Actinomycetota > Acidimicrobiia > Acidimicrobiales > Ilumatobacteraceae > Ilumatobacter_A. The sequence goes on from NZ_JBDNIJ010000452.1 coordinate 396, forward strand.
CTCGAACGCCGCATGAGAAGTTCGAACTGCTCGACGCTGACGTTGCCAAGGATCTGTTCGTGAGCAAGGAGTGGCTCGATGAAACTGTCGACCTCCTCAACGAACAACGACAGATCGTCTTCTACGGTCCACCCGGAACAGGCAAGACGTACTTGGCGCGCAAGATCGCAGCGCATCTCGTCGGCGAGGAACGAGTACGCCTCGTGCAGTTCCACCCCTCGTATACGTACGAAGACTTCTTCGAGGGCTTTCGGCCGGCCGCCAACGACAGCGGCGGGGGAGTCTCGCTTGAACTGCGACCGGGCCCGCTGCGCCGCCTTGCGACAGAGGCTCAGGAACACCCCGACCAGGCGTTCGTCCTGGTCATCGACGAACTCAACCGCGCCAACATCGCCAAGGTCTTCGGCGAGCTGTACTTCCTCCTCGAATACCGCGACCACGGTGTCGAGGTGCTCTACGGAGGCGACCCGTTCACCTTGCCCCCGAACCTCTACTTCATGTGCACGATGAACACTGCCGACCGATCAATCGCATTGCTCGACTCGGCGATGCGCCGAAGGTTCGCCTTCAAGGAATTGCATCCGGCGACGGAGCCGACCGCGTCGATGTTGGGGGACTGGCTCGATCGCAACGGGCACCCGCCGGTGGCCGCTCGGCTGCTCACCCTGTTGAACGATGCGATCGAGGACCGCGATGCCCACATCGGACCGTCGTACTTCATGGTCAAGGAACAGACAAGCGAGCGCATGAGCCGGATCTTCCGCACGCAGATCGAGCCGTTGCTGCAGGAGACGCACTACGACCGATGGGCGTCGATGGCGTCCAAGTTCGACTTCGGCAAGCTCTACGCAGCGGCCACCGCCGAGCCAGCTAACGACTCCGAATGACAGCTGTCTCTGTCACCGAGACAGGACCGGGAACCCCGCACTCGTTGTCCCCGTCGCAGGCGCGACTCCTCGCAGCATCGTCGATCGTGAGCGTTGAGCCTCTCGACGACACAACGTGGCTGGTCTCAGGAACAGGCAAGGTCGGCGTCGCCCAAATCGGAGACATGACCGTTCGCATCGAACCGAAGCTGCCCATCGGACGAATCTTCTTCCTTCTCGGCTACGGCCGCAAGTTCGCATGGCAGGACGACCTCGTGCCATACGAGACCACCGACGACCTCGTTCACGTGCTCGCAGACGCCTTCGCACGACAGGCCGAGCGCACGCTTCGTCGAGGTGTGTTGCAGGACTACGTCCAGCGAGACGACGAACTCGCAGTGGTACGGGGACGGCTCCGTGAACGCGAGCAGCTCACCCGTCGATTCGGGCAAGTGACACCGCTGCTGGTCCGGTACGACGACTTCACGATCGACATCGTGGAGAACCAACTGGTGCGTGCCGCCGCTCAAGTGATGCGCCACGTTCCCGGGCTCGACCCTTCAGTCGCACGCCGTCTGCGGGCAATCACGGTGCTCCTCGATGACGTGAGTGATCTCGTGCTCGGCCAACAGCTCCCCGCCTGGCGATCGAACCGCCGCAACGCCCACTACGAGACGGTGCTGTGGTTCGCCGCGATGATCCTTCGCCACCGATCGATCGACCTTCCGGCGGGGTCGGTCGAAGTGAATGGGTTCATCATCAATATGGCGAAGGTCTTCGAGGACTTCCTGGAAAAAGCCCTGGGTGACGCCCTCGAACACATCGACGGCCGGGTGAGCCCACAGGACCCGCAGTGGCTCGACGTCGACTCTGCCGTGAAGATGAACCCGGACCTCGTGTGGTATCGCAGCGGCAAGCCTGCCGCAGTGATCGATGCCAAGTACAAGGCGGAGAAGGTCGCCGGCTACCCCAACGCTGACCTCTACCAAATGCTCGCCTACTGCACGTCGCTCGGCCTGCCGATTGGTCACCTCGTATACGCCAAAGGCAACGAAGCCGAAACCAGTCACGTTGTGCGAGGAAGTGGTGTCGAGATTCGAGCGCACGCACTGGACCTCGAATTGATGCCGGTTGATTTGCTCGCGCAAGTCGACGAGATGGCGGCGACGATTGCGCAGCTCGTTTCGACTGCGGTTGCTCCGAAGCAGTGCCGAGGCGTCGGCGGATGGCTTTGAGTGCGTACCTGGATCGAGCAGTTGGGCAGTTCGTCTTGCGGCGCCAGTCGGTCGATGGCCAAGCTGCGGACATACTGCGAGGTGGGCGACGGATCGGAACGGCCAACGTGGGGGCGATGTCGGCGAGATTGAGTCCGCCATCGGCAGTGGCGGGGCATTCTTCCGCCGGCGCGAATGCGTTGCGCTACTCATCATCGCCGTCGTTCCGTGGCTGGGCCGCGTGGAGGTAGCCGGACACCGAACGAGCGGCACCCGCCTATCGCCTGATTGAAACTCGGTATTTGATGAGGTCGGCCTTGAGCCACTCGAATCCGTCGTCGCCTTCGAACTCGCCCTCCAAAGGATGCAGTGGTCCGTCCGCGACTTGGAGTGCGCCGGGGGGCGAATAGCGGCTCTTCTCGTTGAAGTGGGGAGTGGGTTTGGGGTGAGGGTCCGCGATCGGGTGCAGGGATCCCGCCAGAGTTGGAGTGGTTCTACGACTTCAACGGTGAGGAGATCCCTGCGATGGGAGACGGTAGTGGCCTGGCCGAGGCCATGCTTGGAATCGATGGCGTACGCGTCATAAACGTGTCTGAGGCGAA
>NZ_JBDNIJ010000099.1:0-8837 GCF_041688325.1 Ilumatobacter sp.
CTGGACGGCGATCTTGATCTGGTGGTGGCGCAGGGCAGTGTGGATATCTATCTCTGGAGAACTGACGGGTTCGCCACACCCCGCTCGCTCGGCATCAGCCGCGCAACGGCCGTCACCGCCGCCGACGTGGACCGTGACGGTTGGCCCGATCTCCTGGTCGCACGCAATGGCGAGTACGACGCTGTGATCTGGGGCGGGGAGTGGATCGGCACTGGATCACCGCCAGGAGAACCGACCGAGCTCGCAGGGACACAGCCATCTGCGGGACTGATCGCTGCCGAACTCTCGAGCGGCGGGGCACTTGACATCGTGCGCCTCGGCCGCGGCGCCGAGGCGCACGACATCGTGTGGACGGCCGACCCCGGCGAGCCGCGTACGTTCGTTCCCACCCCGTTGGGGAACGGCGAGGGGCCGACCATGGCCGGCGAGGTCGCCGACATCGATGGTGACGGACTGCTCGACGTCTGGGCGACCCGCGACGTCGGTTGGGACCTCGACCCCGATTCGTTGTATTCACGCCGGGGCGATCCCACCGGTCCGTGGTTCGACATCGCAGCCGAACTCGGAGCAGATCTGGCGATCGACGGGATGGGCGTCACGATCGCCGACCTCGACGGCGACGGAAGCCTTGACGCGTACGTCTCTGATCTCGGCGACAACGAGGTCCTCCTGCGCGATGGCGATCAATTCGTGGTCGCGGCCGACACCGGGGCTGCTCGGATCCGTCCACCGGGCACTGCGACGACGATCGTGTCGAGTTCGTGGGCTTCGGGTGCCACCGACATCAACCTGGACGGCCGCCTCGATCTGGTCGTCGCCAACGGTGGATTCGCGTCGGGGAAGGTGCGTAACAAGATCCCCGGCACCACCGTCGCGCTGATCGATCCGCCTGCCGTGCTCGTTGGCATCGGTGGAGGTCGGTACGTCGACGTGTGGCCTCGGATCGGTCTGAGGTGGGACAGTGCATCGAGGGGCCTCACGATCGCCGACTTCGACGCCGACGGCGACGACGACTACGTGTTCCTCTCGGTCGACGGTTCCCTCGACGCGCTCCGCAACGTCGCCGCCGGGAGCTCGGTCACCATTGCCCCCGGCGCTGGTTGCCACCCCGTTGGAGCCGTCGTCACCGTCGACCAGGGCAGCATCTCGACCCGAATGCTGCTGGGCGCCAACACCTACAACGGGGCGCACAGCCCTGCGGTCGTCGTCGGGATGCTCCCCACGATCAGCGACATCACGGTCGTCTGGCCCGGCGGGCACCTGAGCCGGCTCTCGAGTCAGCGCACCAGCGGCCGGATCCGATTGACCGCGGACTGCGCTGATTCCACCGACTGAACGTGCCCGGCTCCAGAACGAAAATCGCTGGCCGGAATGCCGGAGACAGCCGCCGGGTTTCCCATCGGTGACCAACGTCAGCGCACCCTTGTCGACCGACTACTGCACGACCCGCGAGCTGACCGAAGAACTGGCCTCGCCGCTGTCGGGCGAGGATCAGGCGGCACAGTCGATGCCCGACGTGAGTCCGACCGAGTGGCATCGCGCCCACACGACCTGGTTCTTCGAGACGTTCGTACTCGAGCGGTACGAATCCGACTTCGAACCGGTCGACCGGCGCATCCGAGCCCTGTTGGACGGAGCGGACCTGTCGGATGACGTCACCGATCTCGTCCGGCTGGGTCTGCATCACGAACAACAGCACCAGGAGCTGATGCTCATGGACATCAAACATGTCTTGTCGCTGAATCCGTCGCGCCCCGGCTACCGGTCACAGCGCCGAGCCGAGCCGCTGAATCGGATCGACCGCCCGGCCCGATGGACCGATGTCGACGGCGGCGTGGTCGGGACCGGGCACCGCGGCGACTCGTTCGCATTCGACAACGAACAACCCTTCCATCACGTGTTCCTCGAACCGTTCCGGCTCGCGAACCGACTGGTCACCGCCGGCGACTGGACGCAGTTCATCGTCGACGGCGGCTACCAACGAGCGGACTTGTGGCTGTCCGATGGCTGGCACACGGCGCTGTCCGAGGCCTGGACCGCAACGCTTTACTGGCGGCTCGAAGGCGAAGTGTGGATGATCCACACCCTCGGTGGGACGCGTCCGGTGATCGACGACGAGCCGGTCTGCCACGTCAGTTTCTACGAGGCCGACGCCTATGCGCGGTGGGCCGGAGCACGTCCGCCCACCGAATTCGAATGGGAGTACGCGGCAACGAGTCGGCCGTCCACGCCGGAGCGTGGCTTCGATCTCGAACAACTCCACCCATCGCCGGCGCCCCCCGACGACGGGTCACGTTCGTACGACCTATCGCAACTTCTTTCCACCCGCTGCACGCTGGCCGATGACCGGCGTGCGACTCGCAATAGGAGACGCACCCCGATGACCACCTCCATCACCGAACCGACCTTCGACGCTCACCTCGACCCGGACTGGTCCCGTCGAGCCCTGATCGACGACGTCCCCCGCGGCCTCGGACGCCGACCACTCCGGCTCCCCCCACGTTGGCTCTACGACGACCGCGGCAGCGAACTGTTCGAGGAGATCACCGGTCTCGCCGAGTACTATCCCACCGAGGCGGAACGTTCGATCCTGAGACGCGAGGCCACTGCCATCGCGGAGCTCACCAAGGCGGATATGATCATCGAGCTCGGATCGGGCACGTCGGACAAGACCCACACGTTGCTGCGAGCGTTCACCGAGACGGGCCAGCTCCGTCGGTTCATCCCCTTTGACGTCAGCGAGCAGACCCTTCGCGGCGCAGCCGTCGAGCTGAGCGCGGCATACTCGGACGTCCAGATCCATGGCGTCGTCGGTGACTTCGCCCGGCACCTGTGGCATCTCCCCACCGACGGCGTTCCGATGATCACGTTCTTGGGGTCGACGATCGGCGACCTGTACATGGAGGGACGGCGAGCGTTCGTGTCGATGCTTGCCGAACACTTGCCTGCCGGCGGATGGCTGTTGCTCGGCGTGGATCTCGTCAAGCCCGTGGACCGGTTGGTCGACGCCTACGACGACCCGCACGGTGTCACCGCCGAATTCACCCGCAACGTGCTCCACGTCCTCAACCATGAGCTCCACGCCGACTTCGACGTTGCCGCGTTTGATCACGTAGCCCTCTGGGATCCGTCGCAGGAACGGATGAACCTGCGCCTGCGCGTCAACGATGACCACCTGATCGCAGTCGCGGACGCCGACGTGAACGTGGAACTGCACGACGGTGAGGAGATCCGGATCGAGATCTCGACCAAGTTCCGACTCCCTTCGATCACGTCGGAATTGGCAATGGCCGGCTTCACCACCCGTCAGGTGTGGACCGATAGGACCGGTGATGTTGCTGTGCTGCTCGCGTCGGTCGATCGTTGACAGCCATACTGATGCGCTCCACCGTGATCGCGGCGCTGGCCGGGTACCTGCTCGGCACAATGCCGTCAGCCGACATCGCCACCCGACTCGCCAGCAGTCCCGTCGCCGATCTCCGGACCGCCGGAAGCGGCAATCCCGGAGCGCTCAACACCGCAACCGTTCTCGGCGTCCGATGGGGCGCTGCAGTGCTGGTTGCCGACATGGCCAAAGGTGCCGCGGCGGGGGCTGCCGGTCGAGCAATCGCCGGGCCGACCGGCGCGTACGTCGCCGCCACGGCGTCGATTGCCGGGCATATCGTCCCGGTCTGGTCCCGAGGTAAGGGCGGCAAGGGCGTTGCGACATCGGCGGGAGCGTGTCTCGCAGTGTTCCCGGCCTACTTCCCGATCGACGCGGCGGTGGCCGCCACGGCGGCCGCGACGAAACGCAACACCGAAACGGCGATCTGGTTGTCGTCTGCGGTGTGGGTCGCCGCCGCCGTTGTCTGGTGGCGTCGCCGTCTGCCCAACGCGTGGGGTCCGCCGCCCACCGCCGGACTGCCCCTGTTCGCGCTCGCAGGAACTGCCATGATCTTGACCAAGTTCCGCACCGTCAGGCCGAACAGATGATTCAGCTCGTCACCGACTCCGCCTCGATGCTCCCCGAAGCGGTCCGGCGGCGCTTCGGGATGTTCGTCGTTCCGCTGACGATCACCATCGACGGCGAGGACTTCGCCGAAGGCGTCGACCTCACCACGGCCGAGTTCTACACGCACATGGCCAACGGTGCCGAGGTGTCCACCGCCGCTCCCTCGCCGGGCACATTCGTCGACACCTACCGAGCCGCAGCACAACGCGGTGCCACCGCTGTGCTGTCGGTGCACACCGGCGCCGCGTACTCCGCGACGGTGGCGTCGGCAACCGTCGCGGCTGGCATGGTCGACATCCCAGTGTCGATCGTCGACACCGGAGTCGGGTCGTTCCCGGTTGCCCTTGCTGCCTGGCGGGCGGCGGAGTTTCTCGATCGCGGTTGCACGATCGACGAGTCAGCCTCGGCTGCCGAGCGCACCGCGGCCGGCACGGGAAGTCTCTTCGTCGTCGGCGTCCCTGCCGTTGCCCGGCGCGGCGGACGCTTCGTGGCCATCAGCGGCGAACTGACACCGACGACATTGCTCGAGTTGGCCAAAGGAGAGCTACACGATCGAGGCACCGCCGTCGACCTCGACGCGGCGATCGAGGCGATGATCGACGGAACCGTGGCGGCGGCCCAATCCGGTGCGCTGCGCATCGGCGTCGGGCATGCCGTCCACCACGAAGTCGCCGAGCAGATCAGGATTCGACTCGACACGCAACTCCCTGGCAGCGAGGTCGTCACCTACGAGGTCGGCCCGTCGGTCGGCGCACACACCGGGCCTGGAACACTTGGAATCGTCTACACCTCCATCTGACCCGCTCGGACTCGCAGGACTGGAGATGCCAGGCCATTGACTGGGCAAGGTCACGCGTCGCGACTTTCTGATGCAAGACCCTCGCCGAGACCCACTGGTTGCAGCGGCGATCTCGGTGGTGCCAGAGGTACAGGGTTTCGATGACCGTCAAGTGGAGCCAGCCGAGCAGCAAACTCTGGATGACAACAGAAAACCAGTGCACGCCGACGTATGCGCGGCTTGCAGCGATGCCCGTGATCAGAACTGCGGAAACAGCAACGCTCGTCCACCAGGTCCAGCGCCTATTGGTGAGGAGTGAGACGATGGGCGGGAGCAGTCCCCAGAGGGTGACGGCCGCGAGGACGTGTCCACTCGGATGTGTGACCCCCGTGCCTCTGATGAGGCGATCGAGGTCAGGGCGGTCACGTCCGACGATCTCCTTGAGGATGAATTCGAACGGGGAGCTGACCAGCACGGCAACGGTGAGCGCGAGGGCGAATGCTCGGCAGCGTCACCCGCTCACAACAACGAGAACTCCGAACGCCGCAAACACGACGACGTTCGAACCGATTCTGCTGAATCTCCGGCACAGCGTCTCGAGACTGTCGGTGCGACGAGATTCGATCCAGCGTTGCATCGGCTCGTCCCACGTGAGCAGTATCGAACCGTGATCGAACGCCACGTGGCCGTCACCGGTGACGTCGATCTTACAGCGGGACTCTCCAGACACCTTCCCCAGATCATCGATAGCCATCTCGCCGGTACCCGGTACGGCATCAACGCCGACCCGACCGACGGGCTGCTGACCCAGGGATCCCCCGGGAGTTGCCCTGACGTAGACGGACGCGCGCATCGACGACGCGGCAGTGACGCCTCGAATCGACAAGGCGGTCGAGATCAACGCGCTCGCCACCATCGAGGAGCTGGGAGCGAAGACCGGTCAGACCGACCCTCGCACAGCGAGGCTCCATGGGACAGCGAGCACGTCCTTTGCCCGTCGATTCGTGCGAGCGGACGGGGCGCTCGTCGATGTCGTGGATGGCCCGAACGGAGACGATCCGGCGCTCCGCCCCAACCAACTGTTGGCTGCCTCCCTCCCACATGACCGTTGGTCGACCGCTCGGTCGTGATGTCATGCGGCCCACTACTCACGTCGATCGGTCTGCAGTCGTTGACACCCGACGACCAGTCCTACCGGTCGCGTCACCGAGGCGGACCCATCGACCGCGACCTCGCATACCACCAAGGAACTGTGTGGCCGTGGCTGCTCGGACCGTACGCCGGAGCCGCGATCTGAGTTGGCATGAACCCGGCAGGTCTGCGAGACAACATCGAACCCCACCTGCACAGGTACGTACTCGACTCAATCTCGGAGACGGCCGACGGTGAACCTCCACACGCCGCGACCGACTGCCCGTTCCAGGCATGGTCGGTGGCCGAAGTGTTCGAGCCCGGCGCCGCGTTCAACGCCTCAGTTGACGCCAGCATTGCGCACAGCAAGCCCGCTCTTGGCGGACGACTCCGATTCCTCCAGGAGCGAGACCAACCCGCCGCGATCGACGAGGTCGATACAGCGATAGTGGAGCTCGATCAGGCCAGCGGACTCGAGTAACTTCAGGACCCGCTGCACGCTGGAACGCTGCACCCCAAGCATGCCAGCCAGGCTTGCCCTGAGTGGCCCACACACGACCACACTCGTCGGCCTCGCGAAGCAGAATAGAAGTGAGCTGGGCCTCAATTCCTCCTGCAAGCAGATCGACCAGCCGACCCTGCAGCCCGGCCATCCGCTCTGCCAGAGAAACGAACCACCGTCGAGCGACCAAGGGTCGAGTCTGCAGCAGGTGGTACAGCGCAGCGGAATCAAGTTGCAGCAGCGTGCAATCCTCGATCGCGCGAGCGTCGAACGGCTCGGGCTCACCCAGGAACACCGGAACGTCGCCGAACACATCACCGGGTCGCAGAACCTGCAGGGTCACCCTGCGGCCCTTGACCGTCCGAGACAATTCAACAGAACCAGTGCGGACAATGTGCACCATCGCAGCGGCCTCGCCCTGTCGAAACACGAACGTTCCGCCGGCGTAGGACTGCTCGCCCATCTCCTGGGTGAGCATCTCGACGTCGCCCTCGCCCAACGGGGATCGCGGACCGCGGCTCAGGCAACACGCAAGCCACGCGCCGTACCGCTCCATCCGTGCTCCCATCGCGACGAACCTATGCCCCGCTGGACGTGGCGACGACGGCATCGATGAGGCTTCCGTGCCGCAAGTGCGTGAAGCGTTGAGGGCAGCCCATGCATTGGAAACAACGTTCGACGGAACGAGATTCCCGGGAATTCGGACCAGCTTTCGGTGTGATTGCGTCATTTGGGTGGTTCGCGGTCGAGTTCTTCCATCAGCACGGTTCTCTGTTGTGACAACCAACCACACAACTCCCAGGAGGTACACATGACAACCCACCAGTCCGCAAGCCGCCCCACCGGGGTCGGCATCAGTGTCGGGCCACTCGCGGTCGGCGCCCTCGGCGCCATGGTCACGGTGGCGGCACTCATCGCCTTGATCGTTGCCGGCCTCGCGGCTGCCGACTTGTTCCCACTCGCATCAACCGATGCCCAAGCGCTCACCGATCGTGGTGTTTGGGCATCGACGAGAGCGTGGGCGAACCCATTGGGCATCGTCGGACTCGCAGTCCTATTCGCGGGAGCCGTCCCCTACGCCCTTCACAACATCCGAACAACCATCACATACCGACGTGACGCAATGACACATGCATTGCCGATCGTCCTCTCGAAAGGAACAGACTCATGACATCCCTACTTCACCGCTCCGTCACCACCGCGGGCGGCTTGAAATCGGCTCCAGGAGCCGGAGCGACCACACGGATCAGCGAGACCATCCCGTACAAGGGCGACGACGCCATCCAGAAGATGGCCAAGACAATGCAATGGCCAATGCTCGCAATGGGCTCGATGACTGTTGTTGCTGCCTTCGTCATGGCAGTCGCCGGCGGCATCAGCTTCGGCGACTTCTTCTCGCCCTCGGGCGTGGCGTCTGACCTCGGAAGCGGTGAAGCGTTGGTGCAACTCACCGGGGCATTCCTGTTCCTCGGAATGGGTCTCATCTTGGCTGCGATCACGATGACGCTCGTCAACATCGTCCGTCACCTTCGTGAGGCGGGCCGCGACGTGCAGACATCGCTCGGTGCTCGCGCCCTCCAGCTGAAGAAGCCGTGGACCGGCACGGCCACACCGATGCTGATGATGATGGGAGTGATGACCGAGATGGTGGCATTCGTCGTCGGCATCGTCACCGCTGTCACCATCGGCGGTGTCGATGCAGCCAGCATTGCCGATCCGTCAGGTGCAACGAGTGGCGACCTCGCCGACATCGGCTTCGTCCGTGCCGTCGGCACCTGGCTCCCCGGTCTTCGCCTGACCGGCCTGGCCATGATCCTCATCGCAATCGTGCTCGCCCTGACCACGATTCAGAAGGTCATCCGGTTCCAGGGCGATCGAGTGGCGGAGATTGCGGCAACTACGTCAGCTTGAGCACATCAGCATCTCCCGAACCTGATCGGACCCGGCTCCCCCTCGCCGAGTCCGATCAGGTTCCCTCGCGTCGCAGGCCAGTGCATACCGCGATCCTTGTGGCCGCTTCTGGAAACCGACAAACGGAGATGTGATGCACGGCGAAGACAACGGCGAAGTCGAGGCGATGCAGAGCGGACTCGTCGCACATCGAGCCGCCACGACGACCTTCGGCTTGGTCAAGTCGTTGCTCGGCCCAGCGACGGGCATTCTGACGGTTGGAACAATGCTGCTGTGGCTGCGCCTCGAGTTGTCACGGCGTGGCTCCGCATTGGTCTGGGCAAAGGCCGACACTTTGGCTGTCGCTGCCTGACGCCGCCGACGACGGCGGCGATCGATCAGCCCGGGCCTGCTCGGCCCAAAGAGATTGTCTGATCCGTCGCTTTCGAGGGCCGGTGTTGTGGTCGGCGACGTTGTCCACGGGTATGTCGCCGACCGCAGGAGTGATCATGGCCCACCACATCGAAACCAGCTCGACCTACCAG